>NZ_JBUYWT010000001.1:0-369559 GCF_055264925.1 Bradyrhizobium sp. KZN70725
CGATATCGCATGCTCGGCCCTCTGTGTCTCGACAACCAGAAAAGACCGATTTGCCTCGGTCCTGCCGAGCATGCACCGCGACACAGTGAATCATTCCCCGGACACCCCTGCCGCAAGCGGGGCGAGGTAAGCGAAGCTACTTCTCGACCTCGAAGGTCAGCCCGGCGTGATCGATCAGGCGCCTGATGAGCTTGTGCCGCATCGCGGCTCCCGGCGTCCAGAAGCCGGCGGCGACGTCGGGTGTATCGCGCAGCAGGCAGATCGCGCATTCCGAGATCATCTTCGAGGTCGAGCCGTAGCCGGGATCGCGATCGCCCTTGATGCCGGCGCGGACCATGCGGCCGTCAGGCGCGACCGCGAGATAAAGCAGATCGTAGCGGCCGTTCTCGCGCTCCTCCTTTGACGGCCCCTCGCCCGGCTTCGGCGCGCTTGGGCCGGTCTTCTCGGAATTCAACGCCATGACCTTCTTGGCGTTGGCCTCGCCCTTCTCGCCCGGGCCAGTCAGGACCATCTCGTCGTAGACGAAGTCCCGTCCGTAGGGAAAGCCCATCAGCATGTTGGAGCGGTGCACGTTGCGCGTGTTGATCAGCGCCATCATGAACGGCGCGGTCCAGGAGTGCAAATCCTCCTCATAGGCCGGCTTGCTGCCGCGCGGCTGCTTCGGACCCTCGAAGCCCGGCGTCAGCGCGAAAGGGTTGTTGAGGATCGCAACCAGGCTGAGGTCCTTGGCGACCGCATCGAAGGTCGCCTTGGCGCTCGCCGCGGTGCCGCCGGACAGCGTGCCGCGCATGTCGCGCACGCGGCCCTTGATGCGCGGCGCCGGCGCGCCGAATACGCGCCTCGCTTCCTCCTGCACGAAGAACGCGCCCAGTTCGAACGGCACCGAGTCGAAACCGCAGGAGAACACAATGCGCGCACCGCTGGCCTTCGCGGCGGCTTCGTATTTGTCGATCATCTGCCGCATCCAGATCGGCTCGCCGCAGAGATCGAAATAGTCGGTGCCGCTTTCCACGCAGGCCGCGATCAGCTCGTTGCCATAGAGCTGATACGGTCCGACGGTCGAGATAACAGACCTGGTTTGCGCTAGCATCGCCTTCAGCGAGGCGGCATCGCCGGCATCGGCGACGATCAGCGGCGTGTCGGCGGGCGCGCCGATCGCGTCGCGTACCGAGGCGAGCTTGTCCTTGCTGCGCCCGGCCATCGCCCATGTCAGGCTACTGTTGCGATAATGCGCCGCGAGATATTCGGCGACAAGCTGGCCGGTGAAGCCGGTCGCACCATAGACGACGATGTCGAGTTTCGACGAGGACATGCATCAGGCTCCCTGCGCAGCGAATGGGCGCCCTTTTGTCATCGCGGGCGCGGCAACGCAATGCGCTATTTCTTGTACGAGACGCCCATGCCGGCGCGCACGTCGGCCTGGATGCCATAGGGCGCGATCGGGTAGCGCAAACCGTTCTTGGCGAGCTGCTTCATGCCGGCGATCGCCTTCACCAGATAGGCCGGCGGCAGCGCCATCAGCATCTCCTCGTCGGGCACGCCGCCATAGCGGCGCTCGGCGAAGCATGGCAGCGACAGGCTCGGCTCGCCGGTCTTCAGCGCCCGCCCCCACGAATCCGCGCAGGCGGTTTCGCCGACCACGCCCCACTCGAACTTCTTGTAGCCGGTATACTGAAGCCCGTTGATCAGGATGATCATCTGTCCCGGCGTCGCATAGAC
The DNA here is from genome assembly GCF_055264925.1 of Bradyrhizobium sp. KZN70725. NCBI lineage: Bacteria > Pseudomonadati > Pseudomonadota > Alphaproteobacteria > Hyphomicrobiales > Nitrobacteraceae > Bradyrhizobium > Bradyrhizobium sp. KZN70725. The sequence continues at coordinate 1,720 of NZ_JBUYWT010000001.1, forward strand.
GAGGCAGATGTCGGGCGGGTTGAGCCGTCCGCTGGTCAGCGGGCTCACCGCCATCGCCTGGTACTGGCCGTAAGGCACCACGTCGAGCGCCTCCTGGCGCTTGCGCGCGTCTTCGGCGGTGCCATGCCAGACGCCGACATAGTTCTCGCCGGCAAGCCACTTCTCGTCCTGCGGTGCGAGCCCGATCACGGCGCGGCATTGCGCGCCGACCAGATCGTCGCCGGTAATGCCGACGGTCCAGCCGAGCCGCGAGGCCATGCTGACGATCTGGTCCGTGGTGTGGACCGCCGATGGACGGCGGATCTTCGGGATCGCCTCCATCTCCTCGACCCGCGCGAACATCTTGATGCCGATGACCGTGGTCTTCAGCCGCAGCAGGTTGTTCAGGTCGGCGACGATTGCGCCGAGGTCGAACTGTTCCGGCGGTGTCTGCTGTTGCATGGCGAAAACTCCCGTGATCGGCGGCTTGGCGCCGCCTGTTGATTTGATGTTAGGATTGGCCGTTGGAGGCGACAAGTGCCTACGCCTCAACGTGCAGCCGGTCCCGGCAACAAATCGTCGGTCTTGCCGGCCAGATGATAGGCCAAAAGCCCGATCCACTCCCGCGCGCCGAGATCAGTGCGCGACAGGCCGTCGATCGCAAGCGTCGCGAAGCTGAAGACATCGCCGACGCGCCAATCGACCGGATAGGCCTCGACATTGAATCCCGCCTTGCGGAACAGCCCGACCGAGCGCGGCATATGGTAGGCCGAGGTGACGAGCAGCCAACGCTCGCCCGGCTTGGGATCGACCAGCGCCCTGGAGAATTCGGCGTTCTCCACCGTGTTGCGCGAGCGGCGCTCGATGATCAATCGCGACCTGGCAATGCCGAGCCCCTCGAACATCTCGGCGGCATAGTCGGCTTCGCGCGCATCGTTCGAGATCAGGTTCGCGCTGCCGCCGGTGAACACAAGGCGCGCGTTCGGATATCTGCGCGCGAGCGCCGCCGCCGCGATGACGCGATCGGCCGCGCTGCGCACCACCGGCGTGCCATGCGCAACCGACAGATCGGCATCGATCGAGCCGCCGAGCACGATGATGCCGTCCGGCACGCCGCGCGAGGCGTCCCATGGCGGGAAGCGCTGCTCCAAAATGGAGATCAGGACATCGCCGAGCGGCGAGAAGCCACAGATCGCGAGCAGCAGCAGCGCGGTCACCATCAACCTGCGGCCGAGGCGCGCAAACCGCGTCAACAGCAGCACGGTGCCGATCACGCCGATACCGATCAGGAAGTTGATCGGCAGCAGCACGATGCCGAGCGTCTTGGAGAGCACAAAAAACAAGAGAAGCCCCTGCGAAGTTCTGCTACAGCGTCATACGCTGCTGGGAAACCAATCAAAAGCCGTCACATGACCCATCACCATCTGAAGTCGAGCCCTGAAACCTGCCATTGGGGCTTCTTTGAAGCCAAGCTGAAACCGGTTCTGACCGTTGCGAGCGGCGACGAGATCACGATCGAAACCGTCAGCGGCGGCCCGGACGTGGTGCCCGACCGCGGCAAATTCTTCGTTCCGCCGGAGCTCGACGAGATCCATGCGAAGTGCGAGCGGATGGTACCCGGACACATTCTGACCGGCCCGATCGCGGTTGCCGGCGCCGAACCCGGCGACGTGCTCGAGGTCGATATTCTCGACGTTCAGCTGCGACAGGACTGGGGTTACAATCTGATCAAGCCATTGTCCGGCACCCTGCCCGACGATTTCCACGAAACACGCGTCCTCAACATCCCGCTCGATCGCGGGCGCATGGTCGGCCGTATGCCCTGGGGGCTCGATCTGCCGCTCAAGCCGTTCTTCGGCGTGATGGGCGTGTCGCCGCCGCCGGCCTGGGGCCGGATCTCCTCGCTGATCCCGCGCGCGATGGGCGGCAATCTCGACAACAAGGAGCTCGGCGCCGGCGCCAAGCTCTATCTGCCGGTGTTCGTTCCGGGCGCGCTGTTCTCCTGCGGCGACGGCCATGGCGTGCAGGGCGACGGCGAGGTCTGCGTCACCGCGATCGAGACCGCGCTGACCGGCCGCTTCCGCCTCACATTGCGCAAGGATATCAAGCTCGCCTATCCGCGCGCAGAGACCGCGGATCATTACATGACCATGGCGATGGATCCCGATCTCGACCAGTGCGTGGTGCGGGCGCTGCGCGACATGATCGTGCTGCTCGGCGAGAAGCGCAATCTGTCGCGCGAGGACGCCTACACGCTGTGCAGCCTGGCCGCCGACCTGCGCGTGACGCAGACGGTCAACGGCTCCAAGGGCATCCACTGCATGATCGCCAAATCGGTGGTCCACGGGTAACCACGCACGTCATTCCGGAGCGATGCGCAGCATCGAATCCGGAATCTCGAGACTCCCCGGTGCGCAATTCGCGCACCTGAGGTTCGGCTCGGCGAGCCGCCCCGGAATGACTGAGTGCTATGGCCGCACTTGTGTTCCGCGAGCACGGCTCGATACAATCCCCGTCCCAACGAACAAGAATGGACGGGGACGGATATGCTGAAGGACAGGCTTTCGCCGGCCGACGAGGCTGCGCGCGACAGGGAAATGCAGGAGACGCTCGCGGCATGCCCGCGCATCCTCGACCTCATTGCCCGCGGCCCGCAGGGCGCTCCGGACGCTGAAGCCGCGATCTATCTGCGCTCGCCGCTCGATCCCAACCCGGTCGTGATCTCGAACGATCACTTGATGGGCTGCATCAAGGCCGCTGAAACCTATTTCCGTAAGCACGGCATCGGCAAGGACGACGCGGTGGCTGTCCTGCTCCCGGCGTGCCCCGCGACCGTCGTCGCGATCTTCGGCGCAGCCGCCTGCGGCGTCGCCGAGCCGCTCAATTTGCTGTTCACGCGCGAAGCGATCGTCGCCCAGCTCAATGCGATCCACGCGAAGCTGTTGCTGGCGCCGCCGCCGGGCATGCCAGGCGGGCTCTATGAGAGGGTCGAGGGCCTGCAGCGCGAGGTACCTTCCCTGAAGCACATTGTGATCGTGCCGCTCGACGGCAGCATCGCCTTCGACGGTGAGGTGCTGCGGCCTGATCCCGCCTGGCGCGACGACTACGGCAAGTCCAAGGACATGAGCGAGGCCGACCGCGTCGCCGTGATGCTCCCGACCGGCGGCACTACCGGCCATCCCAAGGTGGCGCGGCTCACCAACCGCGCGATGGTCGCCTCCACCGTATCCTCGCGGATGGCGCTCGATTTCCATCGCGGCGAGCGCGCGATGATCACGATGCCGCTGTTCCATGTCGGCGGCCTTTTCTGCACCACGGCCAATTCCCTGGCGGCCGGCACGACGATGGTCATCCCCGGTCCCGCCGGCGCGCGCGATCCGGCGCTGGTCCGGCACTTCTGGCAGATCATCGAGCAGTACCGCATCAACATCGCCGGCAACGTGCCGACGATACTTGGCGCCCTCGCCGATATCCCGGTCGCGGACAGCGACATCTCGACCCTGCGCGTCACCGCCACCGGCGCCTCGATCTGCCCGCCGGAGATCGAGCGGCGTTATCTTGCGACCTGGGGCGGCCCCTGCATCCAGCAGCTCTACGGCATGACCGAACTCGCCGGTGCCATCACTCACGATGTGCACGGTGTGAAGCCGCGCGCCGAGAGCGTCGGCACCCGCAATCCGCTGGTCGAACTCGCGATCCTCGACGGCGGCAAGCTCCACACGGGACCGTGGCCTTCGCCGGTCGGCGAACTGCTGACCAGGGGCCCGCAGGTGTTCGCCGGCTATGTCGACAAGAAGCAGACCGAGGAGGCGTTCCGCGACGGTTGGCTGCGCACCGGCGACATCTGCCGGATCGATGCCGACGGCTTCGTCTACATCATGGGCCGCGCCAAGGACGTCATCATCCGCGGCGGCCACAACATCGATCCGCGCGCGATCGAGGACGCCGCGCTGGCGTTTCCGGGCGTGGCGCTTGCCGCGGCCGTCGGACGTCCCGACACCTACGCCGGCGAAGTGCCGATGCTGTTCGTCTCGGCGCAGCCCGGCACCCATATCGATCCGAACGCGCTCGCCGCCTTCGTGCAGGACAACATCCTGGAGCCGCCGGCGCGCCCGCGCGTGGTGTCGGTGATTCCGGAGATGCCGGTGACTCCGGTCGGCAAGATCTTCAAGCCGAAGCTGCGCGAGATCGCCGCCGGCGAGGCCGCGCGCGAGTTGCTGGCGCTGGAAGGATTGTCCGGCGAGGTCACTGTCGACGCGATCACCGACCCGTCGCGCGGACTGTACCTGAGGGTGAGCGCGCCTCCGGACAAGGCCGAGAAGGCTGAGCGGCTTCTCAAGAAGTTCCCGGTCAAGGTCGAGTTACGGCCCTAACACCTTCATCTACCTCAATAATTCGATGACACCCGCGCGCTGGAACTCGCTTCCAGCGCGCTTGGACGCGGCTGGCTGTTTCTTGCCGCCCACGGCTTGACGAACCGCCTTATTCCTAAATAGACTCTAAATAGATACTTTTCAGTACAGGCGTTCGGGGTTAAGCGTTTCACCATGGCTACGGAAAAGGCCGAAACCGACCGCGTCCCGGTCACGCTGGCGCTCTCGACCATCGGATACCTCGAGAAGCTGGTGAGACAGGGCACCCACGGCACGAGCGTCCCGGGCGTCGCACGGACATTGATCGAGGAAGGCATTCGGCTCGCCATCAAGGACGGGTTGCTTGCAATCCGCGACAACGGCCGCACGCCCTGAGAGCATGATCCGGAAAAGTGGAAACCGGTTTTCCGAACAGATCATGCTCAAGAACTAAGGGCGCGTGTGCCGGCGCGGCGGTTCAACACAGAACGTGGAACCGTCAGATGATTGCCATCCAAGAGACCTGGACGCCGGAGCGCGTCGACCAACTCAAGATCTACTTTGAAGCCGGCCTCTCCTGCCGCGACATCGCCGTCAATATCGGCGTCAGCCGCAATGCGGTGATCGGCAAGCTGTCGCGGCTGAACCTCACACGCACGACGCCGGACGAACGTCGGGCGCGGCGCAAGAAATCCGCCGCCCACGCCGCGCAACGGGCGACTGCCAAGCAGCAGCTCCGGTTGCTCCAGGCGGTCTACGAGCAGGAGCCCGACGACGCCCCGATCGTCAGCGCCAACAGCTGCTCGCTGCTCGAGCTGAGCGAGCAGCGCTGCCGCTGGCCGATCAGCACCCCGGGCGCCGATGATTTCTGCTTCTGCGGCAACACACCGCTCGGCGGGATGCCCTATTGCTCAGGGCATTACCGCCTCGCCTATCAAGCGGGATCGCGCCAACGCGCGATGCGCGGATAGCGCTTGAGTGAAGCCGTCCCGCACGCGATGCGGGACGGCCGTTCAGCCGACCTTCCACCCGGTCGCTGCCACGAGGTCCTGATAAAACTCCGGCGTGTAGGCCTGTTCCGGCGTCTTGCGCACGCGCTCGTCGAGCAGATGCGCATCGTCGCCGACCAGGATGCGCCAGCGTTCGGCTTTCACACCGTCGAGAATGATCTTGGCGGCGGCCGCGGCCGAAGTCGGTGCCTCGTCGTGGAAGATGCGGGCACGATCGAGCGCGAGCTGCTGGATGTCGGCGTCCGACATCTTGGCGACGTCGATCCCCTGCCCCTGCAGACGCTGACGGGCCTGCTTGAGCTCGTCGGCGTTGAGCTGGTCGGAGCCGTTCTGGACCTTGCGCGAGTTCGACACGATCGAGGTGCCGATGTGACCGGGCATCACGACCGAGCACTTCACATGCGGCGCGTTGAGCCGGAGATCATTGATCATCGCCTCGGTGAATCCCTTCACGGCAAATTTCGCCGCGCTGTAGGCGGTGTGCGACACGCCCATGCCGACCGAGGCCCAGAAGCCGTTGACGCTCGAGGTGTTGACGATGTGCGCCTCGTCGGCCTTCACCAACAGCGGCAGGAAGGTGCGGACGCCGAGATAGACGCCGCCCCAGCAGATGTTGAAGGTGCGCTCCCACTGCTCGCGCGTGTTGGAGAACAGGCTGCCACCGCCACCGATTCCGGCGTTGTTGAACAGCAGGTGGATCTTGTCGGTCGCCTGCTGCTCGATCAGCTCGTCGCGGAAGCGCTTGTAGTGATCCTCGATCGAGACGTCGGCAACGTGCGTCGTGATGCGCAGGCCCTGCGGCAGCTTCTCGACCTCGCACAGCCGCTTGGTCTCGGCCATCGCCTCGGCCGAGACGTCGCACATCGCGACATTGCAGCCCTCGGCAACGAGCTGCCGTGCCAGCTCGCGCCCCATGCCCGTGCCGCCACCGGTGATGACGGCAATCTTTCCGGCGAAATCCTTCATGTGAGATCCGTTCCTTCCCTTATTTTTCTTGCCCTGTTCTTCTTTGTTTCGGCCGGAGCGCGGATCGCAGCCCCAACCGCTTGGCTGCGGCACCTTACATCACCGAATTGTCGCCCAGCAACGGCGCCGCCTCACGCGCAAGTGAGCCGCCTGCAGCGGGTTGAGACGGTGGCCGCGTAACGAAATCATTCCGCGTTGCGAACAATCCGACATCGACAATCGGAGACCATGATCGTGCACATCCTGAACAGATTGGTCGCGACAACGCTGATGGCGATCGCGGCCGAAATTTCCACCGCGGCCGCAGCTGCCGAGGTAAAACCAGCGAAGCAGCGCGACAGCACCTGCACAGATGAACTACGTTGATCGCAATCGGCGCACAGCGCAGCGCGCGGCGTGGCACAGCGTGCGATCGTCATGGGCGAAGCTCTGACAATGCTGCGATCACGTCGCTCGAATTCGAATGCTTGTTCACGAAGCGTGAGACTCACGCGATGATCGCGCGCATCCTGGCCGCAGGCCAAGCCGCGTCATGACGCGGCCCCGTGCTATTCGGCTGTCTCGATGCGCACGGACGCGCGCCGCCGCAGGACGCCGGCACCCGCGCTCAGGGCCAGCTTGAGCAGGCCGCGCCAGGAGAAATCGATGATTACCTCATGGTGCCGCAATCCCTTGCCGCCCTTCACCAGCCCGAGATCCCGGATCAGGCAATAGTGGCCGCTGCTCATGCGCGCCAGGCGGCTGTTCTTGAAGCGTCCCATCAATGGCGAGAATGCACTGCGGATCGATTCCGTCAAATCTTGACGGCATCGAATCGGCAAGGCGACGGCTGGGCCTTGAATCAAAAACCTCCGGCAGGGCATTGCCGGAGGTTTGGGAAGCTTAGCAGCTAGCTAAGAGCCATCATTCAATGTGTTGGCCGTGGCGTATATAGTTTAGTAGATCAGGTAAGTAAATAAGTCTGCGGCGAATGAATCGCATGGCTCGTCTTCGTCGTTCGCGTGGACCGAATTGACGCAGCGCAGCTCTCCTTAGAATCTTTCGCAAAGAAAAACCCCGGCAGTTGCCTGCCGGGGTTCTGTTGGATCGTGATCAGATCAACCGGAATTACCAGTTGCGCTGAGCGCGGAAGAGCATCTGGACAGTGTCCTGATCCTTCAGCTCGTAGGTCGCGGTCGGCTTGCCGATAGCAGTCGACGACGTCGTGATGATACCGGCATACTTCTGATCGAGGTGCGAGTAGGTCACGTCGGCCGAGAAGGTCAGGTTCTTGACCGGGGTCCAACGGGTGATCACGCCGATCTGCGCGATGTTGTAGTCGGGGTTGCAGGCGGTCACGCCAGCGCCGCCAGCGAATGCGGCACGGAACGAACCACCGACGCCACCAACGCCGCAGATGAGCGACTTAGCCGCGTCGTTGTACGAAACAGCGGCGAACGCACCGTACAAGCTGGTGTTCCAGTAGGGATCCCAGTTGTGGGTGTACGCACCGCGCATACCCCAGGTCTTGATGGACTGCTGCTGACCGCCGGGGCCGAACACCGTGTCGGGTGCCGTACCGAAGCCAACGCTGCCATAGACGCCCGGCAGGCTCGAACCGCCGAAGATGGCGATCGCGCCGGCCTGGCTGGCCAGTTCCTGGATGTTGTAACGGGTCGCACCGTCGGTGTAGACGCCCTGGATGTTGATGGTGTCACCGGGTCCGGTCGGGATGTTCTTGATCGACAGGGCCAACGCACCAGCCCAACCCCACTTGTCGTCGGGATGACCGGTCAACTCGGTGCCGCCATAGTAGGCAGCGTGGTTGTCATGCGCGGCGACCGACGCCTGGAAGATACCCCAAGCCTGGTCGACCTTGAGCGAAGCGACGAAGTCCGGAGCGATCGTGCCGGCGTAATCGCTGGAGCCGTAAGCACCACCGACGCCGAGGTTGTTCACGCCAGCCTGCATGTAGGCAACCTGGTCCTGCGCCGACAGAGCGAGCGACACGCCGTTGCCGAACTGCGCGGTGTAGGTGAACTGGTTGATGCCGTTGGTGGTGTTCACGCCACCGACGAGTGCGTCGTAGTTGTTGCCCGGATAACCGTTCCAGGGGGCAGCGAACTGCGAAACCGCCTTACCCATCGTGAAGCCGGCGAACTGGATGAAGGCGTAGTAGACGCCGACCGTACCGGCAGCCACGTTGCCCGAACCGGCGTTGTTCGGCGCGGAAGACGAGCCGATCGCCGAGTACACGGTCGAGCCGTTGCCCTGGCCGGCATAGGTGTCGGAGGTCCAGGTGAACACCGCATCGAAATAGGTGCGGACCACGCCGTATTCGGTCGCGGTGCGCGTATCGATGTTGAAGTCTTCACGCGAACGCCAGGTGTAGCCGTTCGTGAAACGGTTGTTGGCACCGCTGGCGCCGTTGTAGTTCGCGCCGTACACGCTGTTGCCGTTCACCACGACGTCAGCACGCACATAGCCGCCCAGCTTGATGCAGGTGTCGGTGCCGGGGATGTAGTAGAAGCCCGGACCGTAAAGCGAGCAAACCTTCACGTACTCGACCGCTTTGGCCTTGACGGGAAGATCGGCCGCCTGTGCCCCGCCGACCGCGACCAGCGCAGCCGTCGAGCCCAGGATAAGGCTCTTCAAATTCATATTAAACCTCCAAGTTGCTCATATGCGGAGAGTCCGAGGCCGCGAGCGCCCCGTGATCCTCCCGCATTGTCCAAGACCGTTTTCCCCAAACCCCGCACCCTCAGATCAATCTGTGGTGTGCGACGGACTTGAACGATCACCGCAACGGGACGATCGAGATTCCCCTACCGCCGGGTTCAATATGCATTGGCGAGTTCGCCAATCAAAATAGTTTATAAAGTCAGGAATGCGAATGCGGCCACACTGTGTCTCGCCGGCAACGCTGCCTGTAAGCCCTTTGCCTACCTGAGAAAACTTGTCACATCCCAAATAGTCCAACCGTCACACGACCATCATAATTACTTTACGTTCACTTGCGTTCGTTGGCGGCTTGCGGGAAAAAACCTACTGCAGCGCGGAAAACAAGAAATAAATCAGCACAAAGCTGAGTCGGCGCCCGAGGGAAGAGGAAGCTGTGTCAGTGACAAGGAAGGATTCGACGCGCCAGCGCGCCATCGAACATCTCGACATCATCAAGCGGTTCACGCTCGAGATTTCGGCCATCAACTCGCATCTGGAGCGCGTCCGTCAGTTCTGGGGCAAGTCGCTTGGCGTCAGCGGTCCGCAATGGATGATTCTCATCGCGATCTCGGATCTCGACAAGGATGACGGCGTACCGATCAACGTGGTGTCGAAGCTGCTGCACGTCGATCCGTCGTTCGTGACCACGCAGTCCAAGCTGCTCGAGCAGAAGGAGCTGCTGCGGCGCGCGCCCTCCCCGGCCGATGCGCGAGTGGTCCGGCTGTCGCTGACCGACAAGACCAAAAAGCACCTCGCGGGCCTCGCCGAACAGCACAAGGCGTTCAAGAAAACCGTTTTCGAGGAGTTCAGCGAGCCGGAGCTGGCCGAGTTCACGGCCAAGCTTTCGATGCTCACCAACCGCCTCGAAAAGGCCTGCCTGATTGTTGCGATGGAAGCCGAGGCCTGAGGCGACCGGCTCTGCAGCGGACGGGACGACTGGCAACCGGCACGATCGCGCCGCTCACCTCGCGAAGCGTTGGAAGCGGAGACTTATCGGTGTCCGCGCCCCGGCGACTGGAACGCCAGGAAGGCGAGAACGCTCAGCAGCGCAGCCCAGACCAGAAAGTGTTCAGCAATCATGTTGGCCCCCCATTTGCCCCTCAATGGAAAGCATGAAACGGGCCAAGCCGCGGTCGATCCGTGAACGGGCTATGGAAAAGGAGCCCCGGCGCTGAAGGCCGGGGCCCCGAAAAACTTACAGTGTAACTATCTGGACCTGGTCGAGCTGCCTCCGGTCATACCGCTGCCCGACCCCGTCGTCTGACCAGGGGCGTAGCCAGAGGCCCCTGGGCTCCCGGCTTTCGATCCTCGTGCCTGCATCTCGTGCCCGGGTGCATAGCCCGAAGCGCCGTGACTGCCTTTCTTGGAGCCCTTCTTTTGCATCTCTTGTCCAGGTGATTTGCTCGAAACGCCCTGTGCAAAAGCAACCGGGGCGGAAGCCATCAGGCATGCCGCGGAAAGGACGATGATTGCGTGCTTCATTTTGTCCTCCAAAATGCGCCCCGCAACTAACCGCCTGAAATCAGTGGCGTTCCATGAACGATTGTTCATCGACAACGACAGCCGCCGATGCGATCGGCTTGGTGCTGCCTCTTCAACGAGCGTTTGCTCGATATTAACGACAGCGTGTTGGCTTCCGCGCTCAGCTTTCCGCGACGGGCGAACAGCATTGGCAACCAATCGCAAGCCGACGGCGAGCGATGCGCGCCCGCTTCAAGCCACACCGAACGAATTTTGAGAAAAATGGTCGGAGCGAGAGGATTTGAACCTCCGACCCCTAGTCTCCCAGGCGCGGGAGATCTACTGAAAACACTGCGCTTTCTCGCAAACTAAGAGATCGAGGCCGCACTGACTTTGCTCGAGATTCTATCTCGTTTGCAAACCATCCTCTGTTCTCGTTTAAATTGATAATTCACGTGCCTCAGACTCCAGGCTGCAGTAGAATGGATGCTTGGAGTAGCGACATGCCGGAAGTGCCATCGAGTAAGCGCAAATACGTTCGCGTCGACCAGACAACTTGGTCGGAAATCGAGGCCCTGTGGGAAAGCGGTGACGTAAGCCTGCATGATCTCGAGACACGCTATGGCGTCAGCAGACGGGCACTCCAGTCTCATTTCTCAAAGAAAAGGATCGAGAAGGGTGCGAAAGCCGCCCAGCTCGTCGCCGCTGTCAAGCAGAAGGTCTTTCAACAAACCCTCCCCGACGTGGATGAAACCACGGTGCGGGCAAAAGCCACTCGGGAAGCTGCATACCAAAACGCCGTAATCGTCGAAGATCTGATCATGGCCCAGCTCGTAGCTGCGCAGAAGGATCCGTCTCAGGCGCTCAAGGCAGCGTCGGCGATCAAGGCACTTTCCCTAGCTGCTGCCGGCCTGGAGCGCGTGCACGAGCTCAAATGGAGGGCGCTGGGTCTCGATAAGGACAGCGCGTTGTCCGACGAGTTGCCCATCCTGGTATTCGAGGACCTCACGGCCCAGGAAATCGCAGCAATGCGGGAACAAGACGAGGAAGAAGAAGGCTGCGGCCCCGCTCCTGTAGATGAAGAAGACGGCGACGATGGCGACGAAATCGAAGTCATCGATCTTGAAGCCTACGAAGGGGCGAGCACGGTTGTTTCGGCTCCCAAGGGACCTCGGCTGGTGCGAGGGGCAACCTAATAGCGCGCCCTTTGCACCTCCGCGCGGCAGGCTTGCGCATTTCCGAAGGGCGAAGTCTTAGAAAAAAACGGTCTACTGGACTCCCGTGCGCGCTGTGCTCAAGCAAATATTTTCAAGGCGCAATTCCAGCTTGTCATACGTCAGCAGGCGCGCGATAATAGTTGCGCGCTCGACGCTCCAGACCAGATCGCCCCGACATCCCCCTCATCACAGCCGGTGTTCACCTTCCGCGGACCTAGTCAGGGTCGGTGCGGGCTAAGGCAGATCCGAAGATCGCTGCAAAGGCATGCAGCAGAGCCGACCGAGTCGAAAGGCAAAGTCGGCAGGAGCAGGCTCTCGCTCGCGCGAACCTGCACAGGAAGCAGTTGCCCCCAGTCTGGTGACTGTCCTGGCGTTGTTGCTCCGAAAGGAGCCGAAGCGACCCATAAAGGCGGACAGGACAACCCCCGCCGGACCTGCTGGTAACAGCAAGGTTGGGTGAGACTGGTAGACTCTAAACGTCCAGACGCATGGGCGTGGCTTCAGCCGGTGACGGCGAAGCTATGTCCTCTTCCATCCTCCGCATGGGAAACAATTGCTTTAATCAATGCTCTGGAACAGGCAGACGATCCACCGCCCTCCGGATGCGCGCGCCGGTCGGGCAGTCGTATCCCGGGACGGTTCTTATGATTGGTCCAGGCTCGGGACGGTCGTCATTGCCGAGTGATCTCCACTAGCCGCCCCGTGCCCGTGATTGCTTTTCGGTCACCGAAGACTTTCGCCAGTTCGCCACTGGCACCGTGCATCTGAAGGTAAGCGAAGAATGATGCTTCCAGCAACTCCTTCATCTTCATCCTTCTCCTCACCGCAGCCAACTTGAAGTTGAGATGGAAGTCGTGCTCCATCTTGAAGTTCGTGTCCTTAGTCTTGGATGGCATGGATGGCGCTCTTTCGGTTGCTTGTTGGCCTGCGGGACGAACTTGATCGGTTCGAAGGCCCACCGAAACTGAAACTTCCTGGCCCATCGAGAGAGCCTTCCTGGTCAGTCTTCAGCTTCGACCGTTCGCCTCCAATCGCCGTCGTCCTCTATCCACTGCGTGAGGCGTCGGACGATGCAGATCGCCTCGACTAACCTCACGGAATCGATCGGTCGCGTGTGCATCGTTGGTCTTCGAGTTGCGATCAGCGCCTGCAGATCCTGGACGAGGCGCTCTCGGTTCGGAAATACCGTCTCGAATACCTCTTCCCAGTTTTTTCTCTGCGAGATTATCGACTCGAGGTCGCCAAGGTCGAGGTAGTCAATGAACTCGACCTTTCGTTCTCCATTCGCCATTGCCGCAGCGCGGTTTTTGCGCGCCTTAACCACCAGCTCACCGCGCACTCGATGCTTGAACCACTGAGGTCCCGCATGCGAGCTAAGCTTTTGCGTGATGAATGTCCGCAAGGCCGTCTCAAAGGCCTCAATCAACCGAAAAGCATCCAACCGCGTGTTGGAGGAGCGAATCTGCATCGAAGCTCCAGGGACCTCGATCACTGCTACTGAAGCGCCGTCGAATGTCACCCCTCCCGCGAGGCCACTCTCGATCACGACCTCAACGGCCGCGGCGGGCGTCGTCTCGATCAGACCCAGATCGACTTCAGCTTCTAGATAGTGGCGCCGGCGCACCTCGGCGTCTTGCCAAAACCGCGTCGGCAGACCTGGGTTGGTGTGCCATTGCCCAAACAGGTTCTGATATGCCGCGACGGTGGTGTCGGCCGCGAAACCAAGCACGTCGGACGAACCGGCCAATGTCGCCAGCTTGATTCTAGTGGTCTCGATCTCACCCGCGAAACCGAGACCTCCCGTTGCCCGGTCAAGACCCGAGCCGAGATTCAAAATGCTGGTTGCAGCACGTTGGATTCGATCGACTTCCGCGGCGACTGCCCCCACGGTCGATAGTGGTCCGCTTGCGCTAACGTGGGTTGCCCATCGCTCGGTGCGCTCGATGAAAGCCAGCGCCGGCGAACTTTGAAGGCCTTGCACCGCACGAGCTATTGCACTTCCTTGATCGTCCCAATTGCCTCCGATCATCGGAGATTCTCGGAGCCGTCGAAATGCTTCCTGAGCCAGGCGAAACGCGTCTGAATTCAGAAACTCCTCGGCCACGCGAAACGCATTCGAGCTCCGAAGTTCGTGGGCCAGCCGAAAGGAGTCTGAATTCCGGACTTCCTCGGCCAGTCGAAATGCATTCGAATTTCGAAACTCCTGGGCTGCGCGGATGTTCGCCTGAACCATTTTGGAAAGCGAGGTCTCCTCTCGTTGCTGCTTTGCAATTTCCATCGCTCTCGCGATCGAAGACCTCACTTCCTCCTCTGCCGCAGATTGGACGGCTCCAACGATTGCCGATCGCCGTTGCCCGTCAATCTCCGACGCTTTCGAAATTGAGGACGTCAGTTCCATTTGTGCCTGGACAGTTTTGGCGAACCTTTCTCGCTGCTGGTCGGCGATTTCCACCGCTCGAGCGATTGAGGACGTCACATCATCTTGTGCCGCTGCTCGAACGGCTTCAGCGACTGCCGACCGCCGCTGATCGGTAATCCGGGTCACTTCAGTAATCGCCGAAACGTCTAGGTCTCCTGCAGCCGCTGGTCGGGCCAACGCCCCCCATTTCTCATCGATTGTCTCGGACTTCGGCCGACAAGTCGCGGAACCGTCTTTGGGCGACGGGGCCTCAGCTTCATTCATCTCAAAGCGCCTCTCGTCCCGTTGAAGGAGAGTCGGATGATCATACCCGAATCGGCCTCGTCTCGGATGGGTATACCCTCGTGAGTCACCGATTTGAGACACAACCGGTGTTCCAATAGGGTTGACTTTTGATTTATGAGACACCACTGTCTCGGGGTCTAGACCCAAGTGAGACATTAGGGACGTTTCATGACCGTTATCGGCTATGCGCGAGTCAGCACGACCGACCAGGACCTCACCATCCAACAGGCTGCACTAAAGGCCGCTGGTTGCGACGTCGTCCGGGCGGAAAAACGGAGCGGCACAAGTGCCGCTAGCCGTGAAGAGCTTCGAACGGTGCTCGACTTTCTTCGGCCTGGTGACACACTCATGGTGACCAGGATCGACCGTCTGGCTCGAAGCATCGGCGATCTTCAGGACATTGTCCGTGCCGTAAAGACGAGGGGGGCAGGCTTGCGCGCCACCGAGCAGCCCATCGACACCAGCACCGCTGCCGGCAAATGTTTTCTGGATATGCTCGGGGTGTTTGCGGAGTTTGAAACTAATCTGCGAAAGGAGCGCCAATCCGAGGGCATAGCAAAAGCAAAAGCGGAAGGCGTTTATAAGGGTCGCAAAGCCAGTATAGATCAGGTTGAAGTCCGACGTTTACGGGCGGAAGGCATGGGACCTTCGGCAATCGCTAAAGCCCTCAAAATCGGGCGAGCGTCGGTTTACCGTGCCCTTGGTGCGGATCACCCCTCGGGCCGCGGGTAGGCCGCAGCCAACGTCCGACGTGGCGCCTCGATCGTGATCGAACCGAAACGGAATTTTACTAGGCTGCACTCTGCAGAGGCGATGCGAGTTCCTGCAGTTCAGAAGCAAGACGTAGACCTTGATTCCGATCTAGAATCGAGCGCACGTCGCCACGCTTTACGACAACCCGATCGCTCGATCGGAATACCGCCAATTGCTCTCCCGATGCTGTTAGCACCGAGAAACCATCTCCCCAAAGGCAACAATGCTTGATACCAGCGGCAACCAGAAGCGCTTGGTCAGGCAATAAAGCCATTAGGTTATTCCAAAAGCTGCCGACGACGTAGATTCTCTGGACGCCATCGTCGTCCTTCGCCGCCAACACTTCAAAGCCCGTTTGTTGATGTAGGTCCACCGGTCGATCCCTTCTTTCGCGATTGCTAGATGCAATATAGCGTTCCGACCGAGGATTGACGCGTTTTCTTGGAGAGGGAGAGGTTTGTGGCGCTTGCAGATTTAACGCGAGAGGCCGTCATTGATACGATCGCCGAGTTTGATCGGCTCGGCAGAGAACGATTTCTCCAGGAGCACGGCTTTGGTAGGTCACGGGGATACTTCATTGAGCACGAGGGCAAGCGATACGACAGCAAGGCAATCGTCGGCGCCGCTCATGGCAAGCTAGGCGGTAACTTTCGAAGGCTCTCACCTGGCGACTTTAGCGGTGGTGACAAAACCGTTGCCAGGCGTCTCCGAGAGCTGAGGTTCCGTGTCACCGAGCCCTCCAACACAAAACCCCCGGGTGTTCCATACGAGATTGGTAGTCTCTACCACCGCCAGAGGGACATTCATCAGATCTATGGCGGTCAGGAGCGCGGCGGCATCGCGACGCCCACTGGCTGCCCCTTCGTTTTCCTATTTACCGGAGAAACTGGCGAGCAATTCGGCTACGCCGATGGCTGGAGGGCTGACGGAATATTTGCATACACCGGCGAAGGTCAAAGCGGTGACATGACGTTCATTCGCGGCAATCGCGCGATCCGAGATCATCTGGCTGACGGTCGGGATCTCCTCCTATTCGAAGCCACGCGGTCGAAGGGCACCTACCGTTATGTCGGATGTTTCGCATTCGCGGGCTGGGAAACGGTCGACGCTCCTGATCGCGAAGGGACCCTACGAAAGGCGATTGTCTTCGAACTCGTCCCGGCCGAGGCACAATCCGCGCCGGAAGATCCAGATCAGGAGTCAGAGCTCGACCAAAAGTCTCTCTCAGAATTACGGGTGCTTGCCCTGGCGGCCGCAGCCACGCAGAAGACGCCATCAAAGGAAACACAACGAACGTATTATGCTCGAAGCGTTAAAGTGAAAGCTTACGTTTTAAAGCGCGCCAATGGCGTTTGCGAAGCATGCAAGAAACCAGCGCCGTTTTTGCGCAGAGACGGCACTCCCTATTTAGAACCTCACCACATCAAGCGTGTATCGGATGGAGGACCAGACCATCCGACTTCCGTTGGAGCGGTGTGCCCAACATGCCACCGGCATATTCATCATGGTGCAGAAGGTCACCAGTTGAACGGGGAGCTTGAGGCTTACGTCCGGCAACTGGAGACGAAGCTCGAAACCTAAGCGGCGATCATCGCTGCGCAGGCATTCACCAATTCAGTGAAGGCCGAGTGGTCGTCTGTCGCCAATTAGGATCGTGCCTTTTCTGTGGCTTCAGCCTCGAGCCGGTTGAGTTCCTGATGGATGGCCTGGAAGCGCCTATGCAGCGAGACGGAGACCGTCTCGCCTATGATGGTGCCGGCCTTACCCGCAGCCGCAATGGCCGCATCTTGTGCGCCTATCTCAATGCGCGGGCGCATCAACTGACCTATCTCGTAGGCCAGTCTAGCGTTCTCTTCGAAGTTGCCCGCCATGTTGAAGGGCTTGGCGACCCCTGTTGCAACGGGAGTTTCGGGACTCTTTTCGACGGGCCTGCCGTAGCGGTGCTTTACCCATGCACCCATGCCCCACACCACGACGAGTGCGAGCGCCGGGAACAGTAGAGCGATAGCCTGGTCCATCGTCATTGCAGGCCCTCCAGGAACCAATGACCAGCTCTATGTATACCACCGGCGATCAAAACGCAAAGGACGGCGCCGCCATACACCTTCCAACCCTCTGTTCCGGTTGGCATAATCCCGTAGATGAAGTTTGCCGTCGGGATGAATACACCTACGGTCAGGACGCCGGTGGCGACGGTGTTTGCCCAGTTGGCCGCGAGCTTGAGGTGCTCGTTGCGTTTTTCCTCTTCCGTCATCCCCAGGTGCGCCCTCCGCGGCGAGCTCGTTTTGGCAGCGCACAAGCTTAGGTAGCGTCTTCCCAAAAATAAAGACCGCGCCGTTAGTCCTTACGAGCGATATCGATCAGATCCACCGCGCGGTTGCTTGACCGCCTAGCGCCGTTTGATCCGAGCCAGGTCCGGCGAGATGATCGGCAGGCGCTGTGCCAGCGCGGCGGCATCCGGTCGACCTCAATCTAGCCGCACGTGAGTCTGGCCGCTTGAGGCCGCCCGGCTCCAGTGACTTGGATCAGACGGTTAGGGCTCACCCGCCGTGAGCCACAAGCCGAGCCGGATAAGCGTATAGGAAGATCAAGGCGAGGAAGAATACCGTTATGAGGAGCAAGACCGCAGAGTGGAGGTGCTTCACGGCGCTCGTCGAGATCCTAATCCCGGCTCGATCCCACCATTTCAACCACGGATACTGTTCAGGGTTCTCGGTCTGGTAACGCTGGAAATCGACATCGTCGTGGTTGATGCTGTATTTCTGTAAGGTGGCATTGTAGCGGCTCGTGAGCACGACCAGTTCGGCCTCGTCAATGGAGGCCATTTTGATTCTTAGCTCGCGCGCGATTTCGCTCATTTCGAGCCCCGCTCGGTGATGCTGTTCAGCGCTGACGACGTCTCCGCTGGAATATTGAAGCAGCGACGACACCAAGATCACGATAGAAAATACAATCGTGATGAAGTTCAGATTGTCTCCCACTTCTGTCGGAACCTTGATGAAGTATGGAAACGCAGTCAGGATAATTAGGTATGCTGACGTGAATGCCGTGACTCTCGTCAAGGCTCTATCTTTCGCGGCGAGCCGTTTGGCGGCGTTGAACCTAGAACCAGATGTTGATTTGAGGGAATGCAACAGCTTTTCCGCAGCTTCTTTTGTGGTCATTTTCAAATTGCTTCCAAGTTAAACGATGCAACCTCACGGCCTAGCGCAGGTGGCAGGGTGCCACACCGTCAGGTTGTTGTCCCTTTGCCGAAGGCGTAATGTTACGGCGAAGCCAAAGAATCCGAGATCAAACCTTCGGACGACCGCTATATTAGCGACATAAGTTTGATCTTCTGGAAGTGTCGCAGTGGATAAGCGCGGTCTGACGAAGCGAGAGGCGGCCGAATATTGCGGCTGCACCAGCCTTGCCGCGTTCGACCGCTGGCAGCAAAAGGGCATCGTTCCCCCGGCCATCCCAGGCACTAACCGGTGGGACAGAAAGGCCATCGATCAATGGCTAGACCGGGCGTCGGGCCTCGTGACAGAATCGCGAACCCTGTCACCCTACCAGCGGTGGAAAACCGAGAATGCGCGTCAGAATGAAGCCGCTTAGGCTCAAGGGCATCAACCGCGTCAAAAAGAAGCTCGCTGACGGCTCCGTAAAGGTCTTTCTCTACCATCGAGCAACCGGGCTACCCCTCGATCCCAGCAACCTCGCCGAGACCTATGCTGCCGCCGAGAAGCGAAAGCGGGTTCAGACAGAGCGAACCGTTACTGACCTGATCCGGCTCTTCGACACCTCTACGACGTTCGCCAATCTCAGCGAGGCCTCGCGGCGCGAATATAACTGGAAGCTGTTGCGGATCGAGCGCCAATGGGGCGGCGTGCCCGAAGACACTTTCAACACCGTTGATGACGCCGACGCTTTCGCAAGCGACGCCCTCGCTTGGCACCAGGACCTTGGCAAGACGTCGCGCCGATCGGCGGACAATCTCATGTCGGCGCTGTGCCGCGTCCTGTCGTTCGCGAAGGAGCAGCGGCGGATCAAGCACCACCCGATCCCCAGCTTCCAGCGCCTCTACAAGAGCGACCGGGCCGACAAGACGTGGTCCGAGGAGTTGCAGCAGCAGTTCATCAAGAGTGCTCGGCCGGCCATGGCGACGGCGATGATCCTGGTCCGGAATACGGCCATGCGGGCCTCTGACGTGCGTAAATTCCCCTGGACCCGCTACAACGGGTCCCAGGTTCAGATCCGCTCCAGCAAGACCGGCAAACTCGTCTGGATACCGGCCACGCGCGAGCTTCGCGCGCACTTGGACGGCCTAACTCGCGCCGGCGCCCTAGTGATGCTGACACCTACCGGGAAGGCCTACACCAAGCGCTACTTCAATGACCACTGGCGGGAGGACGCCGACGCGGTCGGCGCGGGTGACCTGAACTTCCACGACAACCGAGGCACGGCGGCGACATTGCTCGCCGAGGCCGGCGCCACAGCGCCCGAGATCGCCGAGGCCCTGACCTGGACCGTCGACAAGGCGCAGCGTGTCATTGATGCCTACTTGGCTCGGCGCGGCGTTTTGGCGGCGAACGCAATCAAGAAGCTTGAGAATTATCGCGATGCAACCCGGTCAGCAACAATGTCCTAGCCTCACCTTCGTCATCAGTTGGTCGTGCTGGCTTTGGTGCACCGTCCCCCGATTTTTCCCAGCGAACTGAATTTGAGGCCAAAGCAATCTGCATGGACAGCAACATACACATTTGCTGAACCGCTCGAATGAACTGCGTCCGAGGATTCGTGCTGCTCCGAAACATCGCAAATCGCACCGGAGGCTGAGTCTGGATAATGGCGTCGAACATTTTGTGCAATTGCCGATAAGCGGATCGACGCGAAGTCAATTTGTCGCAATCGCCCTTTTGAGATTTAAAGGTGGTCGGTTGCATGCTGTGGGCGAAATTGTTCCTGATCCGACGGATCAGGTGCAGTCTCTTGCGACCTGTTTCAGGATAAAGTCCGAGCAATAGGCCCATATCGATCCGAGCGGAGAACGAAGCTAGAGGCCCGTATCCGCTGAACACTTTGCCTTCTACCTGCGCGTGGCGCTCCAGCCTCGACTGTATGGCCTCCAACAAGTGTTCCTCAAGGATGGAGGTAGCAATGATGGCTCCGCCGCGATCCCTTTGTTTCGGGATCTCATTCATCGCGTGCCGATATTTGGTCGGGTGAGAGACGAACCAGGTCATGTGCTTGCTAGAACGGCCAGCGAACAGAATTGCAAACTATTTGCAAACGGGCGATAGGCTGCAAACCAACTGCCCGGGAATGGCTTTGATTCTCTTGAGAATTTTGGTCGGAGCGAGAGGATTTGAACCTCCGACCCCTAGTCTCCCAGACTAGTGCGCTAACCGGGCTGCGCCACGCTCCGATGCCGTTCCATTAGCTGCGATCCTGCGTTCGCGCAAGGCGGGGCAGGCTCTCAAAGACTGTATTCCGAGGCCGGTTCCCTTGGCAGGTTTCCTCGGCAGGCTTCCTTGCCTCAGCCGTCCTTCATCGCCGCGTCGATCATCTGTCGGCAGGCGACCAGCTCCTGCAGCACGCGTTCGAGCCGCTCCCGATCGACTGACGGAACGGAGGGACGAACCGGCGGCGCGGCGGGCGCCTTGCCCGGCTGGGCGTGCGCCTTGTAGGTCGACAGGATCGGATCCTCGTCGGGATCGACGAATCGGTAGTCGATCCCCTTCTCGTCGCCATCACCCTCCTCGCCGTCGAAATCGAGGCCGTCGCTGCTCTCGAGGTCGTCGGGCTCGGCCATGCTGTTGCCGACGGCTTCCTCGACCGCGCCGAACGAGACCGCCGCGGTCTGGTCGGCGATGCCCTGCACCGATTTGATGCCGTGCTCCTTCAGGATCCGCTGCACACCGCGGATGGTGTAGCCCTCGCCGTACAGCAGCCGGCGGATGCCCTTGAGCAGGTCGACGTCGTCGGGGCGATAATAGCGGCGTCCGCCGCTGCGCTTCATCGGCTTGATCTGCGCGAAGCGCGTTTCCCAGAATCTCAGCACATGCTGGGGAATATCGAGTTCATCAGCGACCTCGCTGATGGTACGGAACGCATCCGGCGCCTTGTCCAAATGCCCGCTCCTTTGAGCTCAATGCCTGGAGCCTTTCCGTTCCGATTGAATCGGAACGGGGCTCCGGATTCTAGGTTTGCCGCGCTTTCTTCACGCGAACCGGGTATCCACTTCGCTTGAAAACGCTCTAGTCGGCCTTGCTGCCGTCGCCATTGGTGACGACATGGCCATTGATCCGCTGCTTCAGGATCGCCGACGGCTTGAACACCATCACCCGCCGCGGCGAAATCGGCACCTCGGTGCCGGTCTTCGGATTACGGCCGATACGCTGGCCCTTCTTGCGCACCATGAAGGAGCCGAATGAGGACAGCTTCACTGTCTCGCCCTTTTCCAGGCAATCGGTGATCTCCTTCAGCACCAACTCGACAAATGCCGACGATTCCGTGCGCGACAGACCCACCTTTTGGTAGACCGCCTCACACAAATCGACGCGCGTAACTGTTTTTCCGGTTCCCGTGGTCATCGCCTGCCCCGCACTCTCGGCGAACAATTTCTTGACTGAAATTAAAAGCTTAGCGCGCAATGGTCAACAGTGACCAGCGCCCAGGCGCAGGAAAGATACCGGCAACCTGTCGATACTGTTTGGCGATACGCTACCAGCGCACGAGCGCCGAGCCCCAGGTGAAGCCGCCGCCCATCGCCTCGAACAGCACCAGATCGCCCTTCTTGACGCGCCCGTCCTTCACGGCGACCGACAGCGCGAGCGGGATCGAGGCCGCCGACGTGTTGCCGTGCTTGTCGACCGTCAGGACCACCTTCTGCGGCGCAATATGGAGCTTGTGCGCCGACGCATCGATGATTCGCTTGTTGGCCTGGTGCGGGATGAACCAGGTGATGTCCTCGGCGGTAAAGCCGGTGGCGTTGAAGGCGTCGACGATCACGTCGGTGATCATGCCGACGGCGTGCTTGAACACCTCGCGGCCCTCCATCCGGAGATACCCGACCGTCCTGGTCGAGCCGGGCCCGCCATCGACGAACAGCTTCGCCTTGTGGCGGCCGTCGGAGCGCAGATGCGTCGTCAACACGCCGGGGTCGCTGGTGGTGCCGGAATGCTGCTGCGCCTCCAGCACGACCGCGCCGGCGCCGTCGCCGAACAGCACGCAGGTGCCGCGGTCGTTCCAGTCGAGGATGCGTGAGAAGGTCTCGGCACCGATCACCAGCGCCCGCTTGTGGGTGCCGGCGCGCAGGAAATTATCGGCGGTGGCCAGCGCGAAGACGAAGCCGGAGCAGACCGCCTGCAGGTCGAAGGCGACGCCATGGTTGATGCCGAGCCCGTGCTGGACGGCGACCGCGGTGGCGGGAAAGGTGTTGTCGGGCGTCGAGGTCGCGAGCACGATCAGGTCGATCGACTGCGCATCGACTTGCGCGTGGGCGAGCGCGGCCTGCGCCGCCTTGATCGCCAGATGCGAGGTGAATTCGTCGTCGGCCGCGATGTGGCGCTCGCTGATGCCGGTGCGCTGCACGATCCAGTCATCCGACGTGTCGATCCGGGTGGCCAGTTCGGCATTGGTCAAAACCCGCTCCGGCAAATATGAGCCGCAGCCGAGCACTACCGAACGTATAGCAGTCACGAGACAGCCTCCTGCGCGGTCTGCGCCTGCACCAGCGCACTGCCGTCGCGATTAAGCATCTGATTGATCTTGGTGAGGAGATCGAAGTGGGCCATCTCATAGCCAACATCCACCGCATAGGCAAAGCCTTCCGCGTTGGTGCCGCCATGGCTCTTGACCACGACGCCCTTCAGGCCGAGCAGCAGGCCGCCATTCGACTTGTTGGGATCGAGCTTGTCGCGCAGCTTCTGGAACGCGCCGCGGGCCAGCAAATAGCCGATCCGCGCTAGCCAGCTAGATGACATGGCCTCGCGCAGCAGCGTGAACATCTGGCGCGCGGTTCCTTCGGCGGCCTTGAGCGCAATGTTGCCGCTGAAACCTTCCGACACGATGACGTCGGCGAGGCCCTTGCCGATCGCGTCGCCCTCGACGAAGCCGATATAGTTGAACTGCGTCGAGTTCATCGCACGCAGCATCTCCGCCGCCTCGCGGATTTCCCCGTGCCCCTTCATCTCCTCGGACCCGATGTTGAGCAGGCCGACGGTCGGCCGTTCGAGGTTGAACAGCACGCTCGCCATGGCGCTGCCCATCACCGCCAGCGTCGCCAGATGGCGGGCGTCGCCGCCGATCGTGGCGCCGAGGTCGAGCACGACAGAGTCGCCGCGCAGCGTCGGCCACACCGCCGCAAGCGCCGGGCGGTCGACACCGGGGAGCGTCCGCAGATTGAGGCTGCCCATCGCCATCAGCGCGCCGCTGTTGCCGGCGGAGACCGCAACGTCGGCCTCGCCATGCTTCACGGCGTCGATCGCGAGCCACATCGAAGACGCCCTTCGGGTCCGCCGCAGCGCCTGGCTCGGCTTCTCATCGTTCTTCACGGCGACGTCGGTATGGATCACTTTCGATACCGCCTTCAGTGCCGGATGCTTGGCGAGCTCCGGCTCGATCTGGGCCCGGTCCCCGACCAGCAGGAATTCGCTGTCGGGATGACGGCTTAACGAGATCGCGGCGCCGGGAATGACGACGGAAGCGCCGACATCGCCCCCCATGGCGTCAAGCGCTATTCGAACCTTTTGAGGCATGAACGTCCCGGAAGCCTGCTTTCCCGCAGCCTTCAGACGAAGACCGCGAGCTTGAAGTCACCGCCGTCAACGGCGCGCGGCGAAACACCAACTCGCGTCCCGGCCGGGCCGCGACAATAGCGTGTCCTCGGTCCGACACAACCTCTTGACCGCAAATGAGGCAGCTGCCGAACCGTCACGCAACACATCGGAGCATACCAGAAATACATTGTATTTCAATGTATTGTGACACGTATTTGAAGTAACTAGGAACACCGCTCGCGCAAGCTTGCAGGCAAGCCATCCCCGCAAATGTGGCGCCAGGCGCCCTCAACTTCCCTTGGGCTTCTTGCCGTCCGGCTTTTCCTTCAACGCCTTCAGCGCCGCGAAAGGATGATTTTCCGGGTCAGGCGCTTCAGCCTTCTGTTCAAAGACCGCATCCACCTTGCGCGGATACGGGTCTATGCCGAGAAACAGCGCATCGGTGGCAAGCCGGCCGATATCGATGAAGCCGCCGACGATCGGCTCCGGCGGGTCCGGCGTTTCCTCATCGCTGTCGTCGGCGTCGTCGACCAGGTCGGCCATTTGCGGGATCTGCTCGGGCGGCGCGAACACCACATCGATCGGCTCATCGATCTCGTTCTCGATCGGATCGAGCGTCACCACGCAGGTCTGCCCGACCCTGGCCTTAACTCTGCCGGTGACGTGGTAGCTGCCGTCGCGTTTGGGCTGCAGGTCGAACTCTGCACGCGCGGAGACGAGCTCCCTCAACTCGGCAACTTCGGCCATCGCCTTGCGGGCCGCCTCGTCGGCCGCGATCTCGCGATGCAGGCCGGTCTCCGGAATCTGCGCGACATTGACGAGAACCCGCCAGGGGTCGCGGTCGCGCCGTGCATCGGGCTGCCCTGTGCTGCCGCCGCTCATGCCGCCGTCCCCGCAGGCTGTGGTGCCGGAAAACGCCAGGTACCCTTGGCCAACGCCGCGAGATCGGCGCGCGCCAGCTCTTTGATCGCCTCCTTGGCGTAGGCGGCGAGCTCGCGGGCCTTGTCGATGTTCTGACCGTTGAGGATGTTCTTGCAGAACGACTCGGCCAAGGCTGCCTCGCTGTCGGTCAGCGCCAGATCATAGGCCGCGGTGCGGCCGTAGAAGGCTTCACCGAACGCCTGCATGCGCTTCGGCACCGTGAGGTCGCCGACGCCCATTTCGCGCAGATTGTCGTCCATATCGATGCAGAAATGATCAAACAGGGCCTGGGACAGCGCGACGCCGCCCTCGACGGATTTCAGTCGCCGCAGCACCAGCCACAGATGCATCAGAAGCAGGTCAAAACGGCCATTAACCGTGTCCGGAACGCCCAAGTCACGGTAAAACAACGGTTCTCGCGCCTGCGTCACGATCATGCCATAGATGGTCTCAATGGTGCTGCGCGCGGGCACCCGGGGTCTTCTGAAGTGATTGAACGGCCAAAGCATGACGGGTTCCGGCTGCCGGTCCCCCAAAGGGTCGCCTGTTGAGAGGTCGCCCATTGGAGCTCGGCATGATTGCAATCCATTGAGCTGCCCGGTACGTCAATGCCTCGGCCGATGCAAGGGGACGGATCAGTTCCGCCGATGAACCACATTCTTTCACGACAGTCTCGCGCCGCTTCCGCGCGCGGGTTCTTTTCGCGTCTCCGCGCCGTCGCGGCGATTGGCCTCGTCTGCGCCGCACTCGGCGGCTGCGCCGGGGAACAATTCCAGAAGGGCTACATCCTGCCCGAGGGGGCGCTCGAGCAGATCCCGATCGGCGCGAGCCAGGACCAGGTGCTCATCGTGCTCGGCACGCCCTCGACGGTCGCAACGCTGGACGGCGAGGTGTTTTATTACATCTCGCAACGGACCTCCCGCCCGGTCGCCTTCATGAATCAGCGGGTGATCGACCAGCGCGTGATCGCGGTCTATTTCGACAAGAACCGGCAGGTGCGCCGACTGGCCAATTACGGCCTGAAGGACGGCAAGATCTTCGACTTCGTCAGCCGGTCCACGCCGACGTCGGGCCAGGAAATGTCCTACCTGACACCGCTCTTCAAGCTGCTGAGCTTCAACTAGAGCGTTTTCGAGCGAAGTGGGCTCCGGTTCGCGTGAGACAACGCGTCAAGCCGGAGTCCAGAGCATAAGCCGCTGCGCCAAGTTGTCGCTTGCCCGAGGGGCAAGCGGTCCCCTAGTTTGCTCGCAAACAAGAGCCTGAGCAGGGGGTAAACGCATGACAGCCAAGAGATTTTCCCGTCGTACGGTATTGTCGGGCACGGCCGCATTGACGGCCGCGGCGATCCTGCCGCGCGCGAGCCTCGGCGCCGGTGACTGGCGGCCGACCGAGACCGTCCGCATCATCGTGCCGGCGGCGGCCGGCGGCTCGACCGACGTGATGGGGCGGCTGCTCGCGGCGCATTTGCAGCCGCTCTGGGGCCAGTCGGTGGTGGTGGAGAATCGCTCCGGCGCCGGCGGCACCATCGGCACATCCGAGGTCACACGCGCCAAGGGCGACGGCCACACCATCCTGATAGGCAATCCCGGCCCCAACGCGATCGCCTACAGCATCTTCCGCAACCTGACCTACAAGGCCGACCAGTTGCAGCCGGTCTCCAACATGATCCGGATTCCGAACATCGTGTCGGCGCATCCGTCGACCGGTCTCAAGTCGATCCCCGAATTGATCGCCTTTCTGAAGAAGAATCCGGACAAGCTCACCTACGGCTCGTCCGGCACCGGACAAAGCCCTCACCTCACCGGTGCCTGGTTCCTGCAGCTCACCGGGTTGAAGATGACGCACGTGCCGTTCCGCGGCGCCGGTCCCGCATTGCAGGCCGGGCTCGCCGGCGACATCCAGATCCTGTTCGACAATCTCTATCCGTCGCTGCCGCAGGTGCAGGACGGCAAGCTCAACGGCCTCTGTGTCACCACGCCGGAGCGTAGCGATTCCGCACCGAACCTGCCGACGATGCGCGAGGGCGCGCCGGAACTGGCAAAGTTCGACGTCTCGTCCTGGTTCGGCGTGTTCCTGCCGAAGACCGCGCCCGCCCCGGTGCTCGACGAGTTGAACCGCCAAGTCAAGGCGATGCTGGAGCGCGACGACGTCAAGAAGAACATCGCCGGCATGGGCGCGCGCGCCGACTACGGCACGCCCCAGCAATTCTCCGATTTCGTCGATGCCGAGACGAAGAAGTTCGCGGCGATCATCGAGAAGGAAGGCTTGCAGATGGAGGTCAAGTAACAGCCGCCGTCACGACGTTTCCTGAGCACGTTGCGGCCAACGCTACGAAGACTTGTTGATCTTCTTGACCTTGGCGTCGGTCGCTTCAATCGACATCGCCAGTTCCATGATCGCCTTCGAGAGCAGCTCGATGGCCTCCTTCTGATCCTGCGATTTGGAGGCGCGGAGCGCGTAGTTCCGTGCGGATGAGAGCGACATCGATTGATCTCCGTGTTGTTCGCGTCTGGTTCAAAAATAAAACCCCGCGGCTTTCACCGCGGGGCCTCGTTTCAGTCGTGTCCGCCGCTCAGTGCGCCAGGATCGCCAGCAGCAGCAGCGCCACGATGTTGGTGATCTTGATCATCGGGTTCACCGCCGGGCCCGCCGTATCCTTGTAGGGATCGCCGACGGTATCGCCGGTCACCGCGGACTTGTGGGCGTCAGAGCCCTTGCCGCCGTAGTGGCCGTCCTCGATGTACTTCTTGGCGTTGTCCCACGCGCCGCCGCCCGAGGTCATCGAGATCGCGACGAACAGGCCGGTGACGATGACGCCGAGCAACATGGCGCCGACCGCGGAGAAAGCGGCCGACTTACCGGCTGCGCCACCGCCCGCGATCGCGTAGATCAGGAAGTAGACCACGATCGGCGACAGCACCGGCAGCAGCGACGGGATGATCATCTCCTTGATCGCCGCCCGCGTCAGCAGGTCGACCGCCTTGCCGTAGTCCGGCTTGTCGGTACCCTGCATGATGCCGGGCTTCTCGCGGAACTGACGGCGCACTTCCTCGACGATCGCGCCGGCGGCGCGACCGACCGCGGTCATACCCATCGCACCGAACAGATACGGCAGCAGGCCGCCGAACAGCAGGCCGACCACGACGTAAGGATTGTTCAGGGAGAAGTCCGGGTTGACGCCCTTGAAGTAGGCATGGGCATTGGAGTCGCTGATGAAGAATTTGAGGTCCTGATTATAGGCCGCAAACAGCACCAGCGCACCGAGACCGGCGGAGCCGATCGCGTAGCCTTTGGTCACCGCCTTGGTGGTGTTGCCGACCGCGTCGAGCGCGTCGGTCGACTTGCGCACCTCCTTCGGCAGCCCCGCCATCTCGGCGATGCCGCCGGCGTTGTCGGTAACCGGGCCGAAGGCGTCGAGCGCGACGATCATGCCGGCCAGCGCCAGCATGGTGGCGGTCGCGATCGCGATGCCGAACAGGCCGGCAAGGCTGTAGGTGACGAGGATGCCGGCGATGATCACGATCGCGGGCAGCGCGGTCGCTTCCATCGAGACCGCGAGGCCCTGGATCACGTTGGTGCCGTGACCGGTGACCGAGGCCGAGGCGATCGACTTCACCGGGCGATAGTCGGTGCCGGTGTAGTATTCGGTGATCCAGATGATCAGGCCGGTGACGACGAGACCGACCACGCCACACCAGAACAGCGCCATGCCGGTATAGTCGACGCCGTCGAGCTTGCCGAAGCCGACCAGCCAATTGATCACGAGCGCGACGCCGACCAGCGACAGGATGCCGGTGGCGATCAGGCCCTTGTAGAGGGCGCCCATGATGGACTGGCTGGCACCGAGCTTGACGAAGAAGGTGCCGATGATCGAGGTGATGATGCAGATGCCGCCGATCGCGAGCGGCAGCGTCATCATGTTCACCAGGATCGGCGTCTTGGCGAAGAAGATCGCCGCGAGCACCATGGTGGCGACCGCGGTCACCGCATAGGTCTCGAACAGGTCCGCCGCCATGCCGGCGCAGTCGCCGACATTGTCGCCGACATTGTCGGCGATGGTGGCCGGGTTACGCGGATCGTCCTCGGGGATACCGGCCTCGACCTTGCCGACGAGGTCGCCGCCGACGTCCGCACCCTTGGTAAAGATGCCGCCGCCGAGACGGGCGAAGATCGAGATCAGCGAGGCGCCGAAGCCGAGCGCCACCATGGCGTCGACCACGGTGCGGCTGCCCGCTTCCAGACCCATGAACTTGACCAGGATCATGAAATAGATGGTGACGCCGAGCAGCGCGAGCCCCGCAACCAGCATGCCGGTGATCGCGCCCGCCTTGAAGGCGAGTTCGAGGCCGCCGGCGAGCGAGGTGGTTGCCGCCTGCGCGGTGCGGACGTTGGCGCGCACCGAGACGTTCATGCCGATGAAGCCGGCAGCCCCCGACAGGATGGCGCCGATCGCAAAGCCGATCGCCACCGGCAGGCCCAGGAAGTAGGCCAGCACCACGAAGATCACGATACCGACCATGCCGATCGTGGTGTACTGCCGCCGCAGATAGGCCTGTGCGCCCTCGCGCACCGCGGCCGCGATTTCCTGCATGCGCGGATTACCCGCATCCGCGTTCAAGACCGACTGCGTCGCCCAGATCGCGTAGACGATGGAAAGCGCCCCGCAGAGCACAATCAACCATAAAGCTGTCATGTTGCCTCAGATCCTTGATGTAACCCCCGCGCCTTCTTGTGCCGCTAGGGGGCGGCAGGCGCTTATTTTGCGAGGACAATCCTCCCCAAAAACGGATTGCCTCAAATCGGGCGCGACCTTGCCAAAATCGTTACCGCTGTGCAACGCCACCCGTGGCCGAAAACGCCGATATCGGCAGCTATTTAGAAGGAAAATCGGCGCGATCAGGCGCGGGAAGTCCAGAGCTGCTTCCGTTCCGACGCGTTTTCTTAACGCGAACCGGTGCCCGCTTCGCTCGAAAAAGCTCTAGAAATGGCTGTAGGACAGCCGCCTCAGCTTCAGTTCCCGGCCCTGCCCGTCGAGGAAGCTCGGTGGCGACAAGCCTGCGATCAGGCCGCCGATTGCGGTTACCGCGACCTTGGCCCGCCGTGCGTCGCGCAGAAAAGCGTCGACATGATCGCTCGGGACCGCGCACAACAGCTCGTAATCATCACCGCCGGCCACCAAGGTCTCGATACCGATCGCCCTGCGCGCGAGCAGCCCTGCGGCCGCGGACGACAACGGGATGCTCGGCACGTTGATCACGCCCGCCACACCACTGGCTGCGCAAAGCTTGGTCAGATCGCCGGCAAGACCGTCGGACACATCCATCGCGGCGCTGGCGTGGGTGCGGACGGCCGTGGCCAAGGCGTTGCGCGGCTGCGGAACACGGTAACGGGCGGCAAGAAAATCCCGCCCGACGACATCGTCCGCCAGAGCCGCGGCGACCGGGCCACCCCGGAGCACATCGAGGCCGAGCGCGGCGTCTCCGATCGTGCCGGTGACGAACACACGGTCGCCCGCCTGTGCTCCCGCGCGATGCACCATCTTGCCCTGCGGCAGCCGACCGAACGCAGTGATCGAGATCATCAGCGGCCCCGGCGTCGAGACCGTGTCGCCGCCGAGCAGCGGGCAGCCGAAATGCGCGGCGTCCTCGCCGAGCGCCCGGGCAAACGGCTTGAGCCAGGCCTCCTCGGCGCTGCGCAGCGCCAGCGTCAGCACGAAGCCCGCCGGCACCGCGCCCTTGGCGGCGATGTCGGAGAGGTTCACCCGCAGCGCCTTGCGCGCCAGCATGTCGGGCGGATCATCGCCGAGGAAATGCACGCCCTCGACGATGGCGTCCGTGGTGACCACGATGTCCTCGCCGGCCGCCCTCAGCGCGGCGGCGTCATCGTCGAGCCCGAACGCCCCCGGTTCGGTCGCGAGCGGCTTGAAATAGCGCGCGATCAGGGAGTCTTCGCCGGAGGTATGTTTGCTTGCTTGGGTCATCAACCCTCATCCTGAGGTGCGAGCGAAGCGAGCCTCGAAGGATGCACGGCCCCGATGCGACCGTAGCGCCACGCCGTCGCCCTTCGAGGCCTCCGCTTCGCTACGGCACCTCAGGGTGACGGCTACGGAGGTGGGCGGCATCGCGGCACCTAGCTCCGCACAAACTCGTCGCCGCGGAACTGGCGCGCGATCTGGTCGAGCACGGCGTTGACCATGCCGGTTTCGTCCTTCTCAACGAAGGCATGCGCGACGTCGACATATTCGGAGACCACCACGCGGCCCGGCACGTCTTTGCGGTGCTCGAGCTCGTAGGAGCCTGCCCGCAGCACCGCGCGCAGGATGGCGTCGATCCGCTTCAGCGGCCAGCCCTTCGACAGCGCCTCGTCGATCAAAGGATCGAGCCGGGCCTGGTCGCGCACCACGCCGGAGACCACGTCGCGGAAGAACGCGGCTTCCGCCGGCAAATATTTCTCGCCCTCGACCTCGTTGCCGAGCCAGTGGCTCTCGAACTCGGCGAAGATGTCGTTGATGCCGGCGCCGCCGATGTCCATCTGATAGAGCGCCTGCACCGCCGCGAGCCGTGCCGCGCCGCGGCGGTTGGCTTTTCTGTCGGGGGCTTTCGCGGGCTTCTTGTTGTCTGCCATGGTCAGGCCTTTGCCAGGCGGCGTTTGATCCGCAGCATCGCCAGCGCCGCACGCGCCGCGTCGCCGCCCTTGTTGAGTTCGCTGGCGCGCGCCCGCGCCCAGGCCTGCGCCTCGGTGTTGACGGTGAGGATGCCGTTGCCGAGCGGGAATTTCCGGCTGATGGCCAAATCCATCAATCCGCGCGAGGACTCCTGCGAGACGATCTCGAAATGGATGGTGTCGCCGCGCACCACGCAGCCGAGCGCGATCGCCGCGTCATACGGCTTGCCGTTCGCTTCAGCCGCATCGATCGCGATCGCAATCGCCGCCGGAATCTCCAGCGCGCCCGGCACCGTGATCACGTCGTGCGTCGCACCCGCGGCCTTGATCTCGGCCAACGCGCCTTCCAGCAGCGCGTCCTGGATGTCGTCATAGAACCGCGCCTCGACGATCAGCACGCGTGCGCCGGTAATGTCGGTCTGGTCCTTCAGGGGTGCGCGCCGCGCGTCAGCCATCTACGTATCCATTTCATATTGTTGACATTTACCGATAACGTTGGATGTCAACGTTTCGCGAGTTTGTAGTCGCCCCGACGACTGAAGCCAAGCACGAATGCCTCAGGCACTGTCATTCCGGGATGGTCCGAAGGACCAGACCGCAGGTGCACAATAGTGCACCGGGGAATCTCGAGATTCCGGGTTCGATGCTTCGCATCGCCCCGGAATGACTGCCGCTTGACGGCTATGCCGTCATTTCATCTCCGACAGCCGCGCCGCGTAGCGGGCCATCAGATCGACCTCGATATTGACCTCGCTGCCGGCCTTCCAGGCGCTCAGGGTCGTCACGGAAAGCGTGTGCGGGATGATCAGCACCGAAAAGCTGACGTCGCCGACCGTATTCACGGTCAGCGACACGCCGTCCAGCGTGACCGATCCCTTCGCCGCGATGAAACGCGCCAGTTCGCGGCTGGTTCGCAGCTCGAAGCGCGCCATGTCGGGCAGGTCGTCGCGCTTGACGATGGTGGCGATGCCATCGGCATGCCCGGCCACGATGTGACCGCCGAGTTCGTCGCCGATCTTGAGCGCGCGCTCGAGATTGAGCCGGCCGCCCTGCGCCCAATGCTTGGCGGTGGTCATGCCGAGCGTCTCGGCCGCCGCATCGACATCGAACCAGGTCTTGCCATCGGCGGTGCCGGAGGCGACGACGGTGAGGCAGACGCCGTTGCAGGCGATCGAGGCGCCGTTGGCGATCGTGGTCTGGTCGTAGTCGCAGGCAATCCGCATGCGATGCAGTTGCCCCTGCGCCACCTGCTTCAGGCTGGTGATCTCACCGATATCGGTGACAATTCCCGTGAACACAACAAACCTCTTACTCTTCGTCATGGCCGGGCTTCACCCGGCCATCCACGACTTACTTCACTGCTGGCGACCAAGACGTGGATGCCCGGGTCAAGCCCGGGCATGACGACTTAGGATCGATCGTAGATAGTCAAAACATCTTTGGCCAAGGCTTCGCTAGCACGAAGCCGGAAGGCGGGCGACTGCGTGATTGCGTCGAGCGGCATTGCGTCCAGCGCGGGAACACCACCGGCACCGATCGCATCGGGTCCGCGCAACAGCCAGATCTCGTCGACAAGGCCGGCTGCCACGAAAGAATTTGCCACGCGCGATCCGCCCTCGACCAGCAGCCGCGAAATCCCCCTCTCCGCCAGCGCATGCAGGACGGACGGCAGATCGAGCCCTTGGGACGCGCCGGCGGCGACGCGGATCACCTGCGCGCCGGCGGCACCTAGCTTCACCGCGGCAGGCGCCTCCGCCATATCCGAGCTCAGCACCCAGAGCGGCGTCTCGCGCGCCGAATGCACCAGGCGGCTGTCGCCAGAGATCCGCAGCGCGCGGTCCAGCACCAGGCGCACCGGCGAGCGCGCCGCCATCCCCGGTAACCGGCAGGTCAAGAGCGGATCGTCGGCCTTGACCGTGCCGATGCCGACCAGGATCGCATCGCTCTGCGCGCGCAGCAGATGCACGCGCGTCCGCGCGGCCTCTCCGGTGATCGTAACCGGCTTACGGCCGCTGGCAGCGATCTTGTCGTCGGCGGACACCGCGAGCTTGAGGATCACATGCGGGCGCTGGTCGCGGATGCGGCGGAAGTGCCCGGCATGGTCGCGCGCGGCCTCTTCCGCGCACAGCCCGACATCGACCGCGATGCCTGCGGCACGCAGCTTGGCGTGCCCTTGCCCCGCGACTTCCGGATTGGGATCCTCGATCGCCGAGACGACGCGGGCGAGCCCGGCCGCCACAACGGCGTTCGCACAGGGCGGCGAGCGGCCGAAATGCGAGCAGGGTTCGAGCGTCACGTAGAGCGTGGCGCCGCGCGCGGCATCGCCGGCGCGCCTGAGTGCCTCGACCTCGGCATGCGGCCGGCCGCCCGACTGGGTCCAGCCGCGGCCGACGATCACGCCGTCCTTGACGATGACGGCGCCGACCCCCGGATTGGGCCAGGTGCGCCCGAGCCCGCGCCGGCCAAGCGCCAGCGCCAGCTCCATGAAGCGCAGATCGGCCGCCTTTGCCGCTTCCTTGGCCTCTCTGGCCTTCTGCGCGAACTGGTCTTCCAGAATGCGGAAGATCATTTGCGTAGCGTCGCGAGCCGCGGGTCCTCTTCGCCGGTCAATTCGTCGAGCACGGCCTCGAAGTCCTTGGCCTCGCGGAAATTGCGGTAGACCGAGGCGAAGCGCACATAGGCGACGTCGTCGAGCTGGCGCAGATGCTCCATCACGATCTCGCCGATCGCCTCAGAGGAGACCTCGGCCTCGCCGCCGCTTTCGAGCTCGCGCACGATGGTGGACACCATCTTCTCCACCCGCTCGGATTCCACCGGGCGCTTGCGCAAGGAGATCTGCAGCGAGCGCACCAGCTTGTCGCGGTCGAACGGCACGCGGCGGCCGTTGCGCTTGATGACGGTCAGTTCGCGCAGCTGCACCCGCTCGAAGGTCGTGAAGCGGAAGTTGCAGGCCATGCAGACGCGACGCCTGCGAATGACCGCGGAGTCCTCGGTCGGACGCGAGTCCTTGACCTGCGTGTCGAGAGAATTGCAGCTCGGGCAGCGCATCCGACGGGACCTCTAGCAACGACCTTTTACTGATAGATCGGGAAGCGATCGGTCAGCGCCTTGACGCGCTCCTTGATCGCGGCCTCGACCAGCGGCGCCTTGCCGTCCGGCGACTGCGCCAGCGCGTTCAGCACTTCCGCGATCATGCCGCCGACCTGCTTGAACTCGGCGACGCCGAAGCCGCGCGTGGTCGCCGCCGGCGTACCGAGCCGCAGGCCGGAGGTGACGAACGGCTTTTCGGGATCGAACGGGATACCGTTCTTGTTGCAGGTGATGGCGGCGCGCACCAGCGCCTTCTCGGAGATGTTGCCCTTCAGGCCCTTCGGCCTGAGGTCGACCAGCATCAGATGGTTGTCGGTGCCGCCCGAGACGATGTCGAGGCCATGGCCGCGCAGCGTCTCCGCCAGCGCCTTGGCGTTCTCGACCACGTTCTTGGCGTAGACCTTGAAGTCCGGCCGCAGCGCTTCTGCGAACGCCACCGCCTTGGCGGCGATGACGTGCATCAGCGGACCGCCCTGCAGGCCCGGGAAGATCGCCGAGTTCAGCTTCTTGGCCAGCGTCTCGTCATTGGTGAGGATCAGGCCGCCGCGCGGGCCGCGCAGCGACTTGTGCGTCGTGGTGGTGGTGACGTGGGCGTGCGGCACCGGCGAGGCATGCACGCCGCCGGCGACGAGGCCTGCGAAATGCGCCATGTCGACCAGCAGATACGCGCCGACGGAATCCGCGATCTCGCGGAAGCGCTTGAAGTCCCAGGCGCGCGAATAGGCCGAGCCGCCCGCGATGATCAGCTTCGGCTTGACCTGCTCGGCCTGCTTCTGCACCGCGTCCATGTCGATGATTTGGTCCTCGCGGCGCACGGTGTAATGCGCGGCCTTGAACCACTTGCCGGACATGTTGACCGGCGAACCGTGGGTGAGATGGCCGCCGGCCGCGAGGTCGAGGCCCATGAAGGTGTCGCCGGGTTGCAGCAGCGCCAGAAACGCCGCCTGGTTCATCTGGCTGCCGGAGTTCGGCTGGACGTTGGCGAAGCCGGCGCCGAACAGCTTCTTGGCGCGCTCGATCGCCAGCGTCTCGGCGACGTCGACCCACTCGCAACCGCCGTAGTAGCGCGCGCCCGGATAACCCTCCGCGTATTTGTTGGTCATCACCGAGCCCTGCGCCTCCAGCACGGCGCGGCTGACGATGTTTTCCGAGGCGATCAGCTCGATCTCATGACGCTGCCGGCCGAGCTCGCCCTTGATCGCGGCGGCGATCTCGGGATCGGCCTGGGCGAGGGTTGCGGTGAAGAAGGAATCGGGCGCGGAAGCGGTCTTGCTGGACGAGGTCATCGGCGAAATATCTCCACCGCCGCAAGCCTTTAGGCAGGATGCGGACGGTCACGAGTGGCGGTCGAAGCTGGTTTCAGAGCGTTATCACATCGCCCCAAAATGGCCAAGCGGTTGCGGTCCCTGCCGGTCAATTATGCCAGATATGGTGGGGATGGCGGGGATTGCCAGCCGGCCGGACGGCCGCCCCCGCCACCCGGTTCCCGCCGCGCGGCCAGCACGGCTGTGGCAGCCGCCGAGTGGAACGTGACTCCCCTTCCCGACCGCGCGGGGACCGCGGACGAGACAACTATCGCCTCGAGGTTTCAACGCGTTGCTCGCGCAACCGCGCGACATCGGACTCGCTTGATCATGTCGCGCGCGATCGCGATGCATCGACCCACGAGATGACGAGCCAATTTTTGAATCGTTCGATTTTTGAATCGTTCAACACCGGATCGATTCAAGGCTCTCACGCGATGCGTGCAATTGCGCGTCATACGCCGTTGTCTCCCGGTCACACAGCCAAGCTTTGCGTGCAACTTCGACAGCTTCTAACCCCGTGCAGGCTGCTCGCGAAAATCACCGTGATAACGACTCGCTCAAGATTTTTTTACGGAGCGTGGAATAAATGTCGTGCAGGTGGATTCGGCCGCAGCGGTTTGCTGCGTCGGCTGTCGTTGTGTTTTCGGTTGTTGGTGCGGACGATGTCTTCGCCCAGACGCAATTGCCGTCCGTGACAGTCGAGGCGCCGCAGCGGCAAGCGGCGCGATCGCAGCAGCCTTCGCAACGGACCACGCGCGCACGCAGCGCCTCACGCCGCGCGACGGCCGCCCCGGTGGGCGCGCAGCCACAGACCGCTCAGCAGCCCGCGGGCGCCAGCGGCGGGCACGAACGCGCCAACGGCCCGGTCACCGGCTATCTGGCGCGGCTGAGCGCCAGCGGCACCAAGACCAGCACGCCGATCATCCAGACGCCGCAATCGGTGTCGGTCATCAGCGCCGAGCAGATCCGCGACCAGAAGATCGTCAGCAAGTTCGACGAGGTGCTGCGCTACACGCCGGGCGTCATCGGCGGCACCTATGGCGCCGATTTCCGCAACGACTGGTTCATGATCCGCGGCTTCCCGGCGCAGAACGAGTCGCTGTTCCTCGACGGCCTGCAGCTGTTCTACACCTCCTATGCGAGCTGGAAGCTGCAGCCCTTCAATCTCGAGCGCGTCGAGGTGCTGCGCGGTCCGTCCGGCATCCTGTATGGCGGCTCGGCGCCGGGCGGCCTCGTCAACGCGGTGAGCAAGCTGCCGCAGGCCGAGCCCATTCGCTACATCGAGACCGGCGTCAACAATTTCGGCAACGCCTATACCCAGTTCGACATCGGCGGCGCGACGGCGCAGCCCGGCAACGGCCAGGTGCAGTACCGCCTCGTCGGCCAGGCCCAGGGCGGCGGCACCCAGACCGACTATGTCTACGACAACAATTTCTTCTTCGCCCCGTCGGTGACCTGGCGGCCCGATGCCGACACCAGCCTCACCGTGTTCGGCATGGCCTCGCACAGCAACACCCGCGCGCTGAACTTCCTGCCCTATGTCGGCACCGTCACCAACGCGCCGTTCGGCCGGATTCCGACCAGCCTGTTCGTCGGCGATCCCAGCGCCGACCAGTTCCGCCGCGACCAGCAGATGGTCGGCTACCAGTTCCAGAAGAGCGTGACCGACAGCGTCGATTTCCGCCAGAACGCGCGCATGGCGCATGTCGACGTCTATTATGCCGGCCTCTACGGGCTCGGCTACGCGACGACGCCGGCCGCCGCCGAGATCACCCGCGGCAATTTCTACACCCGCGGCATCGCCACCCAGCTCAACCTCGACAATCAGCTCGAATACCGCTTCACCACCGGCGCGCTGCAGCACACCGCGCTGGTCGGCGTCGATCTGAAATATTACGGCATCGACGACCGCCAGGGTTTTGGCATGGGCACCAATCTCAACGTGCTCAATCCGGTTTATGGCACCAACCTGTCGTATAGCGGCCCGCTCTATCAGAACGGCTATCTCGCCCAGGGCATGGCCGGGCTCTACCTGCAGGATCAGGTCAAGCTCGACCGCCTGACTGTGGTGCTGTCCGGCCGCCAGGACTGGGTCGATCTCACCAACAACAACCGGATCGGCGCCTCCCAGGGCCGCGACGACAGCAAGTTCTCCGGCCGTGTCGGCGCGATCTACAATTTCGACAGCGGCGTTGCGCCCTACGTCTCCTACATGACGGGCTACAATCCGGTCATCGGCACCACCGCGGCCGGCCAATTGCTGCTGCCGGAAACCTCCGAGCAGACCGAGGTCGGCGTCAAGTACGAGCCGGTCGGGCTCAACGCACGGTTCGGCGTCGCGTATTTCGACCTCAAGCGCAAGAACGCGCTGACCACCGATCCCAACAACCCGCTGTTCCAGACCCAGAACGGCGAAGTCACCTCGCGCGGCGTCGAGCTCGAGGCGGTCGCGAACATCACGCGCGATTTCAAGCTGGTGGCGAGCTACACCAATTACGAGCTGTTCGTCAGCAAGGACCTCAATCCCGCGCTGATCGGCACCGTGCCGACCAACGCGCCGCGTCAGCTCGCATCGGCGTGGACCGACTACACCTTCCGCGACGGGCCGCTCACGGGCTTCGGCTTCGGCGGCGGCGTGCGCTATGTCGGCTCGTCCTTTGCCGACACCGCGAACACCGCACGCGTCCCGGGGGTCGTGCTGGGCGATCTCGCCTTGCATTACGAATGGGACAACAACTGGCGCGCGGCGCTCAATGTCGTGAACGTCACCGACAAGATCTATGTCGCGAGCTGCGCGACCATCAGCTCCTGCTACTACGGCGATCGCCGCCGCATCACGGCGAGCCTCGCCTACAAATGGTGAGCTGAACTTTCAGTTCACGGAAAATCATGTGACCGAGAGGCGGCATCCGGCCGCCTTTCTTTTTTCGCTGTCGTCAGGGTGGTGTCAGCTTGTCACGCTAGGTTTTGCGTCGCGGCGATATTTGCCGTGCCCAGACTGGCCCGCTCCGAAATGCGAGCCCCGGAGCGGGCCTTTTACGGTCTGGTCGCGTCCTAATCCTCGTTCGCCTTGAATCGCCCCAATCCCTTGAGCACGAACGGCGCCAGCAGCGCGATCAGCGCGATGCCGAGCAGCGTCGCCGACATCGGGCTTTGCAGCAGCACCATGGGATCGCCGAGGCTGATCGCCAGCGCGCGGCGCAACTGGCTTTCGGCGATCGGCCCGAGGATCAGCCCGATCACGACGGGCGCGATCGGGAAGTCGAACCGGCGCATCAGAAAGCCCATGACGCCGAACGCCGCCAGCATCGACAGCTCGACGACCGACGGCTTCGCCGCGATCGTGCCCATGGTGGCGAACACCAGGATGCCGGCATAGAGCCAGGGCTGCGGGATCGCCAGCAGCCGCACCCAAAGGCCGACCAGCGGCAGATTGAGCACCAGCAGCATGCCGTTGGCGATGAACAGGCTCGCGATCAGGCCCCACACCAGGTCGGGCCGCTCCGCGAACAACAGCGGCCCCGGGTTGAGGCCGTATTGCTGGAAGCCCGCCAGCATCATTGCAGCCGTTGCCGAGGTCGGCAGCCCGAGCGTCAAAAGTGGCACCAGCGTGCCGGCGGCGGACGCGTTGTTCGCCGCTTCCGGCCCTGCGACGCCTTCGATCGCGCCCTTGCCGAACTCCTCCGGATGTTTGGTCAGCCGCCGCTCGGTGGAATAGGACAGGAATGTCGGGATCTCCGCCCCGCCGGCCGGCAGCGCCCCGATCGGAAAACCGAACAGCGTGCCACGCAGCCACGGCTTCCACGACCGCCGCCAGTCCTCCCGCGTCATCCACAGCGAGCCGCGCACCGGCTCGAGCTTCTCCTCGGCGTGATGCCGGCGCGAGGCGACATAGAGCGCCTCGCCGACCGCGAACAGGCCGACCGCGAGCGTCGTCACCTCGACGCCGTCGAGCAGTTCGGGGATGCCGAAGGCAAGCCGCGCCTGACCGGTCAGCTTGTCGATGCCGACCAGCCCGAGCGTGAGGCCGATGAACAGGCTGGTGAGGCCGCGGACCGGCGAGTCGCCGAAGGTCGCCGACACCGTGACGAAGGCGACGCACATCAGCGCGAAGTAATCCTCCGGCCCGAAGCGCACGGCGAAATCGACCAGCCATGGCGCGAGGAATGCGAGGCCGATGGTGGCGATGGTGCCGGCCACGAACGAGCCGATCGCCGAGGTCGCCAGCGCCGGGCCGCCGCGGCCGGCCTTGGCCATCTTGTTGCCCTCGAGCGCGGTCGCCATCGACGCGCTCTCGCCCGGCGTATTGATCAGGATCGCGGTGGTCGATCCGCCATACATGCCGCCATAATAGATGCCGGCGAACATGATCAGCGAGCCGCCGGGATCGAGCTTGTAGGTCACCGGCAGCAGCAGCGCGACCGTCAGCGCCGGTCCGATGCCCGGCAACACGCCGACCGCGGTGCCCAGGAACACGCCGATCAGGGCGTAGAGCAGGTTCATCGGCTGCATGGCGACCGCCATGCCGTGCGCCAGCGCGGCGAAAGTGTCCATCACAGCAGTCGCTCCAGCGGGCCGGCGGGAAGGCTCAGCGTCAACAGCTTGTCGAACGCGAGATAAATCAGCGTCGTGATCACGAGCGCGATGGCGGTGTCGGCCAGGACGGCGCGGCGGCCGAACGCCGCCGACGTGGTGACGAACAGCGCCGAGGTGGCGAGGATGAAGCCGCCGCCAAAGCCGATGATGGCGATCAGGAGCGCCAGGCCCCCGATGATCAGCCACACCGGTTTCGGATCCATGCTCTCGCGCGGCGGCAGCTTGCCGCGCAGCGCGTCGATCAGATTGCCGACCGCGAGGATGACAAGGCCGATCGCGATGACGACCGGCATCGCCTCCGGCCCCATGCCGTACATCGTGGTCGACGGCAGCTTGCTGGCGTCCCACACCAGCACCGCAGCAAGCCCGGCAAGCGCGGCCGCGATGGCCACGCCGGCGCGATCGACGCGGCGCGCCGGCGCCGGCCGGAGGTTTTCAGACGCCGCGTCCGGCGTCATGACTTCACGAGGCCGACGGACTTCAGCACCTCGGTCACGCGCGTGATCTCCTTCTTCAGGAAATCCGCGAAGGCGTCGCCGCCGAGATAGGCGTCATCCCAGCCCTTCTGCTTCAGGATCTCCTTCCAGGAATCGGACTTCACCATCTTCTCGACCGCATCGCTCAGCACCTTGCGCTGCTCCGGCGTGATGCCGGGCGGAGCGACCACCGAGCGCCAATTGGCCAGCACGAGATCGATGCCCTGCTCCTTGAAGGTCGGGATGTCGACGCCGGGCAGACGCTGCGCCGACGTCACGCCGAGCGCGCGCAACTTGCCGGCCTTGATCTGGCCTTCATATTCGCTGAGGCCGGAAATGCCGGCCGTGACCTTGCCGCCGAGAATGGCTGCAAGCGACTCGCCGCCGCCCGAGAACGGAATGTAGTTGATCTTCTTGGCGTCGGCGCCGACCGTGCCCGCGAACAGCGCTGCCATCACATGGTCGACACCGCCGGCCGAGCCGCCGGCAAAGGTCACCTTGGCGATATCGGCCTTCACCGCGGCGGCAAGATCCTGCGCCGTCTTGATCGGCGAGTTCGCCGGCACCACGATGACCTGGGTCTCCTCGGTGAGGCGCGCAATCGGCGTCACCTGATCCAGCGTCACCGGCGACTTGTTCATGGCGAGTGCGCCCACCATGACGAAGCCGTTCACCATCATCTGGTTGCCGTCGCCCTTGGCGCCGTTGACGAACTGCGCGATGCCAACGCTGCCGCCGGCGCCAGGAACGTTGGTGACCTGGACGCTGCGCGCGATGCCGGCCGCGACCAGCGCCTGCTGCATCGAACGCGCGGTCTGATCCCAGCCGCCGCCCGGCGCCGCCGGCGCCATCAGCTTGAGCTCGAGCTGCTGCGCGGGCGCCGGACCGCTCGCCCCGAGCAACAGCGCGACGACCGCGCCGAACAGGCGCATGTGGGACGAGATCATGGGGCTTCCTCCTGAATTTTCGGAAAGCAGCCTGCGGATCGCCGGCTGCATCCGGTCACGTGATCGCATCGCCACTCGGACAGCGCGGTCCCTTCGGGTCAGGAATCGCTCGCCGATCTCGCGTCTGCGTGTCCCTAGCGACCATTCGCCACAGCCTTCGGCAAGCCGG
Source organism: Bradyrhizobium sp. KZN70725 (assembly GCF_055264925.1). Classification (NCBI taxonomy): domain Bacteria; kingdom Pseudomonadati; phylum Pseudomonadota; class Alphaproteobacteria; order Hyphomicrobiales; family Nitrobacteraceae; genus Bradyrhizobium; species Bradyrhizobium sp. KZN70725. The sequence continues at coordinate 43,793 of NZ_JBUYWT010000001.1, forward strand.
AGGGCGCAGCTAGCCAGTGCTGCAAATCGCCGCACCATCTCCGGTCATTTTTCGCTTGCTTTGATTCGGCACGGCTCGCCAACGCAAGTTCGGTTCTAGGAACCTTCGCCATTTTCTCCCGTTCCAACTCCGCCGATTGGTACGGCTATTGGAGGAGAGAACATGAAGTTTAAGACCATTGTCGCGGCATCTTTGCTTGCCGCTTTCGTCTCGCCGGCATTCGCAGCGGATGAATTCTACGTCGTCCAGGATGTGAAGACGAAGAAGTGCACGATCGTCGACAAGAAGCCCGTCGACACGACGACCACCGTCGTCAGCCCGTCAGGCACTGTCTACAAGACGCGCTCCGAGGCCGAGACCGGCATGAAGAGCGTCAAGGTCTGTACCTCGGACTAGGAGGCGATCGCATGCCAGTCATCATTCTTTGGGCCGTGCCGGCGATCATCGTCATCGGCGGCGGCATCTACCTGATCGGCCATATGCACTGAAGCAAGGAGACCTCTTATGAAGAAGTTGGCTATCGGCTGCATCATGGCTGCGGCGTTCGCTACCGCCGCGCATGCAGCAACCACCATGCCCGCCGCGCCGGCGGACAGTTCGACCATCACCAACTACTACAAGCAGAATGTCTACGACCCGAAGGAATCCAAGATCGGGACGATCGACGACGTGCTTGTCGACAAGTCCGGCAAGGTGACCGGTCTCGTCGTCGGTGTCGGCGGCTTCCTCGGCGCCGGCGAAAAGGACGTGATCGTGCCGTTCACGGCCGTCAAGTCTCAAAAGAAAGACGACAAGTGGTGGCTTACGCTCGACGAGACCAAGGACAGTCTGAAGGCCGCACCTGGTTTCAAATACGATCGCGCCAGCACGACTTGGAAGCCGGAGAATAAGTAGCATCGACGCCCCGTCTGCTCGCTCAGAGCAGACGGGGCGCTATTCACGCAAGTGATGGCGGCCCTATCCAAGCTCGCCGGAACGGACCAGGGTCGCGCAACGAAACGGCCCCAGCACCTTTGGGGGCCTGGAGGCCGGTGCTGGGGCCGGTTGCCTGATCCGGGGCTGAGCTGTTGGAGCCAGGCAGTCCAATCGATCAACGCCCCCGCGGTTCCGGCATTAGCCTATGTAAATCGGCGACCTAATTTTCCACCGGCATGTCTTGTCTGCAACAGGCCTCCCTCGAGCGGCGCTGATCCGCCGCCGCTTCAGCCGCGGTTCTGACGCGGAGAATCAACCGCAAAAATTTTTCGGCCGGGTTCTTGACACGATATCTCCGGTTTTTATTTTCTTTCGCGCCAGCCCCCAACGCGGAGGCTGGGGCCTGGTCGCCCCTCGGGGCCAGGCGAGACGGGCACCGGTCGTGTCCGGTGCCGTTCATATCCATCTTGCTCTATGGAGGATTTGGCTATGCGCACATACGACTTCTCTCCCCTGTTCCGGTCGACCATCGGATTCGACCGGCTCTTTGATCTCGCCGAAGCAGCCCACCGGGCCGGCGAAGATCACTACCCGCCCTACAACATCGAACGGCTGTCCGAAGACAGCTATCAGATCGTGCTCGCGATCGCCGGTTTTGCGCCGGATGAGATTTCCGTCACGGCAGAGCAGAACGTTCTGACTGTCCAAGGCGTCAAGGTCGAGAAGGCCGAGCGCGAATACATCTATCAGGGCATCTCGACGCGCAGATTCAAGCGCCAGTTCAGCCTGGCCGACTACGTCGAGGTCAAGAGCGCGGCGTTCGACAACGGGCTTCTCAGGATCGAGCTGGCGCGCGAAGTGCCGGAGGCGATGAAGCCGCGACGCATCGCGATCAACGCGGCATCGAACACGGCGCCCCGACAGCTCGAAAACGTCGCCGCCTGATTGAACCGGCGAAGCCGCGTCCGACGAACAGGTCGCGGCTTCGTCTTCTCACTCTTCTCAGCAACTCGTCTTTCGAACGGAGGTATCCATGCGGCCGACGACCGCGCCTGCTCATAACGTTATTGGCTTTCATCTGCCGATTGGCGATCACCACCAATATGAGGTCCCGCACGATGTGGTGCGGGATTCTCGCCTGAGCCTGGCCGAGAAACGCGCTCTCCTGGCATCCTGGGCCTCGGACGCCAGCGCTGTAGCGTCCAATCCCGCTTTGCGCGCACCCAAGGGGCTCAAAGCGCCCGTTCCTGTCAGCGACATCCTCGAAGCGCTTCGCGCGCTCGACAGCGATCCGCACCATCCGCCAGGCGGCCGGCCTGCCCGCCTGCGCTCCGTCGACCGCTGCCTGGCTGCATAGGAGCGCGAGATGACAGACATCAGGCTACCGAAGCAGGTCATCGACCGCCTCGAGGGACGCTGGCGGTCAAGATTTGGACAGGCAAGGCGCCGGAGCTCAGAACTGTTCGACCACCGGCTTGAACAGTTGCGCGCTCATCGCAACAATATTCATCGGTATCGGCGATTGCTGCAGACCCAGCTCTCCGACCTCGAGCGCGAATTCATCGAAAGACGGCTGTCCGAAGAAACCACGGCAATGCAAGGCCTCGCGGCCGACATTCCATCCCTTCCCTCCTCGTTCGATCGCGCAGCTTGCGAGGAGATCGCGCCATGAATGGGCTGCAACAACTGCTCATAAGAGGCAGCGAAAAAGTCATCGGTCACTATCAATTCCTGCTGGATAGCGCGACCTCGGAACAAGAGCGCGAACGCTATCGACGGAGGATCGAGGAAGAACGCCGGATACTAGGCCGGTTGCTCGACGATTCCGATCGGTCGTCACGCGCGGCGTGAGCGATTCATGGCGGCGGGAGAGCAAATCCGCTCGTGATGCCCGCCGCTCGCCTCGCGCGAAGGCCGCAAAACCACCCGCGTGCCTTCGAACCATCAAAGGACGCGTCCGTTATCCGGAGGCTTGGTACGCATCCGGGAGACGTTGCCTTATGTATCTGATCTACTATTTCGCTGTCTTCCTCGCTGTGACCGGCGCAGTCTTTGGCTCATTGGTCACGCTGGAGAAGATCTTTCATTCCATGGGCTCCGCCTTACGATCCCGATCGAAGGTCTCGGATCGGAGCCCTGGTTCGGAATTTCACCCTAGCAAAAGCCAGGCCATGGAGGCGATGAGAGCCACAAGCGACACGGTCGCAGCGCTGACAAAGGCAATCTCCACACCGTCGATATGGTGGTGGTTTGTATGCATTGAGCGTCCTCCTAGATGGGTGCCCGCGGACCTTGAGACAGTAGCCACGCCGCCAAATTGGCGGTGGTTTCGTCATGCCGCGCCTGCCTCAACAGGGTCTCTCGCTCTCGACAGGGAGGAAGGTTCTTGGCCCGTTGACGTAGCCGTTCGGCTTCTTGGGCGAGGCGTTTTTCAAGAGGGAAAATCTGCCTAACCCGGCGTCGTCGCTTCATGGCTCCTCTCTCCAACGCTGACGTTTGGCTGCCCCAAAAGCAAAATCAAAAAGCCCGGGAAGCCTAAAAAGTTCCTGCCAGCTTCGCGTCAATGAGATCAGACGGATGGAACTGGCGAAACGGCATGGACGTTACAGGGCATGGGCATGGCCAAGGACCTGAAGAAACAGGCCAAGACCGCCGAGCAGGCGGCGGTGCGGACGGCTGACGAATTCGCGGCCGAGCAAATGAAGAGTCTCGCCCAAGCGTTCCGGGCTCAGGCCGAGGTCGTCAAACGAAACAAGAAAAAGAAGAAAGATGAGCTTCACCGTAAAAGCTAGGTGCAAGTTTGGAGAGATCGTGCACCGTCGTGGCACGGCCGAAGCAGCTCTACGCAAGGCAAAAGAGCTTTCACGGTCGCAGTGTTACGACATCCACATCGTGACACCTGAAGGCCGAGACTACGACTCGTCCGAGTTTGGGGATCTTCCCCGCACGCCACTGGCTGTGCGCGTTGCTCAGAAAGGCCACACCTATCCATAGGGCAGGAGAGGTTTCAAAACGGCAGGCTCAAAAAGCGGCCCCGGCTAACCGCATCACCCTTAGGGTGCGCCCTTCCCCAACCGCCTCGCGCGCGCCATCGGCGCGACAATCAATAGCGGTCGCGATATCCCCGCCGCTGCTGCCCATATGCGGCACGAGGATTGATCCCGCAGGTCACGTTCCTTCCGGAAGCTGACGCGAGACACTGGGCGCGGGTTTGGTACATGCAATCGCCGGGATAGCCGACGCCGCGCCCCTGCACGCACCAGCGATAATCCCGGGCGCTGGCTGGGCTCACACTTGCCAGTCCTGCAACGCCGAACGCCAGGACGAACGCCAGGACAGCGAATAGGACGGTTGCGCGCATGATCGGGTCCTCGCAAGCAATCGAGGACCAACGGAGCGGCAAGATTAGCGTTCCCTTCGATAGTGGCCGGTTGGCAAGATCGCAAGCCGCAGCCGGAGCGGCCGCGCCGAGCGCGAGCGCAGGAACCATGCTCCGTTGGGTCGGTTGTCGGAAACCATCCATCCCACAGAAGTCACTTGGCATGCCGTCACGACTGCTTTGGTTTCTGGGGTTTCCGGTTCTGGTTGTTCTGGGTGGTTGCGGCGATCAACTCGAGTGCGATTCAATCGAAACCCGGAAGGCCGTGCTCCAGACCATCTCCAACGATCACCGCAATCCGCTTGTCAATTTCGCCGCCAGGGAATCGACGGCGAAGCCCACTGCGGAAAACGCAAATCCACAATACCTCCTCGGTGAAAAGATCGTCACGACCTCGGCAAGTGAGGACAAGCGAACATTGCAATGCAGCGGCGGCATCTCGGTTTCCGTGGGCGACATCAAGGCTTCCAAGGAAGTCGAATTCACCGTGCAGAAATCGAGCGACGGAAAGTTGGCGGTTTCGGTTGCTCCATTTCAGTTTTGAGTTACGACAAACTCAGTGTCGTCCTGGCGAAAGCCAGGACCCATTACCCCAAATCACTATTGTTGCGCGACGCTGGGGCCGCGATCCCGCTCATCGCCAAATGCGGTGGTTATAGGTCCTGCTTTCAGGACGACGATCGTGCGCGAGGAACCTGCACCGTCATCGCGTCGTTGCGAGCAAAGCAAATCGCCGCCGAGGAAGCCTTGCCGACGACGCGGAATCAGACCGCGAAGCCAGGCGCGCCGCTACAGCCCGGTATAGCCGGCCTTCACGTGGTCGGTACTACCGTCGAGCTGGCGCAGATAGGTCAGCCCGCACACCGTCAACCGATGCGGATCGCGCTCGCCGGCGTCGAACAGCGTCTGCACGTACTCTGTCACCTTCGCCCGCGCTTCGTCGCTCGCAGCGGGCGTGCGGTTGAGCAGCAGATCATACGTCTGCATGATCCGATCGATAGCGGCTTCCATTGAAGTCTCCGGGTTGACGCTCAGGCGACCACCAGCGTCTCGGCCTCGAACTTCGCGATCGCCTTGTTGGCGAGGCGGAGGCGGTTCATCTCACCGCGCTGGAACAGCTTCACGATGATGCCGAGCAGGCGCTCATTGGTGGCGAAATTGTCGGCGATGGCGCCGGATTTGCGCAGATAGTTCGAGGCGATCGCGTAGGCGTCACCGACGACCTCGACATTCAGCACCTCAATCCCGCGTTCGAGCAACATATCCCTGCCTCTCCGTTGGCTAACGGATAAGCCGCAGGGAACGCCTTGGTTCCTCGCCGGGGCCCATTTATTTTCGCAGGTGCAGCATGAAAAACGCATCGGCCGGGCATGACCGATGCGTTGACTGGAGCAAGGTTGGACCGGAGCAAGGCTGGACTGAAGGAAGGCTGCCGGTCTTCTCGCGCGGCCGGCTTGGCCATCAGGCGAAAACGGGAAGGCTCAGAGGCGATACAGGATCTGGTCGGTCCAGAACCGCTCGAGGCGATGCAGCGACTTGTTGAGGCTCGCGAACTCCTCGTTCGAGATGCCGCCGACCTGCTCCACCGTCTTGACGTGCTTCTGATAGAGTGCGTCGACGATCTTGCGGACCTCCTGGCCCTGCGGGGTCAGCCGGATGCGGACCGAGCGGCGATCGACGCGCGAGCGCTGATGATCGAGGAAGCCGAGCTCGACGAGCTTCTTCAGATTGTAGGAGACGTTGGAGCCGAGATAGTAGCCGCGGGTGCGCAGCTCGCCGGCGGTCAACTCCTTGTCGCCGATGTTGTACAGGAGCAGCGCCTGCACCGAGTTGATGTCGGCGCGGCCACGACGATCGAATTCGTCCTTGATGACGTCGAGGAGCCGGCGATGCAGCCGCTCCACCAAAGTCAGGGCTTCGAGATAGAGCGGCTGCACCGGAGCTTGACCGGTAGCGCGATCAGCGGCATCCGCCGCCGTTGTCGCAACGGCTTTCATCATGACACTTCCCCTGTTTGTCGTTTTTATCGACTTTATTCGACGAAACTTGTGTCCCGCCTGATAGGTCCAACGTAAGGGGGCCGTTTGAATATCCGCTTAAATAAGAGAATAAAGAGATCATGAATTTAAGACAGTGAATCGTGGATTAAGCCCATGGATCAAAGGCTTTTCGCAACTTTTCATTGACGGTGGCGGACCCTTGTTCACGCTTCGTCTGCCTGCCCTGTCACATTCGGAAACAGCATCGTCTGAATTCGAAACGGTGGCGTAACGGGTATGAGGGAACCCTTTACGGTGACCGATCGGTTACCGGAAAATTCTTTGAAAATTTTATCGGAGTGCAGCGGCGGGACGTGCACGCGATGCGCGCAGCGGTGCCGATCTGTTGTGGGGGCCAGACCGGTTCCGCCGTCGGCCCGCGCAAAGCCGGCCGGCACACGCGCCGAGGTCCGGTGAAATGGGCCCCGACGGCAGGTCCCGTAGAGACGGTCCCGCAAGGGAGTGTCTCAAACGGATGCGATCTGTCGGCACCCACCTATCAGAACCAGCAGAGCTGTCTTCTCGTTGCGCGCACGGCTGGCAAATATTGCCGGCCGCGGCCGGCTATTCGTGGCGCTGTCGCCACGGGGCAACAGTGCATCAGGCCATCGCTGCACGCCGGCCTATGGCGGGCGTTCGCGCGCCGACATCCAGGCCAGCGCGAGATAGGCGGCGAGCATCAGCGCCTCGAGCCCGACCACGGTGAGACTGCCGCCATAGATGCCGGGAAACATCAGCTCGATGACCGCCATCGACACCACGGTGGTCAGCCACACCACGGCGCCCCAGGGCGTCGCGAGCCAGAGCCCGACGGCGGCGACGAGCTCGATGACGGCGAAATAGATCGTGGCGGTCTGCCAGGCCATCGACTGGTTCTCGAAGGCCTCCTCCTCGCCGCCGACGAAGCCGGTCACCTGGGCCCAGTGATAGAGGCCCTTGGCGACCGAGACGACGGCCATGATGCGCAGGAAGATGACGAGGCGCCGCGTCCACGCATTGTCGTCCGGCTCGATCCGGTCGGACGAGATCGCGCTCACCGAGATGGCATTGTCCCGCGCCTGATCGCGTGCAGAGGTGTCAGACATCCGAATCGCCGCAGAGCGGCTGCAAAATGGGGTTCATGGGCGCAGTCTTGGCCCGCCGGGGACGCAAAATCAATTGCCGTTGCGGCAAATCAAGGGCGCCACGGATGCAATAGCGGCGCAATGACGGCGGCCCTGACAGGTGCTAGAAACGGACTTATATCAGGTCCAGACCTTATCAGGTCCAGAATGCCGTCCGTCGAGGAGAAGAAGACATGGCGATCAAATTCGGGCGCCCGATTGAACTGCGTGATGCGCCCCGGCGGCAGAGCGATGCCCTCGCCTCCCCCTCGCTCGACCTCACGATCCGGATGCGGCGCAACCGCAAGTCGGAATGGGCCCGACGCCTGGTGCGCGAGAACGTGCTGACCAGCAATGACCTGATCTGGCCGATGTTCGTGGTCGATGGCCACAACACCCGCACGCCGGTGGCCTCGATGCCCGGCGTCGACCGGCTCACCGTCGACCAGATCGTCCGCGACGCCGAGCGCGCGGCAAGGCTCAACATTCCCTGCATCGCGCTTTTCCCGTTCACCGAGCCGTCGCTGCGCGACGAGCAGGGCTCGGAGGCGCTCAACCCCGACAATCTGGTCTGCCAGGCGGTGCGCGCGATCAAGAAGGAGTTTCCCGACATCGGCGTGCTCTGCGACGTCGCGCTCGATCCCTTCACCAGCCATGGCCATGACGGGCTGATCGAGGACGGCAGGATCCTCAACGACGAGACAGTCGCGGTGCTGGTGAAGCAGGCGCTGACCCAGGCCGAGGCCGGCTGCGACGTGATCGCGCCGTCGGACATGATGGACGGCCGGATCGGCGCGATCCGCGAGGCGCTCGACGACAACGGCTTCGGCGACGTGCAGATCATGTCCTATGCGGCGAAATACGCCTCCGCCTTCTACGGCCCGTTCCGCGACGCGATCGGCTCGGCCAAGACGCTGACCGGCGACAAGCGCACCTACCAGATGGACAGCGCCAATTCCGACGAGGCGCTGCGCGAGGTCGAGCTCGACATCGCCGAGGGCGCCGACATGGTGATGGTGAAGCCGGGCATGCCCTATCTCGACATCGTCCGCCGCGTGAAGGACCATTTCGCGATGCCGACCTTCGTGTACCAGGTGTCCGGCGAGTACGCGATGATCGCGGGCGCCGCCGCCAATGGCTGGATCGACGGCGAGCGCGCGATGATGGAGAGCCTGGTCGGCTTCAAGCGCGCCGGCGCCGACGGCATCCTCACCTATTTCGCGCCGAAGGCCGCCGAAAAGATCAAGGCGGAGAGCTGACGGCCGCCGCCCGTTATTGCGACAAGTGGATCGCTTCGCTCCGCTCGCAATGACGGCGTGAAGGTAGAACCGCTCAATCCAGCCCCCGAATCGCCGGATTATTTCGGCTAGTTAATGTTCGCGCAGGCTTGGCGAATGCGCCTCCTGTTCCCATGTCCTGCGCGGGACTTCATCGGAGGTTGGTCATGTCTTACGGCAATGACGGCGGCACCTGGCGCAACGAGGCCTGGCGCAACGACGGCGGCGTTCCTCCGCATGCGTTCGACCCAATGATGCAGCCGGACCTGTTCCGCGGCGTGCTGACGCGACGTGTCTTTGCGTTCCTGATCGACCTGTTCGTGCTGTCGGTGCCGGTGATCCTGGCGGTGATTTTCATCGCGGTGTTCGGCCTCGTCACGCTCGGTCTCGGCTGGGCGCTGTTCTGGCTGGTCTCGCCGGCCTCGATCGTCTGGGCGATCGTCTACTACGGCGCCTCGATCGGCGGGCAGCACTCGGCCACCATCGGCATGCGCATGATGGATCTGGAACTGCGGACCTGGTACGGTGCGCGCGGCTATTTCGTGCTCGGCGCCACCCATGCGGTGCTGTTCTGGGTGACGATCTCGTTCCTGTCGCCGCTAGTGCTCCTGATCGGGCTGCTCAACGGCCGCCGCCGGCTGCTGCACGACATCGTCCTCGGAACCGTCATTATCAACAGCTCGGTCCGGACCCCCGTCGCCCCGGCCGCGCGGACCTCCTATTAGGCCCGCCTAAACCAATTGACCGTTAGCCTCAGGGGGGCGATGCTCACTCGGCTGCCTGTATTGTTTGTGGAGCCCGACGATCTGACGTGACCCAGCATTCGCGTGATACTCCCCAGTTCTATTTGACGGCGCCCTCGCCTTGCCCGTATTTGCCGGGCCGACATGAGCGGAAGGTTTTCACGCACCTGGTCGGCGACAAAGCGGGCGATCTCAACGACTTGCTGACCCATGGCGGCTTCCGCCGCAGCCAGTCGATCGCCTACCGCCCAGCCTGCGACCAGTGCCGGGCCTGCGTCTCGGTCCGGGTGATCGCCAACGAATTCCGCCCCTCCCGCAACTTCCGCAAGGTGCTGGCCCGCAACGCCGACATCATCGGCGAGCAGCGCACCGCGGTGCCGACCTCGGAGCAATATTCGGTCTTCCGCGCCTATCTCGACCGCCGCCACCGCAATGGCGGGATGGCCGACATGACCGTGCTCGACTACGCCATGATGGTCGAGGACAGCCATGTCGAGACCCGGATCATCGAGTACCGCAAGCGCAATGGCGACAGCGCCATCACCGGCCGCGGCGACGAGCTGATGGCGGTGGCGCTGACCGACGTGCTCAGCGACGGGCTGTCGATGGTTTATTCGTTCTTCGAGCCCGGGCTGGAGGCCCGCTCGCTCGGTACCTTCATGATCCTCGACCACATCGCCCGCGCCCGCCGGCAGGGCCTTCCTTACGTCTATCTCGGGTACTGGATCGAGGGCTCCAAGAAGATGGACTACAAGGGCCGCTTCCTGCCGCAGCAGCGGCTCGCGCCGTCGGGCTGGCTGCGCGTCGACGCATCAGGCGAGGTGCTCGCCGAGCCGCAGGACTAGCTGCCGAAGAACGTATCGATCAGCAGCTTCACGTTCAGGATCACGATCAACCCTGCGACGATCCACGCCGCCACCGCGACGGGGCGTGAGATCGCGAACGCGCCCATCTTGCGTTTGTCGGACACGAACCGCACCAGCGGGATCACCGCGAACGGCAGCTGCATCGACAGCACGACCTGGCTGAACACCAGCAGCTGCGCCGTGCCGCTCTCGCCATAGAGCGCGGCGACCACGATGACAGGGACGATCGCGATGCCGCGGGTCACCAGCCGCTGCAGCCAGTCGGGCAGCTTGAGGTCGAGGAAGCCCTGCATCACGATCTGGCCGGCCAGCGTCGCCGTCACCGTCGAGTTGAGGCCGGAGGCGAGCAGCGCCACGGCAAACAGCGTCGAGGCGATGCCGAGGCCGAGCAGCGGCGACAGCAGTTCGAACGCCTGGTCGATCTCGGCGACATCGGAATGGCCGCTCTTGTGAAAGGTCGCGGCCGCCAGCACCAGGATCGCGGCATTGACGAACAGCGCCAGCATCAGCGCGATGGTGGAATCGGTGGTCGCCCATTTGATCGCGTCGCGCCGTCCCTCCTCGGTGCGCGGGTAGGCGCGGGTCTGCACGATCGAGGAGTGCAGATAGAGATTATGCGGCATCACGGTGGCGCCGATGATGCCGATCGCGATGTACAGCATCTCCGGATTGGTGACGATCTCGCGCGACGGGATGAAGCCGCCGAGCACGGCGGCCACCGGCGGCGCGGCGGCCGCGATCTGGACGACGAAGCAGACCGCGATGACGATCAAGAGCGCGATGACGAAGGCCTCGAGGAAGCGGAAGCCGCGATTCATCAGGAGCAGCAGCAGGAACGCATCCAGCGCCGCCAGCAGCGCGCCGCCGATCAGGGGAATGCCGAACAGCAGCTTGAGCGCGATCGCGGTGCCGATCACCTCGGCGAGGTCGCAGGCGATGATCGCGGCCTCGCAGGCGAGCCACAGCAGCAAATTCACCGGGCGCGAGTAGGTCGCGCGGCAGGCCTGCGCCAGGTCGCGGTCGGTGGCGATGCCAAGCCGCGCGGCAAGCGCCTGCAGCAGGATCGCCATCAGGTTGGAGAGCAGGATGACCGACAGCAACGTGTAGCCAAACTTCGATCCGCCCGCGAGGTCGGTGGCCCAGTTGCCGGGGTCCATATAGCCGACCGAAACCAGATAGCCCGGCCCGGCGAAGGCCAGCAGCCGCCGCCACCACAGGCCGCCTGACGGCACCGCGACGGTCGCGTTCACCTCAGGCAGGCTGCGCACATGTCCGGCATCGCCCCGCCAGCCACTTGGCACTGCATTGGGAACCGAAACGGAAGACAGTTCAGGGGTCCGAGCATCCATCCGACAAGGATGGCCGATCTGTCCCGTTATTGCAACTCATTTGCAACTGCATCTAGGCTCACGAAAATGATACCACCGCCCTCCTTGTAAAGCACTAAGGAAGCGCTTTACGTTAGATGCATGATTAAGCTGCCCGTCGAGACGCCCACCGCAACCCTGCGTTACGCCCTCGCCCCTGACCCTTCAGGCATCGAGGCGATCGAGGCGACCTTTGCGGCCTATGACCGGATGATGGCGATCCTCGCCGAGGTCGCCCCCGTCGGCGCCAACCTCGTCTCGCTGCACGCCCAGGCCTACGAGAAGATCCGCAAGGAGACCGGCCTCCCCGCACGGCTGGTGACGCTCGGCCTGCGCGACCGTGCCAATTACATCGCAGGCGCCGCCGTCCGCCGGATACCGCTCGACGACAAGTTGTTTGCGATCAAGGGCCCAACTTCACTGACCATTAGCACTGTTAGCGGACGCGTCTTGGTGCCGTTCGATGTGCCGGGATATGTCTCAGGCTGGGAAAGCCCCTTCCCGGCGCATTTGATCTCGGATGGACGCGGCTACGAAATCCACATCGCCGTCAAATCGAAATCAGCACAACCGGAGGAGAAGACCATGCTTCACGAAGGCATCCTTGCGCGCATGGGCCGGCTTCTTGCCGCCATCGCGAGCCAGACCATCGACAATGTCGAGAACAACAACAAGGTCGCGCTGGTCAAACAGGCGATCCGCGAGATCGACGCCGGCGCCGACGAAGCGCGCTACGCGCTCGGCAAGTCGCGCGCCGAAGAATTCCGCCTGAAGAAGCGGCGCGAAGAACTGGATACCGAAACGACCAATCTGAACGAAAAGATTCGTCTCGCACTTGCGGAAAATCGCGAGGATCTCGCGCGCGCCGGCGTTGCACGGCAAATTGATCTGGAGTCGCAGGTGATCGCGCTGGAACGCGCGATGGATTTCATCGAACTCGAAATCGACGAGCAGACCAAGGCGCTGCAGGCCATGCTCGGCGCGCGCCGCGAGGCGGAGACGCGCTTGGCCGATCTCGAACAAAGCCTGATCCGCGAGGCCCAGGACGAAACCAGCCGGGGCCCATCGACGACCAATACATGGAGTGCTGAGCGCGCCATGGCGGCGATCGCCCGGGTCACCGGTGTTCCCGCCTCCAGCGTGCTCGGCGACAAGGAGCTTGACGAACTCGATCGCCTGCATCGCGAAAAGGAAATCGCGGCGCGGCTTGAAAGGATCAAGTCAGAAAAATGAGTGCAGTTGGCGACATTCTGCTCGCCCCCGACGTGCGGCCCTTCGCGGTCGCGGCCGCGATCATGGTGGCACTTGGCGGTATCGAACTGCTCAGCACCATGATCGGACTTTCGATCAGCGAATTGATCGGCAAGGATTTCGCGGTCGAGGCCGAGAGCCACAATGCTCTCAGTGGCCTGTTTCTCTGGATCAACGCCGGACGGCTTCCCCTCCTGATCCTGATCATCCTGATCCTCGGCATCTTCTCGATCGGAGGCTTCCTGCTTCAGGGACTGGCGCATGCCGCAGGCACCGCCATCCCGGTCTCGCTTGCCGCGGTGGTTGCTGCCGCAGGCAGCATCCCCGTGATCAGAAATACCAGCCGCGGCCTCGCCCGCGTCATTCCGCGCGACGAGAGCTATGCGGTCAACGACAGCGACTTTGTCGGCAAGGTCGCAACCGTGTCGGTCGGCCCGCTCGATCAGGGCCTGCCCGGCCGGGTCCGTCTCAAGGATGTCTTCGGCAACTGGCACACCGTGTCGGCGCGTGCCAGCGCGGAGTCCGAGGCATTGCCGGTCGGCGCCAGCGTGCTGCTGGTCGATCGCGATGCCAAGGGCTTCATCGCGATTGCCGCTCCAGCCGACCTCGTCGAACAACAACGATCTTCCAACAGGGCATAACACATGTGGGAACTTGCTGTACCCGTCGTTATTGGCGTCATCGTCATCCTCGTTATCGGTCTCCTGTTCGCAAAGCTCTACAAGCGCTCGACGCGCGATGAGGCCTATGTCCGCACCGGCCTCGGCGGCCAGAAGGTGGTGCTCGACGGCGGCTCGCTCGTGCTGCCGATCTTCCACTCCACCGCCGCGGTGAACTTGAAAACGCTACGGCTCGAGGTCGCGCGCGGCGGCCCGGACTCGCTGATCACCAAGGACCGCATGCGCGTCGATATCGGCGCCGAGTTCTATCTGCGCGTCAAACCCGACGCGTCGTCGATCGCGCTCGCGGCGCAGACCCTCGGCAACCGCACCAATGACGCGGCCGAGCTGCGCGAGCTGGTCGAGGCCAAGTTCGTCGACGGCCTGCGCTCGGTCGCCGCGACCATGAACCTCGAGGAATTGCAGGAGCAGCGCGCCACCTTCGTCAAGGCGGTGCAGGACGCGGTCGGCGCCGACATCCAGAACAACGGTCTCGAGCTTGAATCGGTGTCGCTGACGAAGCTCGACCAGAGCGACATCAAGCACTTCAACCCGAGCAATTTCTTCGATGCGCATGGTCTCACCACGCTGACCAAGATCACCAAGGAGCGTGAGCAGGAGCGCAACCAGATCGTCCGCACCACCGAGGTCAACATCGCCCAGCAGGATCTGGTGGCGCGGCAGACCACGCTGACGATCGAAAGCACCAAGCGCGAGGCCGAGCTCGCCCAGCAGCGCGACATCGCCAACAAGACCGCCGCGATGCGCGCGCAGACGGCGCAGGTCGAACAGACCGCGCTGCAGAACGAGGCCGAATACCGCATCCAGCAGGAGCTCGCGGTCGCCAACAAGCAGACCGAGGCCAACCAGGCCCGCGACACGCGCAAGATCGAGGCCGATCTCGCGGTCAAGCGCCGCAACACCGAGATGGAGCGCGACCTTCAGATCGTCGCGCAGGAAAGCGCGATCGCGGTCGCGGCCAAGAGCAAGGAGCAGTCGGAGGCCCAGACCATCGCCGAGACCGCGCGTGCCGTTGCGATCGCCGCCGAGGAAAAGGTCACCACCGCCCGCGCCACCGAGATCGCCGAGCGCGACAAGATCATCAACGTGATCGCGGCGCGCAAGGCGGCCGAGACTGACGCGATGCCGATCACGGTGATGGCCGAGGCGGAACGCCAGGCCGCCGCCAACAAGGCGGAAGCCACCAACGTGCTCGCCAAGGCCGATGCGGCGGCTGCCACCACCCGCGCTGCCGGCGTCAAGGCGCTCGGCCAGGCCGAAGCCGAGGTCGCGACGATGAAGGCGGAGGCGCGCAACAAGCTGAGCGCCGACATGATCGCCTACGATCTCAACCTCGCGCGGATCAACGTGATCCCGAGCGCGCTCGCCGAGGCGGTGAAGCCGATCGAGAAGATTTCCGACATCCGGATCTTCGACACCGGCAGCATGCTCGGTCGCGGCGGCGCCAACGGCCACGCCAACGGCAATGGCGGCCTCGGGCTCGGCGACGGGCTCGCCGCGCAGCTGCTGTCGGTCTCCGCATTCAAGCCGATGATCGACAAGATCCTCTCGGAGGCCGGCTTCCCCGCCGGCTCCGACGCACTCACCAGCCTGACCAGCGCGCTGGCGCAGCGCAAGGCCGAGGTCACCGAAACACCGACGGTGGGCATCGAAAGCGCGCCAACCGCGCTGGTCGGCACCATTACGGGCCAACTGGCGCCTGCTCCCAAACCGCAGTGACAGCTTTCAGCCAAGTCTGACTCTGGAAGAGCCCGCCGATCCCCTTCGGCGGGCTTCTGCTTTTGGCGTTATCGGGAAACGGGTGGGATCGGGCCTCTTCCAACCACACACTACCGGGCAGTCGAATGATCAAGGATTCCGTCATGTCCGCCGATACGCCTCGCCTGCCAGCCACCTTCAACCGCCTGGCCTGGTCCAATCTCGCCGCGCAATCCGCCGAACAGGTTGCGCTTGCGGCTGCGCCCATCGTCGCCGTGCTGCTGCTCGGCGTCGGCGAAGGCCAGACCGGCCTGTTGCAGACCGCACTGACGCTGCCCTTCATCCTGTTTGCGATTCCCGCCGGCCTGCTCGCCGACCGCGTGTCGCGGCGCTGGGTGATGGCGGGCTCCGAAGCGCTGCGCGCGGCCGCGCTTGCCGCGATCCTGCTGTTGCTGTGGCTGGGCGCGATGACGCTGCCGCTGCTCGCTTTGCTCGGCTTCATCGCGGTCTGCGGCACGGTCGCCTATAGCGTCGCTGCGCCGGCGCTGGTCCCCTCGCTGGTGACGTCACAGCAATTGCCGGCGGCGAACGCCCGCATCGAGCTCGCGCGTACCGTCGCGTTCGCCAGCGGCCCCGCGCTCGGCGGCGTGCTGGTCGGCTGGGTCGGTGCCGCGCCCGCATTCGGCTTCGCCGCGGCATTGTCGGCCATCGCGGTCGTGCTGCTCGCCGGCATCTACGAGCCGGCGCGGCAGCCTGCCCCGCGGCGCCATCCGTTGCAGGACATCAAGGAAGGCGCCGCCTTCGTAATGCACCACGCCTTGCTGCGGCCGGTGTTCATCACCCAGTTCATCTTCAACACCGCGTCGTTCCTGCTGCTCGCCGTGTTCGTGCCCTATGCGGTGCGCCATCTCGGGCTCAGCGCCACCGGCGTCGGCACCACGCTTGCGATGTACGGCGTCGGCATGGTGGTCGGTGCGCTGTTCGCGACCCGCGTGATGAAGCGGCTGGCGTTCGGCACCGTGATCGGGCTCGGCCCGGTTACCGGCTTCGTCGCCGCGGCCGTGATGGCGCTGACGACCTGGTTTGCGACGCCGCTGCTCGCCGGCCTCAGCTTCTTCCTGCTCGGCGTCGGGCCGATCCTGTGGGTGATCTCGACCACCACGCTGCGGCAGTCGGTGACGCCGCCCTCGCTGCTCGGGCGCGTCTCGGCGATCAACATCATGAGTTACGGCGCGCGCCCGCTCGGCTCCGCGCTCGGCGCCATCGTCGGCGGCCTCTACGGCGCCGAAGCCTGCCTCTATCTCGCGGCCGCGATCTTCGCCGCCCAGGCGCTGGTGATCCTGATGTCGCCCGCGGTGGCGCTGACGCGGCAGCCCGACATGGTCGGCGAACCCGCGCGGTGCTGATCCCGGGTCTTCTCAGCCGTCATTGCGAGCGCAGCGAAGCAATCCATGTCGCCACCTGTGGAGGAATGGATTGCTTCGCTGCGCTCGCAACGACGGTGGAGAGACCCTAGCTCGCCAAGTACCGCTCGTATTTGCCGCCGACGACCTCGTCGGCGGCAATCGCCGGATCCAGCGTGTAGAGATCCTGCGCATGGCCGATGCCGCGCAGCACGAAGCGGCCGGTGGAGACCAGATAGTTGCGGCCGGCGGCGTCGAGCCCGGTGCGGAAATCGGTCGAGGTCAACAGCTCCCGATCGACCGAGGCGCACATCGAGGCGATCCGGCTGACCTCGTTGACGGCCGGTCCGACCACCGTGAAATCCAGCCGGTCCTCGCTGCCGATATTGCCGTAGAAGACCTGGCCGACATGGAGCCCGACATAGGCCGTGGTGGTCGGCCGGCCCTCGTTCTCGCGGCGGTCGTTCAGCACGCGGATGTTATGCCGGATTCTGTGCTCGGCCCGCAGCGCGGCCCGCTTGGCGCCTGCCACGTTCTCGCCGGTGAACATCGCCAGCACGCCGTCGCCGATCAGCTTCAGCACCTCGCCGCCTGCGTCGTGGATCGCATCGATCGAGGCCTGCGCATAATCGTTGAGGAACGGAATGATCTCGTCCGGGCCGATCCGCTCGCTGATCGCGGTCGAGCCGCGCACGTCGGAGTACCACAGCACGGCCTTGATCTTCTCGGTGATGCCGCGCTGCATGCGTCCACGCAGCACCTGCTCCGCGGTGTCCCGGCCGAGATAGACCCGCCCCAGCGTGCGGGCGATCTCGACCTGGGCAGCCGATTTGATCGCGAGCCCGAGCACCGGCACCAGGTCGCGCAGCGCCGCCATATGGTTCTCGTCGAACCCGTCCGAGCGGCGGGTGGTGTAGTAGGAGTAGAAGCAGTCCATCTCGCCGATCGTGCCGGCCTCGCCGAAGCGATGCACGAAGGCGGCGAAATGCTTGTGGCCCTTCTCCGCCAGCTCGCCGATCATCGAGAAATCGTGCGAGGTGTCGGCGAGATCGATCACTATCTCGTCATGGCCGTTTTCGAGCATGTGATAGAAGGCCGACCGCCGCCAGGTCTGGCTGGCCTCGCCGGTGCTGGTCGAGCCGTATTCGAAGATGTCGGCCTCGTTGCTCTCGCCGTCGTTCCAGCGGAAACCGCGTCCCTCGAAGATCGGATGCAGCGTATCGATGAAGACGATCGCCCGCGACAGCGGCATGCCCGCGGCCCGGCAGCGCTCGCAGAAACCGCGCAGCAGGTCGTTTTCCGGCAGGCCCGTCAAACCCTGGCGGACCAGCCAATTCATGAGGCGCAAACGGGGCGTCAGTTCCATAAGCTGGATTATGCCGGGCAATTGGTGCGGGAGGAAGGGTTGGTCGTCGCGTGACAGATGCGAACGCCAATGCGGCATTGCAAGGCCGCCCGCCTCACCATTTCGCGCGGAACACGGCCGCCGAATGGCGCCGATTCCGCTTCCTTTTGTCCGGGCCTTCGCGCACAACAGCGCATGGACAACGACGCTGGCCCGCCAAACCCGATCCGACGCCTCATGCAATGGGCGATCACCCCGCCGCAATCCTATGGGGTCTATCTTGTCGGCCTTATCCTGGTGTTCGTCCTGTCGTTCTACGCCGGCACGCTGAAGCCGACGCACTCGCCTGCCCCGCCGGCGGCCGCGCCTGCCGCGCCGCGCGGCTGATCAGACCGATTTGGTTTCCGACGTCGCGATCCAGATCCCGGCGAAGACCGCGATCAGGCCGACGACCAGATTGGCCGTGATCGGCTCGCCGACCAATTGCTTCGCAAGCAGCGCGGCGGCGATCGGATTGACCGTCATGGTGTTGGCGACGCGGGTCGGCGAGGCCCGCTCGAGCGCCAGCACCCACAGGATGAAAGCCAGCGCGCCGCCGGCTATGCCGAGATAGAGCCCCGCGATCCATTGCGACGTGCCGAACTCGCGCAGCGTCGCCAGGCTGCCGGTGAACGATCCCACCGCCACCAGCGCGGCCGCGCCGGCGCCCATGCCGACGGCAAGGAAGCCGAGCGCGCTGGAGCGGCGGATGAACGGCCGCGACAGCACGTTGTAGAAGGCCATGCAGAGCACTGCGGCGGCCATGATCAGTTCGCCGCGCCATGCGCCCACTGGCGCCGCCGCCAGCCCGGATGCCAGCGCCGCCGCCGCGCCGAGCACCGCGATCGAGACCCCGATCGATTTGCGCATCGTCAGCGGCTCGAAGCCGAGCAAGGCGCCGACCACCATCGTCGAGAGCGGCAAGGTCGCCAGCGCCAGGCTGGCGCGCGCCGCCGTCGTGTAGGACATCGCGAGATTATAAAGCACGAAGAACACGCCGAAGAAGGCGACGCCGAGCGCCGCGACCGCCGGCAAGTCGTCACGCCGCGGCCACTTCGCCCCGAGCAGGACCGCGGCGGGCAGCACACAGAGAAAGCCGATCACCCAGCGCAGGATCGCCAGCGTGATCGGGTCGGCATTGCCCGCCAGGTAACGGGTGATCGCCGCGGCGGTGCCGCCGAGGCAGCTCGAGACCAGTGCAATCGCAACGCCGATCCATTCGCCCATCCCGATCCCCATGCGTTTTCGGTTCGCTTGTGGCATCTTGCCCGGCGAGATCATTCCGGCAACTACTTCACAGGTATTCATGTCGCAGCAGCGCGATTTTTCGGCCAGCCTGCGCTGGTGGCGGCAGCGCAAGGGGCACTCGCAACTCGAGCTCGCCGGGCGCGCGGATATCTCCCAGCGGCATCTCAGCTTTCTCGAGCTCGGCCGCGCCGCGCCGAGCCGCGACATGGTGATCCGGCTTGCCGCGGCGCTCGACGTGCCGTTGCGCCAGCAGAACGCGCTCTTGGTGGCGGCCGGCTTCGCGCCGGTCTGGCGGCAAACCGACCTCGCCGCGCCGGAGCTCGCCCAGATCCGCTACGCGCTCGATTTCATCCTGGCACAGCAGGAGCCCTTCCCGGCGGTCGTGGTCGACCGGCACTGGAATCTGCTGCTCGCCAATGCAGGCGCAAGCCAACTGGTGGAATTCCTGGTCGGGCCGCTGGCGCCAGGCACGGCGGTCAACCTCGCCGATGCGCTGGTCGCGCCCGGTGTGTTGCGCCCCTATCTCACCAACTGGACCGAGGTTGCCGGCTACTTCGTCCGCAGCGTCGAGGCCGATGCCGCCGCCGACGGCACCACTGCGACGGCGGAATTGCTCAAGCGCCTGCTGGCCTATGACGGTGTCGAGGCCGCGTTGGCCGCGCCGGCAAGTCCCGCATCCGGACCGGTGCTGCCGATGCTGTTCCGCAAGGGCGACGTCAGCCTGCAGCTGTTCACCACGATCGCGACGCTGGGGACGCCGCAGGACGTCACGCTGCAGGAGCTGCGCATCGAGAGCTTCTTTCCGATGGACGAGGAGACCGCGCAGATTTTTCGAAACTGGTCGAAAGCGAACACCGCCACGGCGGCTCAGTCGTAGAATTCCGGCGACAGCTTCAGCCCGTCGCGCTGCGCCTTGTCGTGGTTGATCCAGAGCTGCGCCTTCTCTTTCGTCAGCGTATCGGCGATCTTCTGCATCGAGGCCAGCGTCTGCTCCTTGCTGGCGTTCATGCTCGGCGCGCGCCGATTGTCCCAATTATCCCTGAAGTGAACGGCATCGCCGGTCAGCACGATCGCACCTGTGTTCGGCAGCTTCACCAGCAGCGACTGGTGGCCGGGCGTATGGCCCGGCGTCGACAGGATGGTGACGCTGCCGTCGCCGAATACGTCGCGGTCGCCTTCCAGCTTCGTCACGGGATGCTCGGGCTTGAAGCGCGGCGCGTTGTTGGTGCCGGGCCATTCATATTCCGCCTTCTGCACATACAGCATCGCCGCCGGGAACAGCTCGACATTGCCGATGTGATCGGGATGGGTGTGCGACACGGCGATCGCCTTGATGTCCGTCGGCTTGACGCCGAGCTGGTCGAGCTGCGCGGCGAGCGTCTTCGGCCGCCGCCAGGTGATCGCCTTCGGATCAGCCGGCGCAAGGCCGTCCGGCATCGCCGCCACCGCGTCGGGAATCCCGGTGTCCCACAGGAACCAGCCCTGGGCATGCTTGATCAGGTAGCAATTGTCGACGAAGTCCATCGACTTGCCTTCGTTGACGCCGGGCGACCAGCGTGAAATGTCACCTGCAACGCCTTCACCGCAGTTGAGGATGTAGAGCTTCTCGACGCCTGCTTTCGCCGGCTCGGCATGCGCATGCGGCAGCGCGCCCACGGCGAAGAACAACATTGCAAGACCGATTGCCTTCTTCACGTCGCCCTCCGTTGATTACGCCAGCCATTCGCGCGGTCGCAATGTGCCGTGTCGTCGCCGCCCGTGGAAGCCGTGGACATGGGTCGATCGATCAATTGAATGCGAGTGCGTGGCGGCCGCGTCGGCTAGACCATTTCCGCCGGCGCCAGCCGGCAGGTCTCGCTGCTGATCTCGACCTGCAGTGTCGCGTGGTGGATGCTGAACCGCTCCGAGAGCTCGGCGCAGACGTGATGCAGGAAGACATCGTCGTGTCCGCCGGGCCGCACCAGATGCGCGGTCAGCGCGGTCTCGCTGGTGCTCATCGCCCAGATGTGCAGGTCGTGCACCTCGGTGACGCCTTCGAGCGCGATGAGATAATCCCGCACCTGCTTGAGATCGATCCCCCTCGGCACCGCGTCGAGCGCGAGGTTGACGCTGTCGTGGGCGAGCTCCCAGCCACTCAGCAGCACCATCACGGCGATCACCAGGCTGATCGCCGGATCGAGCCACTGCCAGCCGGTCGCCATGATCAGGAGCGCGGCGATCACGACGCCGAGCGAGACACCGGCATCCGCCGCCATGTGCAGATAGGCGCCGCGGACATTGAGGTCGCTGTCGCGGCCGCGCATGAACAGCAGCGCGGTGCCGCCATTGATCAGGATGCCGAGCGCCGCGACCCAGACCACGGTCCAGCTTGCGACCTCCGCCGGCTCGCGCAAGCGATTGATCGCCTCGACCGCGATGCCGCCGACCGCGATCAGGAGCAACCCGGCATTGAACAGCGCCGCCAGGATCGAGGCGCGACGGTAGCCATAGGTGTGAGTATCGGTCGGCCGCCTGCCGGCGAGCCATGCCCCGCCCCAGGCCAACAGCAGCGCGATGACGTCGGAGAGATTGTGAACCGCGTCGGAGACCAGCGCCAACGAGTTGGCGGAATAGCCGAAGATCAGCTCCGCGACGACGAAAGCGGTGTTCAGCGACGCGCCGACCGCAAAGGCCGTGCCGAAACTGTCGGGCGCGTGGCTGTGCCCGGCATGGGAATGCCCGGCATGTCCGTGAGAATGACCGCTGTGGTCGTGGTCGTGATTGTGCGCCATGGCAACCGTCGCCCAATGTCGTCGGCGACGGTTATAGCGCGGTGAAATGTGGATACTATCACACCGCGCACTGAGCCCCCGTAGCCCGGATGGAGCGCAGCGCAATCCGGGATCACTGGTGATCCGGCGCGAGCTCCCGGATTTCGCTTCGCTTCATCCGGGCTACAACACCGTTACTCCACGCCGCGATTGAACTTATTCGACTTCGGCAGGCCGTGGGCGAGCCGGCCGGCGTCGGCGCGGTTGCCGCGCCAGTCGGCCAGTTCCTTCATGGTCATGCTGTGCTCGCGGCCGGCGGAATCCTTCCAGCTCAAGCCGGCCTTGGCGTCGAACACCGCAACGTCAGACAGCGACGCGCTGGTGTATTTCTGCAGGCGCACGCCGCGGCCGCGCGCCATCTCCGGCACCTGGTCGAGGCCGAACAGCACCATCTTGTGGTTGGTGCCGATCACCGCAACGGTGTCGCCGTTCACGGTCGTGATCGCGCGGGCCTCGTTCGGCATCTCGACATTGAGCACCTGCTTGCCCTTGCGGGTGTTGCCGACGCAGTCCTCTTCCTTGACGACAAAACCCTGCCCCTCGCTGCTCGCGATCAGGAACTTGCGCTCGCCCTTGTTGACGAACAGCGAGATGATCGCGGCGTCCTGCTCGAGGTCGATGAACATGCGGATCGGCTCGCCATGGCCGCGGCCGCCCGGCAGCTTTGCCACGTCGAGCGAGTAGAACTTGCCGTTGGTCGCGAACAGCAACAGCTTCGAGGTGGTCTCGGCAAAGAACGAGTGCTCGAGCTTGTCGTCGGTCTTGAAGGCAAGCCCCGAGAGGTCCTCGACATGGCCCTTCAGCGTCCGTACCCAGCCCTTCTCTGAGATCACGACGGTGCACGGCTCGCGCTCGACCAGCGCTTCCTCGATCGCGGCGAGGTCATGCTCGGGCGCATCGGCGAAGGTGGTGCGGCGCTTGCCGAGCGGCGTCTTCGGCCCGAAGATATCGCGGACCTTGCGCACCTGATCGCTGACCTTGGCCCATTGCTCCGTCTCGGAACCGAGCAGGCCCTCGATGCCCTTCAGCTCCTTGCGAAGATCTTTGTCCTCGGTGCGGATCTCCATCTCCTCCAGGCGGCGCAGATTGCGCAGGCGCATGTTGAGGATGGCATCGGCCTGGATCTCCGTGAGCTTGAAGGTCTTCATCAAGACCGGCTTCGGCTCGTCCTCGGTCCGGATGATCTTGATCACCTTGTCGAGGTTCAGATAGGCGACGAGGTGGCCGCCCAGCACTTCCAGGCGGTGCTCGATCTGGGTCTTGCGGAATTTGGTCCGCCGGACCAGCACGTCGCGCAGGTGGTCGAGCCATTCACGCAGGCACTCGGCAAGGCCGACCACCTTGGGGATGCGGCCCTTGATCAGCACGTTGAGGTTCAGCGAGATCTTGCTTTCCAGCTCGGTCAGCCGGAACAGCGACTCCATCATCAGCGCCGGATCGACGGTGCGCGATTTCGGCTCGATCACGAGCCGGACGTCCTCGGCCGACTCGTCGCGGACGTCGGCGACCAGTGGCAGCTTCTTCTCGTTGATGAGCTCGGCGATCTTCTCGACGATCCGCGACTTCTGCACCAGCCACGGGATCTCGGTGACGACGACCACCCAGGTGCCGCGGGCGCCTTCCTCCTGGGTCCAGCGCGAACGGGTGCGGAACGAGCCGCGCCCCGTGGTGTAGGCCTCGACGATCGCTTCCTTGGAATCGACCACGATGCCGCCGGTCGGGAAGTCCGGGCCCTTGACCCATTTCAGCAGCGCCTTCGACTTGGCGTCGGGCTTCTCGATCAGATGCAGCGCGGCGTCGCAGAGCTCGGCGGCGTTGTGCGGCGGAATCGAGGTCGCCATGCCGACCGCGATGCCCTGCGCGCCGTTGGCGAGCAGGTTCGGGAAGCCGCCCGGCAGCACCACCGGCTCTTTCGACTGGCCGTCATAGTTGAGACGAAACTCGACGCCGTCCTCGTCGATGCCTTCGAGCAAGAGGCGCGCGACCTCGGTCATGCGCGCTTCGGTGTAGCGGTAGGCGGCCGGGTTGTCGCCGTCGATATTGCCGAAATTGCCCTGGCCGTCGACCAGCGGGTAGCGCGAGGAGAAATCCTGCGCCAGGCGCACCATGGCGTCGTAGATCGCCTGGTCGCCGTGAGGATGGAACGAGCCCATCACGTCGCCGACGATCTTGGCCGACTTCTTGAACGCGGCGCGCGGGTCGAGCCCGAGCAGGTCCATGCCGTAGAGGATGCGCCGATGCACCGGCTTCAACCCGTCGCGGGCGTCCGGCAGCGCGCGATGCATGATGGTCGAGAGCGCATAGGCGAGATAGCGCTCCTCGAGCGCATCACGCAGCGGCACCTCGTGAATTTCGGCCGGCTCTTCCGGCGGTATCTGTCGTTTTCCCATGGGGAGGCGTTAAACCTTAGCGCTGAATCGGGCAAGCCGCGAATCAGCGGGAATTTAAGGCCCGAATCGGCCTTACGGAACCGCGCTCCGGCCCCGCCGCCGCGTCACGGCGTTGATAAATCCGTCGCGGGCGTCGGAATGGCCCTGGCCGCGGGGCTCCAGCACGTGGCGGAGCAGGAACAGGCCGGTGATCTGGAAGCCGTCGAGCAGGTCCTGGTCCGACCAGCTGTTGGCGCCGCCCTCGCCTTCGCGCAGGAACGCCGGCAGCGGCAACAGCCGGTCGCGCCATGGCTCGCCGGCGGCGCGCGACACCGCGCCGCCGGATTTCGGCGACACATAGATCAGGTCGGTGGTCTCCCCGGTGGCTGCGCAGTTTTCCAGGTCGAGCCCGAAGCCGAGCTCGGTCAGCATCGCGAGCTCGAACCGGATCAGATGCACGGCGGCAACGCCTGCGTCCTCGAAATCGTCGAGCGTCCCCTCCAGCATCTCGTAGATGTCCTCATGCGGATCGCGCTCGGGCAGTAGCCGGGCCAGCGCCGCCAGATGCGTGACACCATAGACCGCATGCGACGAGCCGAGCAGCGTCGCAGCGCGCAGCCGCGTGCCTTCCAGCGCATACATGCCGAGATGCTCGTCGAGCCGCGCCCGCCACACCGCGGTGACGCTGTTGCCGGGCTGCAGCAGCGGCCGCATCCGCGAGCTGGCGCCGCCGCGCACCAGGCCGAGATGGCGGCCGTGCTCGCGCGTCAACAGCTCGACGATGGCGGAGGATTCGCCATGCCGCCGCACGCCCAGCACGATGCCTTCGTCGGTCCATTCCATGTGCGGAGTCTAGCAGGATTCCGCGGATGAACGCAGCTTTCCGCACGCGTCATTCGCTACGCGTTGAACCAGCCCCGCGCGTCGCCGGTGAAGGAATAATACAGCCCGGCCGTGGTCAGGATGCATGACACCACCTCGATGGCGCTGTCGATCTCCATGCCCCTTGCGCCGATGACCTGCACCAGGGACATCACCGACAAGACAAGCACCGCGAGCAGCGCCCAGCGCGGCCAGTTCTTGCGGTGCTGCGCGGCAAGCCGGACGAAATACATCAGGAGCAGGATCATGCAGCCGGCCGTCAGGGTCTCGCCCATGATCACCTGCTCGGTCTTCAGGACGGTCGGCGTGCGGTCCTGGAACGCCACCGACAGCGCATCCAGCGTCAGCGACATATAGAGCAGAACCTCAAACCACAGCACATTTCTGGGCACGTTCATGCAAGCGTCGACTCTTATTCCTTGGGGAATTCCAGTCCCATTTCCTTGTAGCGGTCGGGATCGTCACCCCAGTTCTCGCGCACCTTGACGAACAGGAACAGATGCACGGGGACGCCCATGATCTCGGCGATCTCGGCACGCGCCTGCGCGCCGATCGACTTGATGGTGGCGCCGCCCTTGCCG
The DNA here is from genome assembly GCF_055264925.1 of Bradyrhizobium sp. KZN70725. NCBI lineage: Bacteria > Pseudomonadati > Pseudomonadota > Alphaproteobacteria > Hyphomicrobiales > Nitrobacteraceae > Bradyrhizobium > Bradyrhizobium sp. KZN70725. The sequence continues at coordinate 69,788 of NZ_JBUYWT010000001.1, forward strand.
AGCACGATCTTGCGCTGGCTCTCGCGCTCGACAAAAATCGTCTGCTCGATGCGGATCGACTTGTCCTTGCGGTCGGTCCAGCTGTCGGTCTCGACCGTCGACTGGTACGGCAGTTCCTGATGCAGATGGCTGTAGATCTTCTCGCGCGTGATCTCGGCCGCCAGATGCCGCATCGGCGCATCCGACATCTGGTCCTCGGGATAGAGGAACGGCCCCGCCGGCACCAGCTTGGCGAGCGTCTGGCGCAAATCGGCAACGCCGTCGCCGGATAGCGCCGAAATCATGAAGGTGTGCTCGAAGCGCATCCGCTCGTTGGCGGCCTGCGCCAGCGCCAGCAGCTTTTCGCGCTGCACGAGATCGACCTTGTTCAGCACCAGGATCTTCGGATGCGCGACGGTTTCGAGCTTGGCCAGGATCGCGTTGGCCTCTTCGTCGAGGCCCGACTTCGCATCGAGCAGCACGCAGACGAGATCGGCGTCGTGCGCGCCGCTCCAGGCGGTCGATACCATGGCGCGGTCAAGCCGGCGCCGCGGCGCGAAGATGCCGGGCGTGTCGACCAGGATGATCTGCGCGTTGCCTTCGATCACGATGCCGCGGATCAGCGCGCGCGTGGTCTGCACCTTGCGCGAGACGATCGTGACCTTGGAGCCCACCAGCGCGTTGACCAGCGTCGACTTGCCGACATTGGGCGCACCGATCAGCGCGACGAAGCCACAGCGCGTCGCGTCCCCTTGCCCTTTGGCCTCGTCAGTCATTGGTGCCGACGCCTTCGCGCTCGATCATCGCGGATGCCGCCGCCTTCTCGGCCGCGCGCTTGTTGCCACCGAGGCCCTCGGCGGAGGCCAGGCCCGGCAGGTCGACCGCAACGCGGAATTGTGGATCGTGATGCGGACCGGTGCGTTCGACCTCGCGATAGACCGGCGTCGGCAGCCCCTTGCCCTGGGCCCATTCCTGCAACACGGTCTTGGGATCGCGCAGCGGCCGGCGCAGCTTGTGCATCCGTTCGGTCCAGTTGCGCTCGACGAACTGGCGCGCAGCCTCGTAGCCGCCGTCGAGGAAGATCGCCCCGATCACCGCTTCGCAGATATCGCCGAGCACGGACTTGCGCAGCCGGGCGCCCTCGACCGCCTTCACCATGCCGAGCTTGATGTCCTCGAGCAGCCCGAGCGCCTTGGCGACGTCGGCGCAGCTCTCCTTGCGCACGAGGTCGGCGAGCCGCTTCGACAATTCGCCCTCGTCGGCCTTGGGGAACGACCGGAACAGCATGTCCGACACGATCAGCCCGAGCACGTGGTCGCCGAGGAACTCCAGCCGCTGGTAGCTGTCGGCGCGGTTGCGGGTGGCGGGCTTCAGCGCGGAGACGTGGGTGAACGCGGTGGTCAGCAGCGCGGGATCCTGGAACGTGTACCCGATCCGCGCCTCGGTGCCGGCGATCGCGGCCTTCTCCTCAGCGGCCTTGGCCGCCTTGCTGCGCCGCTTCTTCGGCGCGGCTGTGCCGTCGGCGGCAGGCGTCTGGCTCGGCTCGCCGGTCGGCGCTGGATCGTTGATGGATGCGGTATCGTCGTTCATCGCACGATAGAGAATAGGCGATTCCACCGCACGGCAAGCGGCCAGCGCCAGATCATCCAGGCCTGCTCGCCCTCGGCGATCGAGAAGAAGATCATCTGGGCTCGCCCGATGATGTTCTCGAACGGCACGTAGCCGACCTGCGACAGGAAGCGGCTGTCGGTGGAGTTGTCGCGGTTGTCGCCCATCATGAAGAAATGCCCGGGCGGAACGGTGTAGACGATGGTGTTGTCCATGTAGCTGTTGTCGGTGCAGTCCAGCGTCTCATAGCTGACGCCGTTCGGCAGCGTCTCCTTCCAGCGCTTGACGCGGGCGGTCGCATCCGCCGAGCCGCAGGGATCCTCGCCGACGAAATCGCTCAGCCGCTCCCGCTTGATCGGCTCATCGTTGATGTAGAGCAGCCCGCTCTTCACCTCGATGCGGTCGCCGGGCAGCCCGATGACGCGCTTGATGTAGTCGGTGGAGTCATCCCGCGGCAGGCGAAACACCACGATGTCGCCGCGGTTCGGCTCCGAGCCGAAGATGCGGCCCGAGAAAATGTTCGGCGAGAACGGGATCGAATAGTGGCTGTAGCCATAGGAATATTTCGAGACGAACAGGTAGTCGCCGACCAGGAGCGTCGCCTTCATCGACCCGGAGGGGATGTTGAACGGCTGGAACAGGAAGGTGCGGATGACGAGCGCGATCAGAAGAGCATGGATGACGACGCGGATGGTCTCGCCCAAGCCGCTTTCAGATTTGGTCCCGGTGGTCACGCTCATTGCTTTCTCAATTCCCGTGGACTGATGTCCACGCGGTGGCAGAACGTTCTCTTCGCGCGAAGCGTTCGGCCTTCGCGTGAGGAAAATGGCCTTGATTCTGATCTTGAGGGCAAATTCCGGCCTAAACCCGGAATCAGCGTCTCGCTCGATATAACCCTGCGGCGTTTTAGACGGTTGTTCGCAGGGGTGCAATCAATCGCCGCCTCAAAACTTCGCAATTCATTGAAATATCAATGATTTTTTAGTTTGCTGAAGTTTTCCGGCAGAATCCGGCACCGCGGGATCATCTGGCGGGGGCAACCGCCGAAATTATGACGAAGGCCTGGGCCAACGGCCAATCGTCGGTGATCGAAAGGTCGATCTGCGCCTGCATGCCCTCGGGCGTCAGTTCCTGCAGCCGGGCCAGCGCCCCGCCGGTCAGCCGCATCGACGGCCGCCCGCCCGGCAGGTTCACGACGCCCATGTCCTTCCACCACACCCCGCGCCGGATACCGGTGCCGAGCGCCTTGGAGCAAGCTTCCTTGGCGGCAAAGCGCTTGGCGTAGGTTGCGACCACCATCTTCTCGTTGTTGGCACGGCGCATCGCCTTGGCGCGCTCGGCGTCGGTGAAGATGCGATCGAGGAATCGCTCGCCATGGCGCTCGATCACCTTGGCCACCCGGGTGATGTCGATCAGGTCGGAGCCGATGCCGATGATCATGCGCTGACGCCACCCTGCGCCCTGGCGCGGCCGCGGTCCATCGCCGCACGCATCTCACGCACCGTCCCGGCGATGCCGACGAACAGTGCCTCGCCCATCATGAAATAACCGATGTTCAACTCCCGGATTTCGGGCAGCGCGGAAATCGTCTCCGCGGTGTCATAGTCGAGCCCGTGGCCGGCATGGACCTCGAGCCCGGCCGCCTGCGCCAGCCTGGCACCGGCGACGATGCGCTTCCATTCGGCCTCCGCCTTGTCCTGGTGGCCGTCGACCACAGCGTCGCACCAGCCGCCGGTGTGGATCTCGATCACGGGCGCCTTCAGCTTCGCGGCCATCTCGATCTGCCTGGGATCGGCGGCAATGAACAGCGAGACGCGGATGCCGGCGTCACCCAGCCGCGCGATGAACGGCGCCAGTGCGTTGTGCTGGCCGACCACGTCGAGGCCGCCTTCGGTGGTGAGCTCCTGGCGCCGTTCCGGCACCAGGCAAACCGCGTGCGGCTTGGTGGCGAGCGAGATCCGCAGCATGTCGTCGGTCGCCGCCATCTCGAAATTCAGCGGCTTGGAGATCTCGGCCTTGAGCCGCGCCATGTCCTCATCGCGGATGTGGCGGCGATCCTCGCGCAAATGCGCGGTGATGCCGTCGGCGCCGGCCGCGATCGCGGCAAGCGCCAGCCGCACCGGATCGGGCCGCGCTCCGCCCCGGGCGTTGCGAAGGGTGGCGACGTGATCAACATTGATACCGAGACGCAGCGGCGGAGTTTTGGACATCTCTTTGACCTGCAATCTAGCCCGTCATGTGCGGGCTTGACCCGCGCATCCATCCTTTTGGAAAGATGGGTTGCCGGGTCAAGCCCGGCAACGACGAGACGTTACCCATTGACGCGCTCGACCCGAGCGACGACGGCCTTGGCGCGCAACTGGGCGATGATAGCGCTGAGATGCTTGAGGTCATAGACCTCAAGATCGATGGTCAGCTCCGTGAAATCGGGCGATTGGCGCGACATGTGGATGTTGTCGATATTGCCGTCGTGCTCGGCGATCACGGTCGCGATCTGGGCGAGGCTGCCGGGCTCGTTGACATTGTGGACCAGGATACGGGCCGGGAAGCGCTGCGGCATGGTCTCGTCGATATCCCAGCGCACGTCGAGCCAGCGCTCCGGCTCCTCCTCGAAATCTTTCAGCGCCGGCGACTGGATCGGATAGATCGTGATCCCCTCGCCCGGCGTGACGATGCCGACGATCCGGTCGCCCGGCACCGCACCGCCGTTCGGCGCGAACTTCACCGGCAGGTCGGAATTGATGCCGCGCACCGGGATCACCGAGGTTGCGCGCGCCGGGTGCGGCGGGTTCTGCGTCTTCAGCTTGGCGGCGAGACCCTTCTTGGCACCGTAGCGCACCAGCCGCTCTTCCTTGTAATCGGGATACATCGCGCGTGCGACGTCGGAGGCCTTGATCTCGCCGCGCCCGACCGAAGCCATCACGTCCTCGATCGAGCCGCGCGCGAGCCGCGGCAACGCACCCTTCAGCTTGTCGTCGGCGTATTCGATCTTGGCACGGGCAAACAGGCGGTCGACGATGCGGCGGCCGAGGCCGGCATACTGGTCGCGCACCGCGTCGCGGGTGGCACGGCGGATCGCAGCCCGCGCCTTGCCGGTGCGGGCGAGCGCCTCCCAGGCCGACGGCGGCGCCGACTGTGCCTTCGAGGTCAGCACCTCGACCTCGTCGCCGTTCTGCAGCTCGGAGGACAGCGGCGCGAACTTGCCGTTGATCTTGCAGCCGACCGCGCTGTTGCCGACACCGGTGTGAACGGCATAGGCGAAATCGATCACGTTGGCGTTGCGCGGCAGCGCGATCAGCTTGCCCTTCGGCGTGAAGCAGAACACCTGGTCGTGGAACAGCTCGAGCTTGGTGTGCTCGAGGAATTCTTCCGGATTGGCGCTTTCCGAGAGGATGCCGATGGTGTGGCGCAGCCAGGCGAAGGCGTTGGACTCGTGCTTCAGCCGCTCGTGCGGCGAGCCCGCGCCCTCCTTGTAGAAGGCATGCGCGGCGATACCGAACTCGGCGATCTGGTTCATGTCCTCGGTGCGGATCTGCAGCTCGACGCGCTGCTTGCCCGGCCCGATCACCGTGGTGTGGATCGAGCGGTAGTCGTTCTGCTTCGGGGTCGAGATGTAGTCCTTGAAGCGGCCCGGCACCACCGGCCAGGTGGTGTGGACGATGCCGAGCGCGCGGTAGCAGGCGCCGACATCGTCGAGGATGATGCGGAAGCCGTAGATATCGGACAGCTGCTCGAAGCCGACCGACTTGCGCTCCATCTTGGTCCAGATCGAAAACGGCTGCTTGCGGCGGCCGAATACCCGCGCGGTGATGCCGTTCTTCTGCAGGTTCTTGGAGAGCTGGGTTTCGATCTCGCCGATCAAATTGCGGTTGCGCTCGGCCAGCGAGTCGAGCCGCTGCTTGACCACCGCATAGGCCTCTGGATCGAGCACGAAGAACGAAAGGTCCTCGAGTTCCTCGCGCATCTCGTGCATACCCATGCGACCGGCCAGCGGCGCATAGATATCCAGCGTCTCCTCGGCGATGCGGCGGCGCGAGGCCGGCGGCACGAATTCCAGCGTGCGCATGTTGTGCAGCCGGTCGGCGAGCTTGATCAGCAGCACGCGGACGTCGTCGGCGATCGCAAGCAGCAGCTTGCGCAAATTCTCGGCCTGCTTGGCCTCGCGCGATACCAGTTCCAGCCGCTTCAGCTTGGTCAGGCCTTCGACCAGTGCGCCAATCTCGTGGCCGAACACATTGTCGATCTCGGCCCGCGTCGCCTCGGTGTCCTCGATCGTGTCGTGCAGCAGCGCTGCCACGATCGTGGCGTCGTCGAGCTTGAGGTTGGTGAGGATCGCGGCGACCTCGAGCGGATGCGAGAAATAGGGATCGCCGGAAGCACGGGTCTGCGTGCCGTGCGCCTTCATGGCGTAGACATAGGCGCGGTTGAGCAGGTCTTCGTTGGTGTCGGGGTTGTAGGAGCGGACGCGCTCGACAAGGTCATATTGTCGCATCATTCGCGTCCGCGGCTTGGCCGGCCTCTCCGCCGTGGACGACGTCGGCGCCACCGCGACCATTTCGGTTGCAGCTTGCATCTGGATGGAACTGCGGCGTCGATACGCCATGAACTCGCTGCCTCTCGCGCGGGACCGGAACGTCCCACCTTTCCTCAATCTAGTGCGCTTTCCAATGAAGCAGCACCCCGCGCGGGCCCTGGAACCATTCAATTTCCCGCGTCCGCGTAGGACGCACCGTAACAGCAAAATTGTCAACAAAAGCAAAGGCCCGGAGCAATGTCCGGGCCTTCGGCAAATCTGTTCGAAACGACGGCGAGCTTACTCGTCTTCCTCGGGCTGCTCCTCCGGGGGCGCCAGACCCTCGAGGCCCTTCAGCAGCTCTTCCTCGGTCATCCGCTCGACCGCCACCTCGGTGTCGTCGGCGTCGACGCTGGCACCGGCGGAACCGATCAGCGGCACGGTGTCGGGCTCGGGCTCGTCGACCTCGACGAACTTCTGCAGGGAGTGAACGAGTTCCTCTTTCAGGTCTTCCGGCGAGATCGTCGAATCGGCAATCTCGCGCAGCGAGACGACCGGATTCTTGTCGTTGTCGCGATCAACCGTGAGTTGCGACCCCGAGGAGATCATCCGGGCGCGATGCGCGGCCAACAGGACGAGGTCGAAACGATTGTCGACCTTGTCAATGCAATCTTCGACGGTGACGCGAGCCATCTCGAGGCGCTCCGTGGTAAAAGGGACCGAACATGTAGGTTATGAGGGTTAGTTATAGGCCTAGCCCCGGTTTCGCAAGGTAAAATTTGTGATTTGCCTTCCGAACAGGCTCTGATAACCCGGTCTGACGGGGGCCAGAAGGGCCGGAGCGTCTGACGACATGGCCAGGTTGCTGTCCCAGGCGAGTAAATCTCTTCATTGCAATGTCAAGGGTCTAGGCTTTTTGCCCTCGCCTCACCATAATTGCGGTGGTGACTGTCGTGGGGAAAGATTCACAGAACTTTAGGCAGCAACGCCGGAAATTGCGCGCGGTTGATCACCGCCGCGCTAAGAACACTAACAACCACGCGAGAACACTTTGATGTCGTCACCTGTTTCCAACAAGATCGCGCTCTTCATCGACGGAGCGAATCTTTACGCCACCGCAAAGACGCTGGGCTTCGACATCGACTACAAGCGCCTCCTCAAGGAGTTCCAGAGTCGCGGCACCCTGCTCCGTGCGTTCTACTACACGGCGATCATCGAGGATCAGGAGTATTCGTCGATCCGCCCGTTGATCGACTGGCTCGATTACAACGGCTACACCGTCGTCACCAAGGCGACCAAGGAATTCATCGACGCCAGCGGCCGCCGCAAGGTGAAGGGCAACATGGACATCGAGCTCGCCGTCGATGCCATGGAACTCGCCGAGCACATCGACCAGATGATTCTGTTTTCCGGCGATGGCGACTTCCGTTCGCTGGTGGAAGCAGTGCAGCGCCGCGGCGTTCGCGTCACGGTCATCTCCACCATCGCCAGCCAGCCGCCGATGATCGCTGACGAGCTGCGCCGCCAGGCCGACGTCTTCACCGACCTCGTCGAGTTGCAATCCAAGCTTGGCCGTGATCCGTCCGAACGCCCGGCCCCGCGCGAACCGCGCCACCACTCCCCGCAATTCCTGCAGCGCGCGACCACCATGGCCCCACGGGGAGCCGATGACGATTTCGACGAGTAATCTCGTCGCTGCTGCTACGCGCCCCGACAGCAACTGTCAGCTTTGTGTCAGGCTGGCCGACTTCCGCGCGCAGGCGCGCGCACTGCATCCGGACTGGTTCAACTCGCCGGTGGAATCGTTCGGCGATCCGAATGCGCGGTTGTTGATCGTGGGGCTCGCGCCGGGCCTGCAGGGCGCCAACCGCACCGGCCGTCCCTTCACCGGCGACTACGCCGGTGATCTGCTCTACGCGACCTTGCTCGAATATGGTTTTGCCAGCGGCGTCTATCAGGCGCGGCCGGACGACGGCCTGAAGCTGGTCGACGCCCGGATCAGCAATGCGGTGCGCTGCGTGCCGCCGCAGAACAAGCCGCTGCCGGCCGAGATCAACACCTGCCGGCAATTCCTCCGCGCCACCATCGCCGCGATGCCGAAGCTGCGCGCGATCGTGCTGCTCGGGCGAATCGCCCACGAATCGACTCTCAAGGCACTGGATGTTCGTTTGGCTGCCGCGCCCTTTGTGCACGGTGCCGTGCATAGTGCGGGCAAATTCAAGCTCTACGACAGCTACCACTGCTCGCGCTACAACACGAACACGGGCGTGTTGACGACCGATATGTTCCGCAAGGTCTTCGCGACCGTGCGCAAGGAGCTCGGCTAGCGCCCCTTCCGGTATCCGCTTTGCGAACCGCTATCCAAAGCATGCAAATGCTGGACGCTCGCGCGACTTCGGAATAATAGAAAATACCCCTGAATTGCCCGACGTGTCAAGTTGCCTGGGTGAACGCCGGCCGCCGCCGGCTACTTTGCATGGGGTTGTTTTCGATATTCTGGCAGCGCGACCTGCGACGGCCCCATAACTTCGTATTGCTCTAGTCTAGCTAGTCCGACCGCGGATTGGCCTTCAGCCATTCCAGCACATCTCCGGCGTTCCGGTCGGGCGGGAACACCGGATAGAACACATGCGTGATGCGCGCGTCGTCGATCACCAGCGCGAGCCGCTTGATCAGCGTCAGGCCCGCCACCGACATCGTCGGCAACTTCAACGTGTGCGTCAGTTCCAGCGCTTCGTCGGACAGCACCGGGAACGGCAGATGCAGGCGCGAGGCCATCTCGGTCTGGTAAGCGTTGCTTTGCGTCGACAGCCCGAACACCTGGGCGGCACCGGCCGCCTTCAGCTCGGCGAACAGATCACGGAATGCGCAGGTCTGCGGGGTGCAGCCGCGGGCGCCGGGGATCATATCCCAATCGTCGACCAGCCCGATCTTGCCGAGCTCGCCGGTTCGCGGATAGGCGAACACCACGGTGCGGCCCTTGAACGCCGACAGCGCCACCGCGGTGTCGTCGGTGGCACGCAGCCTGACCGGCGGGATCGTCATGCCGGTCAGATGCCCCGCGCCGCCGTCATCCGTCGGCGCCGGAATCTTGCTCCAGTCGACGTCAGTAAGGCTCGATTGGCTCATGACCCAAATCTCCCTCGGTCGTCATTGCGAGCGAAGCGAAGCAATCCATAGAGACGCGCACTGGACAGATGGATTGCTTCGTCGCTTCGCTCCTCGCAATGACGACTTGAACGCTATCCCCGCGCCCGCATCAGGCGGCCCTTCTCGCGGCTCCAGTCGCGCTTCTTCTCGGTCTCGCGCTTGTCGTGCAGCTTCTTGCCCTTGGCGACCGCAAGCAGCAGTTTGGCACGGCCGCGCTCGTTGAAATACAGCTTCAGCGGAATGAGCGTCATGCCCTCGCGGTCGACCGCTCCGAGCAGCTTGTTGATCTGCTTGCGATGCAGCAGCAGCTTCCGCGGCCGCTTCGGCTCGTGGTTGAAGCGGTTGGCCTGCAGATATTCAGGAATATTGGCGTTGATCAGCCAGATCTCGCCGTTCTTGGAATCCGCATAGGATTCCGCGATCGTGCTCTTGCCGTTGCGGATTGATTTCACCTCGGTGCCGGTCAGCGAAATGCCGGCCTCGATCGTGTCCTCGATTGCGTAGTTGAAGCGGGCCTTTCGGTTTTCGGCAACAACCTTGATCGGGCGTTCGTTCTTCTCGGCCACTTTAGCTCTTCTTGAGGAGGTCGCGGATTTCCGTCAGTAGCACGACTTCGTCGGACGGCTTCGGCGGTTCGGCGGGCTTGGCCTCATCCTTGCGTTTGAACTGATTCATGAAGCGGACGACCATGAACAGCACGAAAGCGACGATCAGGAAATTGAGCGTCAGCGTCAGGAAGCTGCCCCAGGCCAGCACCGCGCCCTGCTTCTTGGCGTCGGCGAGGTTGGTCGCGTTCACGGCCTTGGAAAGCCCGGTGAAATAGTTGGAGAAGTCGAGTCCGCCCGTGATCGCGCCGATGATCGGCATGATGATGTCGCCGACCAGCGAGGTGACGATCGCGCCGAAGGCTGCACCGATGATGACGGCGACGGCGAGGTCGACGACATTGCCCTTCATGGCGAATTCGCGGAATTCCTTCAGCATGCCCATCCCCTTCTGCTCGACATTGCGCACGGCACTGTTCACGGCGGTCGCGGTCCGGCTCAGTTGATCAGGCCGGCATGGACCATGGCGCTGCGGACCGCCTGGCGGGTCGCTTCGGTGACCGGCACCATCGGCAGGCGCAGCTTCTCGTCGAGCTTGCCGAGCAGCGACATCGCGTATTTCACCGGCGCCGGATTGCTCTCGATGAACAGGTTGGTGTGCAGCGGCATCAGCTTGTCATGGATCTTCAGTGCCGTGGTGACGTCGCCCTTCTGCCAGGCGGTCTGGAACTCCGAGCACAGCCGCGGCGCGACGTTCGAGGTCACCGAGATGCAGCCGTGGCCGCCATGGGCCATGTAGCCGATGATGGTGGCGTCCTCGCCGGAGAGCTGGTTGAAATCCTCGCCCATCGCGGCGCGCTGCTGCGAGACCCGCACCATGCTCGCGGTGGCGTCCTTGACGCCGGCGATGTTCTTCAGCTCGAACAGCCGCTTCATGGTGTCGACCGACATGTCGATCACCGAGCGCGGCGGGATGTTGTAGATGATGATCGGAATGCCGATCGCATCGTTGATCGCCTTGAAGTGCTGATACATGCCTTCCTGCGTCGGCTTGTTGTAGTACGGCGTCACGACCAGCACCGCGGTGGCGCCGGCCTTCTCGGCGTGCTCGGCGAGCTCGATCGCCTCCTTGGTCGAATTCGAACCGGCGCCGGCGATCACGGGCACCCGGCCCTTGGCCTCCTCGATGCACCACTCGACCACCCGCTTATGCTCGTCGTGGCTCAGCGTCGGGCTCTCGCCGGTGGTGCCGACCGGCACCAGGCCGTGGGTGCCCTCGGCGATCTGCCAGTTCACAAGGCCGCGGAAGGCGGCTTCGTCCACCGAGCCGTTTTTGAAGGGCGTCACCAAGGCAGTGAATGATCCCCGGAATTTTGTCTTGGCTGCCATGGACTTCCTCCAAACGCTTCAGGCTAAAGGCTAGGTCGACGGACCTTTGTTGTTGGCGCGCTTCACGTCCGTGCGACCGGCACCCGGTTGTTGCGAAACGCCATGAAAGGCAATTCATATCGGGTCTGGCGGACAGGCGAAAGGGCCGTACCGTACCTATTCCCAGCGGTAATCTGCGGCGCGCGAAATCGTTTCCAGCCGCGATTTTGCCGTTGTGCTGGCGCAAACAGCCGCACCGGCAGGCTTCTTAGTATTTTGTGTACGTTTTCAATCAAATAAGAACCCATGGCCCAAACGACCAGATGATTCGGGGCCGCAGAGGACTTCTGTGATCCGTTCCGTTCGTGCAGGCACATTGCGGTCGACGGCGCTGGCGACGAGCCTGGCGCTCGTTGTCGGCCTTGCCGCCATCACGGCCGATGCCTGGGCCGCCGAGGATGCTCCAACCGCGAAGCCGGCTGCCCAAGACGCGGCTTCCAAGGGCGCCGCCTCCAAGACCACGCCGAAGTCCACGGCTCCGAAGGCGGCGGCTTCAAAGCCAGCGGCAATCAAACCCGGCGCCGCCAAGACTGACGCTGCCAAGACCAACGCTGAAAAGACTGACACTCACAAGACCGAGGCTCACAAGACAACGTCGTCCAAGTCCGGCGCGGTCAAGACAGACGGAGCCAAGGCCGCTCCCGCCAAGACCGAAGCTCACAAGGCAACGGCTCCGAAGCCCACGGAATCCAAGGGCACCACGTCCAAGACCAACACATCCAAGACCACCGCGGCCAAGCCCGCCGCTCCGGCTGCAACGGGAACTGTATCGAACAGGTCGGTGCCCGCGCCCGCACTGGTTCCGGCAACCCGCCAGCATGCCGCGCCGATCGCGCGCAAGCCGGTGCTGCCTGCGGCCGTGGCCGCGACATCCTCGACGTCGCAGTCGGACAAGGAAGCGCTTGCAAGCGTCGTCGAGCTGCTGCGCAAGCGCAAGCCGGCGGACGTCACCGAGGCCGAGGCCTCGATCTCAGATCCGGTCGCGCGCAAGCTTGCCGAATGGCTGATCCTGCGCAGCGAGGACAACGGCGCCTCGGTCGAGCGCTACCGCGCCTTCCTCGATGCCAATCCGAGCTGGCCGTCGCAGACCTTCCTGCGTCGCCGCATCGAGGCGTCGCTGTGGGACGACCACCGCGACGACTCCGCGGTCTGGGCCTGGTTCCAGAATGAATCGCCGGTCTCGGCCAAGGGCCGGCTCGCGCTCGCCAAGGTGATGATCGGACGCGGCGACCGCGGCAATGCCGAGCGGCTGGTCCGCGAGGCCTGGCGCAACGACGGGATGAGCGAGGATACCGAAAACACCGCGCTTGAGCTGTTCGGCTCCTTCCTCACTGCCGGCGACCACAAGGCACGCATGGACACCATGCTGTACGGCACCGACAACGAGGCCGCCGGCATGCGCGAAGCCAAGCGCCTTGGCTCCGGCTACGTGGCGCTCGCGAAAGCACGCATCGCCGCCACCCGCAAGGGTTCGAACCTGCGCGCGCTGCTGGAAGCCGTGCCGAGCGAACTCTCCGGCGACACCGGCTACTTGTTCGCCAGGATCCAGTTGCTCCGCCGCGAGGAGAAATTCTCCGAAGCCGCGCGGCTGATGCTGAGCGCACCGAAGGAAGCTTCCCGCCTCTACAATGTCGACGAATGGTGGATCGAGCGCCGGCTGCTGGCGCGCAAGATGATCGACACCAACGAGTTTCGTACCGCCTATCTGATCGCGCGCGACGCGGCGCTGCCGGCCCGCGACATCTACAAGACCGAGCAGGAATTCACCTCGGGCTGGATCGCGCTGCGCTTCCTCAACGATCCCGCCCTCGCCGCCCAGCATTTCGCGCGGATCGGCGTCGGCAGCGCCAATCCGACCGCGCTGGCGCGTGCCGGCTATTGGCAGGGCCGCGCCGCCGAGGCCGCCGGCCGCGGCCAGGAGGCGCGCGCCGCCTACGGACGCGCGGCCGAGCAGTCCACCAGCTATTACGGCCAGCTCGCGCGTGCCAAGCTCGGCCTGCCGCAGATCGAGCTGAACAGCGCGCCGCGCGGCCGCGGCGCCGAGCGGCTGGAGATCGTGCGCGCGGTGGCGCTGCTCTACGAAATCGACGCGCGCGAGCTCGCGATCCCGATCTTCGGCGACATGGGCGACAATGGCGATCCGGAAGCCCTTGCCGGCCTCGGCGAGCTCACCGCGCGCCACGGCGATGCCCGCGGCATGCTGCTGATGGGCAAGGCCGCGCTCAACCGCGGACTGCCGTTCGATCATTACGCCTATCCGGTCAACGGCATCCCCTCGTTCCGCCAGGTCGGGCCGGAGGTCGAGCAAAGCGTCGTCTACGCGATCGCGCGCCAGGAGAGCGCGTTCAATCCTGCGGTGGTGTCGCCGGCCCAGGCCTACGGCCTGATGCAGGTGACGCCGGACGCCGGACGTTACGTCTGCAAGCGCGCCGGCATCGGCTTCGACCTCAACCGGATGAAGACCGATCCGGTCTACAACGCGATGCTCGGCGCCGCCGAGCTCGGCGGCCTGCTCGAGGACTATCGCGGCTCCTACATCCTGACCTTCGCCGCCTACAATGCCGGCCGCGGCAGCGTGCGGAAGTGGATCGAGCGCTATGGCGATCCGCGCGATCCCAAGGTCGACGCGGTCGACTGGGTCGAGCTGATTCCGTTCTCGGAGACGCGGAACTACGTCCAGCGGATCATGGAAAACCTGCAGGTCTATCGCGCCCGGTTCGGCGGCGGCACCAAATTGCAGATCGAGGCCGATTTGCGACGCGGCGCCAGCGTGGAATGAGCCGGCGCAACCGGTTTTCAACAGGCTGGGCGACCGCAGCTTCCAGCCTCGACCAAAGATCCAGCTAATCTATTGTTATATCTTGCATTTTAAGCAACCGCGCGCTCCGATACGAGCCGATCGGCGCGGTTTATAAAGGCTTGGGGACGGCCGGCGGCCGAGCTGCCCTCAAATCACCTTGGCGCAATCTGAATCTGCCGCTTGCGGCTCAGCGCCCTCTCGGGCATATCGGCGCCATTGGAGACGTGGCCGAGTGGCTGAAGGCGGCGGTTTGCTAAACCGTTATAGGCTTGTAAAGGCCTATCGAGGGTTCGAATCCCTCCGTCTCCGCCAGCCAACTATTTGTCCAGCCCGGAGACATGGGTAACAGGTCGTGCCTAAGACATGGTGACAACCTCGTGCGAGAGCATGGTCAAATTCATCTCTCAGAATCGCGCCCATTTTCCGAAACTTGAGACGGCGATCAGTTCGACCGTTACTGCAAATATGACCAAGGCTGGATAAAGAAGCGCCGCCGGGACAATGCCATTTCGAGCCCGGCGACGTACTTTTGGCGTGCTGAACGGCGCTCCCTTAAAGTTCAATCTCGATTGCCATGTTCGCGCGCACAAGGGTGGTCAAGCCCGCTTTCAATCTCTTCGCTTGCCAGGTCTGGAAAGCTGGATCGGCGTTCAGCTTGTCAACCGCCGCGCCATAAGCCGAAAACGTCTCAAAATTTACTGAGAAAACGAAATTGCCGGCTTCACCGACGGCGACAGACCAGAACCTTGGTTTGCCACCATGCTTGCGCCAAAGCCCGGCACTCTCCTTTGCCAATTCGAGTATTCCTGCGAGGTCACCGCCTGGATTCGGCTTGACCACGTACTGCACGACTACTGCCATGCTACCCTCCATTGAAATTACAGGAGGAGCGCATGCGAGGCTGTTTTTCGGTCGTGGGGTTTGATCTAGGTCAAGCAATCCAGCGACGCGACATGGGTACTTAGCTGCCCCGGCGCGAACCGCGATGGCATAGTGCCTGCACTCTGGACCGTGCTGGGGATTTCAGTGTCCCAGTTCAGGAAGGAAACGCCGCCGGGCGTGTATTTTTGAGACCGGCGGCGTACTTTTTGGGGATTCGATCAGATCCAGTCGGTTGCCCAGCCGGGCAGACGACGCGGAAGCGGCCTATCGAGCAGGCCAGCGAACAACACGGCGAGCGCCGCACCTTTGATGGCGCCTTCGCCGTTGCTCCATCCGAAATGGGGGACCGCCGAGGCAATCGCCCATATCCAAAACGGTGTTGGCGTGCGACCGCTGACTGTGACTTCGAAAGTATTTTCCAGTTCTCTTGTTCGCCCGGTATTGTCCATAAGCCGCAGAAAAAGCAGCCCTTTACTCACTCTTGAGCGGCGGTCCTAAGAGGGTCGTCCTGGAGGAATGCCGGCATCGGCCCCTGGCCTGGACCGGTTGTCACCTCCGCGTGAATGAAACATCATTCCCGGCTCCGCGAAGCGAGCACGCAACAAACCGCGCCCACCATCCCCGCATTGTTTATTTCACCTGAACATTTCCGGGGTAAAGCCATGCAGCAAGACAGTGGCATCCACTTCCAGGATACCGACCAGGTTCTGCGTAACGCCCAGCTTCGCCGATCCGCCGACTTGGGTCCCTGGTTACGGCAGCGCTTCTCATCCAAGGCAGGCAGGCTCGTGGTCGCAACTTCGCTGGCTTGCATGGTTGTTGTGCTGGCGATCGCTGCTGCCCCGCGGCCGGTCTCGAGCGCTGCGCTTGGCAGCGAGTGGCAATGTAGCAAGGCAGCGTTTGTCCTGACGACCTGCCGTCAAGCCGACCCCGCCCGTTCATAGCAAGCAGCCGCATTGGGACGTACGGTAGCGACGTCAATTGGCTCTGGTGAAACCATTTGTCCGGCGGCTCCGTAACTGGAGCGCCGGCCTATTTCTTCCATTTTGGCACTACGGGCCGGCTGGGGCCGTTCGGTCTTTCCCAGTCACGAACGGCCCCACTTTTAGGCCCATCCATGAACCGCGTCAGCTTTCCCTCGGCTTGATTATTTGGCATCAAATGATCAAGGCGCCCGCGCGAAGAATCCGCCGGCCGGTCGAGCTCGAGCTGAAGGCGAAGAAATAGATGGATGGCCCAAGTCGCGGTCTCAGGTCAGCGATCTGTTTCGCGCTGGTTCTCGTTCTGCCTGCTGCGCAGACGCCGCCGACGCTGCATTCGCGGGACGAGTGGCGTGTGGTTGACAAGGAATGCCGCGACGTCTTGCCTGCGCAGGCAAAGATACGGGCGTGCCTCAACCTGCTGAGCGATCGACGCCTCTCGACCGCTTATCTTGCGTCGATCACCGGCGAAATATCGAGCACCTTCCAAGGCTTGCGGGACTACGGCAACGCAATCAAGTACAAGAAGATCGAAATTGAACGTACCTCGGCGAGGCAACCTTCTTCGTCGGGTGACGCACTTCCTGCCAGTCTCGGTGCGATGTCTCTGCGTTACACGGAGCTCGGGACACTCCAGGCGCTCAATCGCCAAACCAATTTCGGCAGTCAGTCGGATGAAGCGCGCCGAGGCGCCACTGAGGAGCAAAGCAGCTACAACCTTGCGCTTCAGTACAACCCGATGAACTACAGGGCATATCGATACCGGGCTGAAATTCGCAGCCAATTCTGCGACAGCGCGTCCGCCGCTCAAGACATGGAAGCAGCGGTCAGGTTTGCCGAACAGGCGGGAGATCAGGACGCCGCGCGAGACTACAAGCGCATCACGCTGGGTGCTTGCGTTCCGGCGTGGCGGCGAGACTAGTCCGAGCCATCAAACTGTCGCCCCCCCTGGCGGCACACGCCGCGCCGCACCGCCCCGACAGTGTTCTTACGGACCCCCAACTGGCAGGGAACTTGCGATGTATCCGTGAATAGTTCGGCGCCAGCTGTTCTCGGTGTGCCGAACTCAGACATTCGGAGCACGCAAATGAACATGCATCATCGTTTTGAGACAGCTGGCGGACGTAGCGGACGCGAGTCGACGGTCAGCAAGATGCTGTCCGATCTCGTCCTGGCCTGCCGGCAGATCGAAGCCGACATCGCGACCGAAGAAGCGCGCGTGGGAATTTATGACCGATCGGACGCGAGGTATCCGATTTTGGCAAGGTCGCTCAATGAGCGGCACGCCAATCTCAAGGGAACGATTGCCACGCTCGAAAAGCGCGTCGCCGAGAGATCTCAGCACAAGCTGGTGACCGACGCAGCATAGCTCGGTCTTTGACCAGCTCCTTGCACGCGGGCAGAGCGATCGATGCGATGAAGCATCAGTGCGGCGGCGACGACGTCAGCCGCTGCCGCGGGTGGATGGATCGAGGTTTCGGTTCTCGCCGGGCGGGATCGGGCCAAAGCCCGGATATACGTACCGGTCCGGAGACACGACCTGTTCACTTGGACGGATGATGAGGTGCTGTCGCCCGCGACGATGATGCGCCTTTGCGGCGTCAGCATCCGCACTCCACAGGACCACAAGGGGCAACGTCAGGGCTAAGGCAACAGGCAAGCAAACACGCAAGGCAACACGCATCACGATCACTCCGTTTCACCGAACAGGTGATCGCCGAGCGTAGCGCTGTATTCTGCCCTGGCTTCTCACATGCGATCAAAACAGCGAGATCGGCGATCCGTCACTTCGTTATCGCGCACCGATCGTGATCTTTAGCGGCCGCGGCAAGGCTTGCGCGCAGGCGACACCGAGCAGCGCGAGGCCGCCGCCGATGACGTGGAACGGCCTGACCGGCTCGCCGAGCATCACGATCGCGGCCGCGGCCGTCAGCACCGGCAAGAGATTCATGAAGATCGCGCAGCGGTTCGGGCCGAGCTGCGCGACGCCGCGGATCCAGAGGAACGGCAGCACGACCGAGGCGAGCGCGCCGGCATAGACGATCAGCGGCAAAGTCTCGGCGTTGACCTGACGCAGCGGCGCCGGCGTCGCGAGGAACGCGGGAAACATCACGGCCAGCGCGCACAGCGCCTGCATGTAGGTGGATTGCCATCCAGTGATCGGGAGATTCCAGCGTTTCAGCAGCACGCCGTACAGCGCATAGACGATCGCGGCCAGCAGCATCAGCGCGTCGCCCGCATGCACGCCGTTCTGCAATAACGACGACAAGTGGCCGCCGCTGACGAGATAGACGAGGCCCGCAAACGACAGCGGCGCGCCCCAGATCATGCCAAGCGTCGGCGGTTCGCCGAGCAGCGCGGCACTGAGGGCGACCGTCAAGAGCGGCGTCAGCGCGGTGAACACCGCCATGTTGGTCGCGGTGGTGGTCTCGGCCGCCAGATACGACAGGCTCTGGAACAGGCACATCGCAAGAAAGCCGAGGATCGCGAGCGGACCAAGATGCGGCCAGATCGCACGGCGATTGCGCCAGGCGCCGCGCGCCACAAACGGAGACATCAAGAGCACCGCGACCAGCAGGCGATAGAAGGTGATCGCCTGCGGACCGATCGTGTGCGCCGAGAGGCGAGAAACGATGACGTTGCCTGCCCACAGCACGATGGCAACGAAGGGATAGAGAAGTGCGACTTTCTGCTTGAACATGACCCGGCAGCGCGTTGGTGAAGGACGCTCCAGCAACTACCTGTCGCGCTAACGTCCGTCTCACGCTAGAATGACCTCACCTAGTGAGATTGGGACATGCGAGATGAAGACGTGTTGGACGAGCTGACCACACGGCACCTCGACTATCACGCCACGGCGCGGCCGATGGCGGCGATGGAGATCGAGTATCCGAGCGGCGCGTCGACCGGCCTGCACGCGCATCCGCGCGGCCAGCTGCTCTATGCGATCGAGGGCGTGATGGTCGTGCGCTGCGCTGAAGGCACCTGGGTGGTGCCGCCCAACCGGGCGGTGTGGCTCGTGGCCGATCTCGCGCACGAGGTCCGGATGTGCGGCGCGGTCAAGATCCGCACCGTGTTCGTGGACGCCGACGCGGCTCCCAATCTGCCGCGGGCCAGCTGCGTGTTCGCGGTCTCGCCGCTGCTGCGCGAATTGTTCGTCGCCGCGATGCGCGTCCCGCTGGACTATGCGCCCGCGACCTCCGACGAGCGCCTGATGCGCGTGCTGCTCGACCAGCTGCGCGAAGTCGATGTGCTGCCGCTGCACCTGCCGATGCCGCGCGACGAAAGGCTCGCGCGGATCTGCGCCGCGCTGGTGGCCCACCCGGACGATGGCTCCACGGCGGAGCAATGGGCGCGCCGGCTGAAGCTGACGTCGAAGACCATCCATCGTCTGTTCGCCAGGGAAACCGGCATGACGTTCGGCGAATGGCGTCAGCAGGCCCGCCTGCTGTTCGCGCTCGAACGCCTCGCGCGCGGCGCCCGCGTGATCGATGTCGCGCTCGATGCCGGCTATGCCAGCCAGAGCGCCTTCACCGCGATGTTCCGCAAGCATTTTGGCCTGCCGCCCAACGCGTTCTATCGGTAAGCCGTCCACTGCCGCTGTGCTCCGTCTCCCCGTTCTTACGGGAAGAGGGTTGGGGTGAGGGCTGCATCCGCAAAACAACTTCGAGTTAGACTTGTGGAGATTCCCCCTCACCCGGATCACATTGCGCTTCGCTCCATGCGATCCGGCCTCTCCCCGCACACGGGGCGAGGTGAAGCAGAGTCCGTTGCTCGACCTGGCATAATCTCGTCGCGTTTAGTGCTCCGCCGCCGACTGGGCCTCCGGTCCCAGGATCCATTCCCTTAACGCCGCGATCTTCGGAAGCGACTGCCGGTTGTCGGGACAGACGAGATAGTAGGCGAACTCCTCCAGATGCGCAGTCTCGAGCAGCTGGACCAGTTCACCGCTCGCGATCTCATTTGCCACCATCGCGGCCGGCAGCAGGCCCGCGCCTTGCCCCGTCAGCACGGCCTTCAGCAGAAGGCCGCTGTCATCGAACGAGGGTCCGCGCGGCGTGCGAACCTCCGCGATGCCGTTGGCCTGAAACCACAGGCTCCACCCCTTGCGATCGGCGTCATGCACCTGCGGCCAGCCCGCGAGTTCGCCCGGAGATGCCGGCCGGCCAAGTCGCTCAACCAGCGACGGCGATGCCACCGCCACCATCTCCACGGTGACGACGCGGTCGCTGCGCAGCCCCGGATAGCGGCCAAGGCCGTGGCGCACCGCGACGTCAACGCCGCTGCGCGAGAAATCGACCACTGTGTTGCTGGTGACGATCTGCAGATCGATCTCGGGATGCGCATCCTGGAACGAGGCCATGCGGGGCACCAGCCAGGCCGACGCAAAGAACGGCGTGACGCTCACCGTGAGCGTGCCGACATCGACCGATGCCGCGACGCGGCGCGAGGCATCCGCGATCTGGCGAAACGCGTTGCGGATCGACGGCAGATAGTCGCGGCCGGCGTCGGTGAGATAGATGCCGCGCGGAACCCGCTCGAACAGCTTCACGCCGAGATCGGCTTCGAGCGTCTTGAGCATCTGACTGACCGCGCCCGGCGTCACGCATAGCTCCTCGGCCGCGAGCTTCACCGAGAGATGGCGAGCAGCGGATTCAAACGCCTTGAGCGCGTTCAGGGGTGGAAGCCGGCTTTCCATGATTTAGATTTTCTAATCTGAATTGCCCAGCAAATCTGGTTTGCCAACTCGGCGTCCCGGGCGCCTTATCAGCTTAATCCGATGCTGAAAGCCGCGTCAACGCAGAGAAAGTCGAAATCATGGAACTTAGATTTTCTAACCTTCTTTGCCGCTCCCGACGGCTCCGTTTTCTTGATGGAGCCAAGCCATGACTGAGGTCGCAAGCAAGCTCGGCCTCCGCGAGATCGCTGCCGGCGGCCAGACCGGCCCGCTCGTCGAGCGCATCAACGCGTCGCAAGCCGGCAGCCTGCCCGGCCTGCTGGACTTTCAGTGGCTCGAAGCCGGACGCGGCCACATCCGCGGCCGCTTCGAGATTGCCGCAAAACACTTCTCGCCGCACGGGCTGCTGCACGGCGCAAGCATCGTCGCATTGGCCGATACCGCATGCGGGTTCGGCTGCCTCGCGTCGTTGCCGGACGGCGCCATCGGCTTCGCCACCGGAGAGTTGAAGACCAACTTCATCGGCGCCGCGCGCGAAGGCGGCATGAGCTGCGAGGCGCGCCTCGTTCACGCCGGGCGCACCACCCAGGTGTGGGACGCCGAGATCCGCACCGAGGCGACGGGCAAGACCATCGCGCTGTTTCGCTGCACACAGATGCTGCTCTACCCGCCGAGCAAGGCCGGTGGTCATGCGGCACAGGGAGAACGATCATGAGGAATGCCGTCATGCACGCCGGTTATCAACGCGCCAAGCCGTTCTACGGCTGGTACGTCGTCGCAGCAGCCTTCGTCGTGACGCTGATCGGCTTCGGCAGCGCCTACACATTCTCGTCCTTCGTCGAGTCCCTGCAGCGGGAGTTCGGCGCCTCGCGCGGCTCGGTGTCGCTGGTGTTCTCCTTCGCTGGCTTCCTGTATTTCGGCCTGGGGATGATCTCCGGTCCCCTTGCCGATCGCTGGGGCGCACGCAGGCTCGCTGGCCTCGGAATGGCGCTGGTCGGTCTCGGCATGGTGCTGGCGGGACAGGCCCAGACCATCCTCCAGGTCTATGCCGCCTACAGCATCGGGATCGGCGCCGGTGTCGGTTGCGCCTACGTGCCGACCTTGGGCGCCGTGCAGCGCTGGTTCGTCAGGCGGCGCGGTTTTGCGTCGGGCCTCGCCGTCAGCGGGATCGGGGTCGGCACACTGGTGATGCCGCCGCTCGCGACCTGGCTGATCACGAGCCTCGGCTGGCGCGATGCCTATGTCGTGCTGGGCGTTGTCGCCGCCGTCGCCGGGATCGGTGCATCGCTGCTGATCGCGGACGATCCGCGCCGCTACGGCACCGGACCGGACGGCGATCCGCTCGAGACGGTATCGGGCGCGCCGCTCCGCCAGGGCGTCTCGATCCGCGCTGCGGTACGGAGCGCGCGCTTCGCCGGGCTCTATGCCGCCTGCCTGATCAGCGCGTTCGGCGTATTCGTGCCCTTCGTGCACCTCGTGCCGTTTGCGGTCGATCATCAGGTGGCGCCGACGCTGGCCGTGCTGTTGCTCGGGATGATCGGGGTTGGCAGCACGGCCGGCCGGTTCTTCCTCGGCGGCATCGCCGACCGCGTCGGCCGCGATGCATTCCTGGTCGCGATGTATCTCGGCATGGCCGTCTCGCTGGCGATTTGGGCGATCGCCGGCACCTTCTGGTCGCTCACGGTCTTCGCGCTGCTGTTCGGCCTGTTCTATGGCGGCTGGGTCGCGATCCTGCCCGCTGTCGTCACCGACCATTTCGGCGGCCGCAATGTCGGCGGCATCATCGGCATCCTCTACACCAGCGTCGCGGTTGGCACGCTGCTGGGCCCGAGCGCCGCCGGCTTCGCCTACGACATCAGCCACAGCTACTTCATTCCGGTGGCGATCAGCGCGGCCGCCAACCTCGTCGCCGCCCTCATTGCAATGGCGACCATGCGAACGGCCTCGCCGATCGCCTCGGTTGAGCAGGCGTGAGGCCCTCATGACGGTCGGTGACCCCCGTGCTACGCTCGGAGATCACCGCCCCATCGTTTCGAGACCTCCGTGATCGCTCGCCTCGCCATGACCAATGCCTGGACTTATCGGCGAGCCGACAGGGAAGACATCGTTGAGCTGGCATCGTGGCGCGGCGCCGGCTCGCTTGGCCTCAAGCCGCACTTCCATGACGAGAACCAGATCGTGCTGGTGCTGTCAGGGTCGCGCGCCTTTCGCATCGGCGGCGCGACCGTCACCGTGCGCGCCGGCCATGCCGCGCTGATTCCGGCCGGAATGCTGCATGCGCCGATGACGATGTCGGACGAGGAAACGGTCTGCCTGAACGCCTACGTTCCTGCCGGCCGCGTCTGCTCATCGGTGCGGATCATCCGTTTCGGGCAGCGTTGGCGGAACGTCGACGAGATCTCGCCTGGGCACGTCAGCGAGATCGCCGACGACATCCTGTCGTGCGCGCCGTCCCACCCCGCCGGGTGCACCGACAAGACGAAGCTCGGCATCACGCTGACCGAGAGCGTCGCGCCGATCGGAGCGATTGCCGCCGGCTTCGGGCGAAGCCGCGAAGGCTTCAGCCGCATGGTCAGCCGCGAGCTCGGCATCCCGCCGCATACCTTCCGTCTGCTGGCCCGGCTCAATCTTGCCCGGCAATTGCTGCGCGCCGGCGCCCCAATCGCAGCAATCGCGGCCGATGCGGGCTTTTCTGACCAGAGCCACCTCACCCGGCTGTTCCGCCGCACCTTTGGCACGACGCCGGGCGTCTACTGGCGCGGCTGAAGTGACGTCACAGACGTTCCAGACCGATTGGCGCGCCGCCCGCTAGCCTGCTCACCCTCAAGAGGGTGAAGGATGGATACCCAGACAAGTCTTCTGCTGCTGGCGGCCGGGGTCGCCGGAGGGATCATCAATGCACTGGCGGGCGGCGCCACACTCATCACCTTTCCGGCGATGCTCGCTGCGGGCCTGCCGGCCGTCATCGCCAACGCGTCGAATGCGGTGGCGATCTCGCCGGGGCATTTGATCGCGGCGCTCGCCGATCGCGGCAAGCTGCCGCCGCCGACGCGGCGCACGATCAGCTTCGTCGTGATCGCCACGGTGGGCGGCGCGGTCGGCGCCGGCGTGCTGTCGCTGCTTCCCGAGCGGCTGTTTCTGCTGCCGGTGCCGGCCTTGATCGCATTTGCAACGCTGTTGTTCGGCTTCGCGCCGCAGATCCAGGGATGGACCGTCGAGCGCCACAAGGCCGCGGCCTTGCCCTCGACCAGCGCGAGCGGTGCTGTCCTGGGATTGTCGTGCATCTATGGAGGCTTCTTCGGCGCCGGTCTCGGCGTCATCCTGACCGCGGTGCTGTCGATCACCGAGCCCGGCGACATCAGGGCGATCAAGGCGTTGAAGAACCTGCTCGCGACCTGCGTGTCGCTCGCTGCCACATTGATCTTTGTCTTGCAGGGAGCAGTGCGATGGCCGGAGACCCTGGCGATGCTGCTCGGCGCCATGGTCGGCGGCTATGCCGGCGGTTTCCTGATCCGGATCCTTCCCGGCCACATCGTCCGGCAGTTCGTCATCGTGGCCGGAGCGCTGATGACGGTGGTCTACGCGGCGCGATACTGGTTCTAGGTGGAGCGAGGGAGCCGAGGCTCCATCGATATCGGTTGGCTTAGTGCGTCGTCATCCAGGCGCGGGCTTCACGCTGGGCGACCGCGATCTCGACATCGGACATCTGCTCGGCGACTTCGCGGCGGTGCGCGATCGCGTCAGTACGTCCCTTGAGCGCCGCCAGGTTGAACCATTTGTGCGCCGCGACGAGGTTGACCACACCGGAGCGGCCGCTCGCCCAATACATACCACGTTCGAACAGCACGTCCTGGATCGCCGTTGCGGCAACCGGGACAGCGCTTTCCTGATCGATGACCCCCTGAAACATTCTCATTCCCCTTTTTGTTGCTGGCCGCCCTCCCCCGAGCGCGGCCCCCGTCCACTGTTGAAACTACCCTGTCATTCCCTGGCTGATCTTTGATCATGCCCGGGCTGATCTCTTGATCCTCGGGATCACCGCGTGCCGTTTGCCGGCTTGTTGGGATGATCATGGCCCATCAAATTTGAAGAGCGGTTTAAGTATCGCGATGAACGGGATGTAAATCGGCGTCGCCGAGGGCGCATCGAGGAATCGCAGAAGTGCCTGTGCCGCAGGCACTTCCTTGCATTCGTGAACGCCGGTTTACCCTGGTGTTTGGGACAACGATAACCATGGCGGACATTGGCCGCGGCGCCGGCGGGTCCCACCAGGCAATCAGTTTCGAAATTGACGGAGGGGCGGCGCGACCATGGACGAGCCGCGGAGCGGCGTGCGGTCGGGTGCACAGACAAAAGCAACGCGAGGCCGTCAGGCCCAGCGTCGATCCGGAACGGGGATGGATGGGGAAAGTGGCTGCCGGGCGCGGACTGCGCGGGCCGCCGGAACGAGGGGGTCGGCGAACACGTCAGGACCAGATTTCAGCTCGGCATTCTCGCCGGTGAAATTGCGGAACCAAGCGGGCTCCGCACCGAACGAAGAAATCTCTGTTTCTTCTGCCGGACCGGTTTTGGGAAGGTTGCCCTCTCCGAAATTCGATCCAGCCGTTTGACCTGATGTCTCGCCGACACCCTCTTTCGTCAGCCAGAGCCTTGGGGGTGGGATGTGCCTCTCAGCAGTCCGTCCGCTGGCTCTCGCGACGTGCCGGCGTCAAGCCGCCGGCAATCCTCTCGAGGCGAGAGGCTTACTTCTTCTTGGCGACCTTGCGGGTCTTCTTCGCAGTCTTCTTCACTGCGCTCTTCGCCTTTTTCGCCTTCTTCGCCTTCTTTGCCTTCTTAGCCATGTTGCCCTCCAGTATGTGAGATGGCTCTACTTCGCTGCGTGCACTCGGGAATCGATATGCACTACTTCCCGAATACACCAACAGACCGAAAAAAACAGTGTCCCGCTTAAGGAAGTGTTGACGCAGCGGTGGCAACGCGCACCGCGCGCGCCGCCGTTCAAATCGACACTTCATTCACGCGACGATGCAAGAAGTGCAACAGCCGCCGACATCGGCATTTGTCAACGTTGCAGGAAATGCCTTCTGTTGTAGGCTTTTCTTGAATTCGCATTGAAGCGATCGACGCGAGATCGTCGTTGCGCTGAGTCGCGAGCGAAGACGAAAAGCGGCACGTCGCCGACGCCGAGTCGTAATTTTTGGCAACGAAAAAATTTTCGTGGGAAAGACGGCTTTTGCCTCGTTTGAGGTCATCCGAACCGGATTTGCGAACGAATCGCGGCTTCTGCGATTCGGCGCCGGTGGCGCCGGCGCGCCACGAACGGAGGGTGTGAGGCAGGATCACGCCACGTTCACGCGCGCGCGACGACACCGAAGGTGACGGCAAAGGAGCATGCAAGGGAGCATGATCCGGCTGGATCATGCGCCAAGGACAACATCATTGTCCTGTTGTTCAGATGCCGAGCTTCGACTTCAAGAGGTCGTTGACCGCCTGCGGGTTCGCCTTGCCGCCCGACGACTTCATCACCTGACCGACGAACCAGCCGACCAATTGCGGCTTCGCCTTCGCTTGCTCGACCTTGTCGGGATTGGCCGCGATGATGTCGTCGACCACCTTCTCGATCGCGCCGAGGTCGGTGACCTGCTTCATGCCGCGCGCCTCGACAAGCGCGCGCGGATCGCCGCCTTCCTGCCAGACGATCTCGAACAAGTCCTTGGCGATCTTGCCGGAAATCGTTCCCTCGCCGATCAGGTCGACGATCGCGGCGAGCTGCTCCGCCGACACCGGCGAGGCTGCGATCTCGACGCCTTCCTTGTTGAGACGACCGAACAATTCGTTGATCACCCAGTTGGCGGCGAGCTTGCCGTCACGTGCCTTGTCGGCAAGGCCCGACAGCACCGTCTCGTAGAACTCCGCGCTCTCGCGCTCGGCGACCAGCACGCTCGCATCATAGGGCGACAGGCCGAAGCCCGTAATAAAACGGGACTTCTTCTCGTCCGGCAGTTCCGGCAGCTGCGCCTTGAGATCGTCGACGAAGGCCTGGCTGAACTCGAGCGGCAACAGATCGGGATCGGGGAAGTACCGGTAGTCGTGCGCCTCTTCCTTGGAGCGCATCGAGCGGGTCTCGCCCTTGTTCGGGTCGAACAGCCGGGTTTCCTGGTCGATCGAGCCGCCGTCCTCGATGATCTCGATCTGACGCCGCGCCTCGTACTCGATCGCCTGGCCGATGAAGTTGACCGAGTTCATGTTCTTGATTTCGCAGCGGGTGCCGAACGCGGTCTCGCCGTAACGGCGCACCGAGACGTTGACGTCGGCGCGCAGATTGCCCTTCTCCATGTCGCCGTCGCAGGTGCCGAGGTAGCGCAGGATCGAGCGCAGCTTGGTGACGTAGGCCTTGGCCTGCTCGGCGTCGCGGATGTCGGGCTTGGAGACGATCTCCATCAGCGCAACGCCGCAACGGTTGAGGTCGACATAGGACATCGTCGGCGACTGATCGTGCAGCAACTTGCCGGCGTCCTGCTCCAGGTGCAGCCGCTCGATCCCGATCGTGACGCTGCGGCCGCCGTCGAGCTCGAGCGACACCTCGCCCTCGCCCACGATCGGCGACTTGTACTGGCTGATCTGGTAGCCCTGCGGCGAGTCCGGATAGAAATAGTTCTTGCGGTCGAACACCGAGCGCAGGTTGATCTGCGCATTCAGCCCGAGACCGGTGCGCACCGCCTGGCGGACGCATTCCTCATTGATCACGGGCAACATGCCCGGCATCGCGGCATCGACGAGCGAGACATGTGAATTGGGCTCGCCGCCGAACGCGGTCGATGCGCCGGAGAACAGCTTCGCGTTCGAGGTGACCTGGGCATGGATCTCCATGCCGATCACGACCTCCCAATCGCCGGTGGCGCTCTTGATCAGTTTGTGCGGGGCGGCAGATGCGGTCATGGATCTCGGTTTCCGGATAAAGGATATCTGGGATGGATTGGGCTTCGCGCAACCAATCGCGCCAGTCAAGCCGCCTTACAGTCCCCTTGCAGCCCGCTGCCGTCGCCTGCGGCGGATCAGAGCCCGCGCCGGAACTGCTGGTAGGCCTTGCTCGAGCGCAGCGCGTCGGCGCCGCCCGCGATCAGTTGGTCGACCTGCTCCGGCGGCAGCGACAACCGCGTCGGGATGGCGTTCAGGATGCCGGCGCGGTCCGGTCCGAGCCGGTCGAAGCCGAGCCGCTCGACATAGATCGCGACGTCGCCGCATTTCCAGCCGGCGCCGACGCCGAGCCGGCTGCGCTCCGCCGCCGACAGCCCGCAGCGCCAGCGCTTTAGCTTGCCGGACCAGTCCTCGGCGAGCGCCGTGAAGGCGGCGTAGCTGGAGCGCACGCTGGCATCGATCGCGGTGTCGGCGGCTGCGGACACCAATTCGACGCCGTTCGGCCCTTCGAGCGTCTGCACGAAGTCGCCGGAGATGCCGCGGCCGGCGTCGACCACCAGGAACAGGATGCGCTTCAGCTTGGCCGCCTGCCGTTCGTTCAGCGGCTCGTACGGACGCTGCGCGGCGAGCAAGCCGATGCTCAGCCCCGACAGGCCGTAATTGTCGACGAGGCCGCCATCGAGCAGCTTGACGTAGCGCATCGAGCCGTCGCGGTAATGCGCCTGGGCCTCGGCGTAGGCGCGCAGCAACGGCTGTGCGTTCGGATCGTTGCGCACCCGCTCGAGCCAGGCCGGCAGCGGCGCGGCGCAACCGCCGGGATAGGTTTGCAGCACGATCGGGGCGAATGCCAGCGGCACCGCGGCCGATGCCGCCACCGCTTCGGCGACACGATACGATCTGATGTCGCTGCACAAGGCATCGAACGACGTCTTGCCGAACACGAACGGCGTGCGGTTGTAGATGTCAGACGCGTTGATCCAGACCCGCGGCCGGCGATCGTCGGCCAATGCGTCGAACCGCGCGCCGTCGAACAAATTCTGATCGAGCCAGTCGGTGAACTGGCTGTCGTTGACGCCGCCGCCGAGCGCGCGCCCGATATTGCCGAGCGAGATCCGGGTCTTCAGTCCCTCCTCGGCGTTGCGCAGCAGGAAGCGCTGGCGAAAATCGTCGAGCGCCGCGCGGCGCTTCAATCCGAAATAGGCGGCGGTGACCGATCCGCCGGAGACGCCGGAGACGAAGTCGACGCGGTCGAGCAGCGTCTTGGTGCCCGCCGCGCTCGAACGCGTGTGGTCAAGCTCCTCCAGCACGCCGAAGGAAAACGCCGCCGCGCGGGTGCCGCCGCCGGAGAACGACAGCGCGAGCAGCAGATCATCTTCGTAGGCCGGAATGTCGCGAGCGCTGCTGTTGTCGGCGAGCGCGGCGCCGAGCGGCACATTGCCGGGCAGATTGTAGACGGAGGCGCAGCCGGCAAGGCCCGCCGCCACCACGGCCACCAGCATTGCTGACAGCCATCCCCCTATGCCCGACCCACGCACGAATACTCTCTTTTGCCGCTGGCCCCCGCCCGGTTCCACTAGCCTATCACGGCCAATCTGGGCGGCGGCATGGCGGCCGAAACAGGGTTAATGCTCGCGGTGCCTCCGCACCGGCGTCCTTTAGCCGCGCTGCGCCAGCAGCGCGGCAACGATCCGCTCCCACTCGGCCTCGAGCGTGTCCTTTGCGGCCGGCTGGCCGGCCTGGCGATACCAGTAGCCGGCATTGCCGAGATCGCCTTCGACGCGATGCAGATGGGCATGCACCCAGGCCGAATTGGCGTCGCCCTCATCCTGCACGATGCGGTGCGCCTGGTCCCAATCGCCCTTCTTCGCCCACCACAACGCGGCGAGCGGCGGCGACAGCGCCGCATCGGGCGCGGTGTCAGCGAGACTGGCGCGGAAATCCGCCATCGCTCACCACCATCTAGGCGCCGTGAACCGGCCGGCCGCCTGCTCGATCACCTCGCCGAGCGAGAACAGCGTCTCCTCATCGAACGGACGGCCGATCAGTTGCAGGCCGAGCGGCAGGCCTTGCGAGTCCTTGCCGGCGGGCACGGCGATGCCCGGCAGGCCCGCCATGTTCACGGTCACCGTGAAGATGTCGTTGAGATACATCTCGACCGGATCGGCGCCGCCCTTCTCGCCGATGCCGAACGCCGCCGACGGCGTCGCCGGCGTCAGGATCGCGTTGACACCCTTGGCGAAGCAGTCCTCGAAGTCCTTCTTGATCAGCGTCCTTACCTTCTGCGCGCGCAGATAATAGGCGTCGTAGTAGCCGGCCGACAGCACATAGGTGCCGATCAGCACGCGGCGGCGCACCTCGTCGCCAAAACCATCGGCGCGGGTGTTCTCGTACATCTCGATGATGTTCCTGCCCGGTTCGCGCAGCCCGTAGCGCACGCCGTCGTAGCGCGCGAGGTTCGACGAGGCCTCCGCCGGCGCCACGATGTAATAGGCCGGCAGCGCATATTTGGTGTGCGGCAGCGACACCTCGACGAGTTCGGCGCCGGCGGCCTTCAGCCACTGCGCGCCCTCGCTCCAGAGCTTTTCGATCTCGGCCGGCATGCCGTCGAGCCGATATTCCCTGGGGATGCCGATCTTCATGCCCTTCACGGACTTGCCGATCGCGGCCTCGTAATCCGGCACGGCGATGTCGACCGACGTGGTGTCCTTGGGATCGTGCCCCGCCATCGAGCGCATCAGGATCGCGGCATCGCGCGTCGAGCGCGCGATCGGGCCGGCCTGGTCGAGCGAGGATGCAAACGCGACGATGCCCCAGCGCGAGCAGCGGCCATAGGTCGGCTTGATGCCGACGGTTGCGGTGAACGCGGCGGGCTGGCGGATCGAGCCGCCGGTGTCGGTCGCGGTCGCGCCCATGCAGAGAGCAGCCGCCACCGCCGAAGCCGAGCCGCCGGACGAGCCGCCCGGCACCAGCGTGGTGTTGGAGCCCTCGCGCCGCCACGGGTTGGTGACCGGGCCGAAGCACGAGGTCTCGTTCGACGAGCCCATCGCGAATTCGTCATTGTTGAGTTTGCCGAGCAGCACTGCACCGTCGCGCCACAACTGCGAGGTCACCGTCGACTCGTAGGGCGGAATGAAATTGCCGAGGATATTCGAGCACGCAGTGGTCCTGATGTCGCGGGTCGCGAACAGGTCCTTGATGCCGAGCGGGATGCCGGCGAGCGGTCCGCCCTCGCCTTTTGCAATTTTCGCGTCGGCGGCCTTGGCCATCTCGCGGGCGCGGTCGGGCGTCTCGAGCACATAGGCATTGAGCACGCGCGCGGCTTCGATCGCGGCGAGATGTGCGTCGGTCAGCTCAACGGCGGTGAAAGACTTGCTCGCCAGGCCCTCGCGGGCCTCGGCGATCGTCAGCGATGTCAAATCAGTCATTTATTGATCGGGCTGCAGAAGAACGGAGACAGGGTCTTGTCGTTGGCGGGGTCGTCATGCCGGGCTTTGGCATTTTCCTTGGCGCGGGCGGCGTCAAGCGCCTCGAGATGGTCGAGCACGGCGTCCATCGCCGCGTTGGGATCGGCGACCTTCCCCTTGCGCTCCATGGCATCGAGGAAGTCCATATAGGCCTTGTAGGCCTTCTCATCGTCGCACAGCAGACACATTGAACTTTGTCGCTTTTGTTTGACGCGTTTTCTTCACGCGAACCGGTATCCACTTCGCTCGAAAACGCGATGCTTGCGTTACTCGACCACCTTCGGCACCAGGAAGAAGTCGTTCACGGTGTCGGGCGCGTTGCGGACAATGACGTCGGCGATCTCGCCGTCATTGACCACGTCGGCGCGCTTCTTCATCTCCATCGGCGTCACCGAGGTCATCGGCTCGACGCCGTCGATATTCACTTCCGACAGCTGCTCCACAAAGGCCAGCATCGCGTTCAGCTCGCCCTGGAGATGGGGAACTTCGGCGTCGCTGACCGCGATCCGCGCCAGGTGCGCGATGCGGCGGACGGTCGTGGCGTCTACGGACATTATATAGGGCCTCGGGGCTGAAAGGTCAGCCTGCCGTATAGCAGAGGCCGGTTTTGCGCCGCAACCGCGCGAATTTGCCCGCCCAACGGGGCTTTGCGCCCATCCGGCGACCGGGCAAGACACCCTGCCACGCATTCCGGCTGCGAAACGCACGACGAAACCAGTTCGCGGCCACCGCGACGTCGTCCCGAAACATTCACGGCGCCTACTCCACCAAACAGAAAAGTTCGGAGCGCGTCATGTCAATGCTCAACGGCAGCCCCCGCCCGGAGGGCTGGGACCCCGCCCTCTGGTCGATCGGCACGGCGCTGGGGGTCGCGATCCTCTACGTGGCCTGCCTGGTCTGAACGAGGCCGCGCGTCAGGCCTGAGACAGAGCCGCCATCCGCGCCAGCGCGGCGCCGGCGAGCGCGCGGGTCAATTCGGCGGCCGGCATCTCCTTGCCCATCCGCACTGCCTGCCCGGCCCATAGATTGGTGAAATCGACCTTGCCCTGTTTCTCGGCAGCCGCCTTCAGTGGTCCGAGCGCGGTCGCGGCGTGTGGAAACGCCGGCGCATCCGGCGAGATCGGCCCGACCTCGCGCATCACGCGGTTGGCGACGCCGCGCGCCGGGCGTCCGGTCATCACATTGGTGATGACGGTCGATTCGTCGCTCGCTTGCGCCAGCGCGACACGGCCCTGCGGGGTTACCTTGGATTCCGGGCAGCGCAGATAGGCCGAGCCGATCTGAACGGCCGCGGCGCCGAGCGCGAATGCCGCCGCGATCCCGCGCCCGTCAGCGATACCGCCGGCCGCGACCACCGGCACCTTCACCGCATCGACCACCTGCGGCAACAGCGAGAACGTCCCGGGCTGCTCGGAAATATTCTCGGTCAGGAACATGGCGCGATGGCCGCCGGCGTCGGCGCCCTGCGCGATGACGACATCGGCGCCGTTCTCTTCCAGCCAGATCGCCTCCTTCACTGTGGTCGCCGACGACATCACGATCGCGCCGGCCGCCTTCACCCGCTGCAACAGCTTCGGCTCCGGCAGGCCGAAATGGAAGCTGACCACCTCGGGCTTCAGCTCCTCGACCACGGCGCAAAACGCCGCGTCGAACGGCGCGCGGTTCGCCGCGTTGATCGGCGCATCCGGATCGAGGCCGAGCTCGTGATAGTAAGGCGCGAGCAGCTGCCGCCATGTCGCTTCATGCGCGCGATCGGTCTCGACCGGCGTGTGGCAGAAGAAGTTCATGTTGACGGGCGCCGAAATGCGCTGACGGATGATATTGACCTGCTCGCGTGTCTTCTCGGCCGATAGCATCGCGCATGGCAATGAGCCGAGTGCGCCACCCTCTGCGGCTGCGATGACAAGCTCCGCATCCATCACGCCCGCCATCGGCGCCAGTACGATCGGGAATTCGGTTTTGAAGAGATCAGTTAGACGTCGATCAGGCCACATTCTTCTTGCTCTTGAACTGGTTGTTGTTGGTTTTGAACCCTCTCCGCAAAAAGGGAGAGGGTCGGTTCGATACGAAAGCCAGCGAGCGGAACTATCACCGATCGCTACGGATTCAAGTCTCTTATGCGATGCGCGTTCCGATTCACGCCTTTTCAGGCAGGAGCCGGCGCCTGCGCAGGGTTGAGCACGGAGTTGCGACGTCCACGCAGAATCTGTTCGGCCTCCAACGTGATCCTGTCGACAATCTCGGCCGCCGGCGGAACGTCGTGGATCAGCCCAACCGCTTCGCCCGCGATGACGGCGGCGACGTCGAAATCGCCGCGCGCCTTGGCCTCCGCATAGTCGGCGGCAACCTTCTTCACATTCTGGAGCAATTCGACCTCACGTCCCGTCCAGCGCTGGACATGATCGTTGACGAGACAGCGCCCGTTGAACGGAGCCGGCCAGACATTGTTGCGTGACAGATCGAAGACGATGCCACGCACCGTCTCACCGCTCTTGGCGGCACAGACCCGCCGCTTCGCTTCGTCAGCGATCTCGGCTTCCTGGCTCGCGTAGAATCGTGTGCCGAGCAGCACACCGGAGGCGCCGAGCATCAGCATGGCGGCAAGACCGCGGCCGTCCGCGATGCCGCCGGCGGCAACCACCGGGACACGCCCCGCGGCGAGATCAACGATCGCCGGCACGACATCAAGAGTGGTTCGCGACGCGCCATGACCGCCGGCCTCGGTCCCCTGCGCGACGAGGACGTCGGCGCCGGCATCCAGTGCGTCCTGCGCCATCTCTTCGTCCTGCACCTGGCAAATGAGGCGCGCACCGGCTTGCTTGATCCGCGGTCCGAACGGCTTCGGATCACCGAACGACAGCATGATCGCGCGCGGTTGTGCTGCAAGCGCGACGTCCAACACCTCCGGCTGCTTCGCCATGCTCCAGGTGATGAAGCCGATGCCGAACGGGGTCGTCGATTTCCGGAGCTTCGCCGTCTCCTGCTCGAGCCAAGGCCGGTCGCCATAGCCCCCGCCGAGAATGCCAAGGCCGCCGGCGGCGCTGACCGCAGTCACGAGCCTCGCGCCCGCGACCACATCCATCGGTGCGAGCAAGATCGGTTGTCGGATTCCCAAAAGCGCAGTCAGCGGCGTGTCGATCGACATGGCGTTCCTCCGGGGTTTGTGGACAACCAGACTAGGTCGGGCTAACATTCTGTGAAAATGAATACTAGAGAACGCTCCCATCTCTGATTTGAAACGGTGGTCCCAGATGGAATTGACCGACCTGCTCACCTTTTCCACGGTCGCCCGCCTCGGCGGCATCACCAAGGCCGCTGACGAGCTCAA
Source organism: Bradyrhizobium sp. KZN70725 (assembly GCF_055264925.1). NCBI lineage: Bacteria > Pseudomonadati > Pseudomonadota > Alphaproteobacteria > Hyphomicrobiales > Nitrobacteraceae > Bradyrhizobium > Bradyrhizobium sp. KZN70725. Next base: position 104,061 of record NZ_JBUYWT010000001.1, read on the forward strand.
CACCGTGCAGTCCAACGTCACCCAGCGCATCAAGGCGCTGGAGGCCGAGATCGGCACCGCGCTCTTTGAACGTCACAGCCGCGGCATGTCGCTGACCGGCGCCGGCCGCCGGCTGCTGCCCTACGCGCAGCGGATGGCGGCGCTGTCGCGCGAAGCCGTGCTCGCCGCGCGCGACGATGGCGAGCCGAAGGGTCCGCTGTCGATCGGCTCGATGGAAACCACCGCCGCGGTGCGGCTGCCGACGCTACTCGCCGAGTTTCATCGCCGTTATCCGGCGGTGCGCCTGACCTTGCGCACCGCGCCGACCGCCGATCTCGTCGCCGCCGTGCTCGACGGCTCGCTCGACGGCGCATTCGTCGCCGGCCCGATCGAGCATGCCGAACTCATCGCGACGTCAGCCTTCACCGAGGAACTGGTGCTCGTCACCGCGCAGCGCTGGAAATCGCTTGCCGCCCTGCGCGCCGGCACGCCGGAGTCGGGCCCGACCGCGCTGGTGTTCCGCACCGGCTGCACCTACCGGCAACGCCTGGAACAGGTGTTCACGGAATTCGGCTGGCCGTCGGCCGCGCGCTTCGAGTTGGGCACGCTCGACGGCATGGTCGGCTGCGTCGCCGCCGATATGGGCGTGACGCTGTTGCCGCGCGCCGTCGTCGCGCGCGACCACGTCCAGCGCGACATCCATATCCACAAGCTCGAGCCACAGCACGCGCGTGTCGAGACGCTGTTCATCCAGCGCCGCACCGCGCATCAGTACAGCGCGCTACAGGGACTGGCCGCGTGCCTTCCCGGCGACGATCGGGTGATCGCCGCCTGATCGGCATTTTCGCATGGACGCCCGCCCTCCGCCGGGCTTTGCCTCGGCGCGCGACTGCGTGCTAAGCGCAAGGCCATGCCCGCCCTTATCCTTCCCCTGATCGAAGCCGCACCGCATTGGCCCGACCGCGGCGCGCTTGTCGGCCTCGACCTCGGGACCAAGACCATCGGCGTTGCCGTCTCCGATCCGGACCGGCGGCTGGCGACCGGCGTCGAGACCATCCAGCGCAAGCAGTTCAAGCTCGACGCGGCACGGCTGCTCGCGATCGCGGCCGAGCGCAACGCCGCAGGCTTCGTGCTCGGGCTGCCGATCAACATGGACGGCAGCGAGGGGCCGCGCGCGCAGTCGACCCGGGCATTCGCCCGCAACTTCGCCGGCCTCACCCCCCTTGCGATCGGGCTGTGGGACGAGCGGCTGTCGACTGCGGCGGTCGAGCGCGAGCTGATCGGGATGGACGTCAGCCGCGCCCGCCGCGCCGAGGTGATCGACGAGCACGCCGCGATCTTCATCCTGCAGGGTGCGCTGGACCGGCTGGCGAAGCTGCGCGGGGAGCGCTGATCATGGCCGTGGTGATCGCGGCGCTGCTGCCGGTGTTCCTCTTGATCGTGCTCGGCTTCGTCCTCAAGCGCACGCTGATGCCGCTCGATACGCAATGGCACGGGCTGGAGCGGCTGACCTATTACGTGCTGTTCCCGGTGCTCCTGGTGCAGACCCTGGTGAAGGCCGACCTGACCACGGTGCCGGTCGCGGGCGTCGGCGGCGCGCTGCTGCTCGCGGCGCTGGTGATGTCGCTATTCTGCCTCGCGCTGCGCGGCCCGCTGGCGCGCGCTGGCGTCGACGGCCCCGCCTTCACCTCGATCTTCCAGGGCGCGACCCGTTGGCAGACCTATGTCGCGCTTTCGGTGTCGCGCAATCTCTATGGCAGCACAGGCCTTGCCCTGGCTTCGGTCGCGATGGTCGCGATCATCCCGCTGGTCAATGTGTTCAGCGTCGCCGTGCTGGCGAAATATGCCTCGTCCGAGAAGCGTTCGACCGGCGCCATCGTGATGACTGTCGTGCAGAACCCGCTGATCTGGGCCTGCGTCATCGGGCTCGTCATCAATGTCGCGCACATCCCGCTGCCACAGATCTGGTATGACGTCGCCGACGCGCTCGGCGGCTCGTCGCTGGCGATCGGCCTGCTCGTCACCGGGGCCGGGCTGCATCTGGAAGGCATCTTCCGGCCCAGCCTCGCTGCCAGCGCGGCATTGGTGCTCAAACTCGTGCTGATGCCGGTGCTGACGGTCGCGCTCGCGATGTGGTTCGGCGTCACCGGCTCCAATCTCGCCATCGTCGCGGCCTGCGCCGCGGTGCCGACCTCGCCGTCAGCCTATGTGCTGGCGCGCCAGATGGGCGGCGACGCGCCGCTACTCGCCCAGATCATCACGCTGCAGACAATTCTGGCCGCGATCACGATGCCGATCGTGATTGCCGCGGTGGGGCTTTAGAAGGCGTACCCGATCGGCCTTGAATATCGCCGCGCAATCGGTCGCTACCAGACTTCGCGATAGTTCGCGAATTTGCGCAAGATCTTGTCATAGCGGGCCGGTACGATCCAGGGCAACAGGAGCCTGAAGATCGCGTTCGGAAGCGGAGAGCGAAGCCGCACATAGAGGTCGAGCGGATCGAGATCATGCCGCATCCGGAATTTCGGTTCGTAGCTGAGACCCGTGCTTCGGAGCCACCTGTAACCGTTGGCGATCGCCCAATTCATCATGTCGCGAATGGTGTAGTAATAAAGATGAAGGTCGAGTGCGACAGCATAGTCGAGTCCGACATACTCCCAGAACAGACTGTCGCCTTCGACCATGCAAAGGCTGAAGGCGATCACCTTCCCGCCACGGCGCCAGATGAAGAAGCGGACCTTGTCCTTCATGTCACTGCCGAGCCGGCGGAGATAGTCGGCTGTCAGTTTCTCGAAACGGAATTTCGAGCGATCGAAGACCTGCAGGTAGAGCGGATAGATCTCGTCGACGGCATCCCTTGCGTCGTCGGTGACGGTAAGAGCTATGGTTTCACCGTCGGTTGCCTTGAATTTCTTGCGGAGCTGCCAGCGTGCCGATCGCGGCAGCGCATTTTGCATGTAGGCATCGAAGTCGTCGTGCTCGATATTGAGCGCCGTCATCGGCATGCTCGGCGCACGGGCGAAGCCGCGCCGGACAAAGCAATACAGCACCGGCCGGTAGCGCGCAGGAAATTCCTTCAGGACGATGAGTTGCGCCCCGCACGATCGGGCGAGCGTGACGATTTCGCCGCAAAGAATCTCGGCGATCTTGCCGGACGGCACCGTGCTTGATCCGGCAAGATGCCCTTCACCGGCGAAGCATCCGACCATCAGGGTTCGCATTTTGAGAAACCCGGGAACGAAGCCTCGGATGCGCGCCAGCAGCGGCTGCCATTGCGCTCCAAGTCCTTCGAGAACGTCCTGGTCGAGAAGAAAAAACGGCTGGACGGCATGGAGACAGCCTGCCCGGTCGATGATCGCGAAGTACCGGTACTCGACACGCTCACGGAGCGTATCCTCCAGGATTTCGTAGTAGCGGTGATCCTTGCGCAGGTCGGCGAAACTGGCCTCCCAAGCGGGACAACCGGCGATTTCGTCGCGCGTCACGATCTTTACGCGAAACGGCGCTGTAGCAGCCGCCGCGTCCGCTACGCTTGTTGTATCAGACAGACTGACCGCGTCTGACGCCAACGCAATGCTCCGGGTGATGAAAAGTCTTTCAATACAGTATCAATGTACCTGATTTGGCCGCGGCCTCCTGTGCCATCCGCGCAACAAGTCATTACTTTCGAAGTTGCGTCTCTTTCGAGGCCCCGTCGGCGCCGAGCGGCGCGCGCCCTCCCGCAATAGACCGGCCCGCCGGTCCCAGCGACGTAGCACCACAACTCGCCCTTGCGCTTCAGCAAGAGCGAAGGCCCGCAACAATTGCGCGCGGCTCGTAGGCTTATGTTGATCGCCGCTATTTCCCGGCCGAACCGGCGAACGCCGTATCGAGCACATCCCCGATCGGCTGCCAGCTACGGCCATCGAACTGAAGCAACCGCAATTGCTCGACCGGTCGGAACTGAGCGGTGTTGATCTTGATGCCGGGGAGCAAGGCGGACGCCTGATAATCCCTGAGCGCCGCGGCCTGCTTCATGACGTTCTCGCGCGACAGGTCGTTGCCGCATTGCCTGAGCACCTCGCCCATCGTTTCGGCGGCGGCATAGCCGTAGACTGCGGCCGCGTCATCCTTGCCGCCGGCTTTGGTGTACTTGTCCAGGAAGCTGTACCAGGCGCCCTGCTCCGCTCTCCAGGCCGGATCGCTCGCATCCTTCAGGAACGCGGCGGTGATGACGCCGGTCGCATTCTCCGTGCCGGCCCGCTTGAGCACCGTCTCGATCGACGACGCCATCTGGTTCACGACGAACACCGGCCGCCAGCCGTGGTCGGCCGCCGCGCGGATCACCTTGGCGGCATTTTCCGGTACTCCGGCAAACACGAAGACCTCGGCGCCAGATTGCTTCAGGATCGAGACGTGGCCGTCCAGGTGCTGATCGTCGACATCGTAGGCGATGTCGACCCTGATGTTGTGGGCGACGTCGCCCAGCCCTTGCACCAGTCCCTTGAACAATTCGCGCCCGAACTGGTCATTCTCCCAAAGCGCCACGATTTTCTTGCCGGGATAGAAAGCCTGGATGTAGTTCGCGTAGATGCGTCCCTCCTCGCGGTACGAGGGTTGCCAGCCCATGGTCCACGGATAGAGCGACGGCTCGCTGAGCTCGTGATCGCCGGAAGCAACGAAAAGCTGGGGGATCTTGCGTTCGTTGAGATACTTCCGCACCGCGAGATTCCCCGGCGTGCCGAACGAACCGAACATAAAGAGCACATTGTCGGTCTCGACCAGAATTCGCGTGAGATCCATGGCGTTGGAGGGATCCGACAGATCGTCATAGGACATGAAGCGGATCTTGCGGCCATTGATGCCGCCGCGTTCGTTGATCATCTCGAAATAGGCGGCTTCCGCCTTGCCGATCTGGCCGAAAATCTCCAGCGCGCCGCTATACGGCATGACATTGCCGATCCGGATTTCGGTGTCGGTAACGCCCTGGTCGCGCACGTGCTGCGTGATGGCGCCGAGAGAGGCCAGCGCGACGACGCCGGCCAGGATTGCTCGGATCAAGATAGCCATGAGAAGAGCTCGCACGACGGCAGCCGCCGCTGCCTGGTTTCAGTCCGGCCCACGCTCATTCATTGATCCAGATCATAGCACTCGGACGGGATGCTGGCATCCCCTTCGTCAACCTTCCAATGGGCGGCGATGCGCCACTGCTTGTTCCGGATCATCGCGCTGCAGACGGCTCCGGCGGCCATCACGTTGCCGATCGTGTCGTCGCGATGGGGCGTTAAGCGTAAGGGCCTATCATGAAGCAGCTGACTATGTTCAAGGCCGAGTGAACGATCACAGTCAGCCAGGTCGAATTACTGCGCCAACGAAAGTAGCCCAGAGCGAGGCCGAAAATGAATAGACAAAAACGATAGGACCAATCGTACTGCGTGTGGTTGAGAGCCCAAACCAGTGATGTCAAGACGATGGCACCGACTGGTCCGAGGAAGGACTGCGACCATCCTCGAAACAAAAAGCCGCGGAAGACAAACTCCTCCATGATCGGCGCGGCCAAGCAGCAGCCGATCAGGAAGGTGAGCAAGCCAACCCGCCCCTGCACGTTCAGATTGGGAGCGGCCCAACTCGTGTCTGCTCCTACGAAAGCTAGAAAACAGCTCTCCACAATCAGCAGAACTGCCGCGATGGCCAATGCGAGAAAAAGCTCTCTTGAACTGGGCCAATTGAGCGCAAGGTACTCGGAAAAGCCCCGATCGAGCTTGCGGACGGCGACCCAAAGCACCGCAACAGCGGCTGGACTTCCGAGCACCAGACCTGCACCCTGCCAGCGTCCCTCGAGCCCGACCTGAGCAATCGGGATTGTCCCATACTGCGCGTGCATAAGGACAAGAACACCAAGCCCTCCCGTCAGAAGAAACGCGCCGTAGGCGAGAAGGCCAACAAGCGTCGTCTCCAGGAAATCCCATACCCGCGGCGATTTCGCCGAAGCCGGGACCGGCGCGTTGGCATTCTCGAAGTTCGACATATGGGATTCTTCTGCAACAACGTTGCAGCGAAGGGGGGCCTAGCTTCAACCTAGCATAGGGAACTCTCAGCCCGCCAGCCACCAGGTCTGGATCGTCGCCGCGAAATTGTTCAGCCCGTGCAGCAGGATGGTCAGCCAGGTCGATCCGGTGCGGAAGCGCAAATAGCCGAACAGGAGGCCGATCGTCAGCACCTGGCAGAGGAAGAACCAGTCGTACTGCAGGTGCATTACCGTCCAGACGATCGACGACAGCAGGATCGCGCCATAGGGTCCGAGCGCGGATTCCGACCAGCCGCGGTAGAGCCAGCCGCGCGCGAACAGTTCCTCCCAGAGCGGCGCGGCCACGGCGAAGGCGATCACCAGGAGCCACAGCGCGCTGTGCTCCTGCGCCGATTTCAGCACGTCGCCCATGAAGCCCGGCGACACCTCGCGGCCGGCGGCGCGGGACACCATGTCCCAGGCTCCGACCAGCACGACGAGCGCGACGATGCCGATGATCACGTTCTTCCACGACGTCCCGCGCAGCCCGAGGTAATCGGCGAACGGGATCCGGGTCCGGCGGATCGCGAACCACAGCACCAGCAGCACCATCGGCAGGCCGGCGAGGACCGAGAGCGAGATCGTCAGGCCGTCGGCGACCACATGAGTGATGCCGGCCGTCGACACCTCGCCACCCTGCGCGACGATGCGCCAGACGATGACCGTGACCTGGCCGACGAACATCGCGGCGAAGATCAACAGGCCCCACAGCGCGGTGCCCCAGAATTTCCAGACCCGCCGGGGGAGCGGCGGCGGTTCGATCGCGGCAGTCGCGTCTTGCGGCGTGAGAGAATCCATCAGCGAACCTCGGCTCTATCAATTCGTCATGGCCGGGCTTGTCCCGGCCATCCACGTCTTTCCTTGCCCTGTCGAAGCAAAGACGTGGATGCCCGGCACAAGGCCGGGCATGACGGTGGTCAATGTGGTCATGGCAGCGCCCGCGCCAGCAGCGCGCGCTGATTGGCATCGGATAAGTCCACCGCGCCGTACATGCCGGCGTGGCGTTCGGCAAGCCGTGTCACCGCGAACAGTTCGGCGTTTTTCGGCGAGACCTGGTTGAGCGCCGCGGTTGCTGCCAGGAGCGCCAGCTGCTCGACCGCAAGCCGCGCGACGCGCTCGCTGTCCGGCCGCCGGAACGACTGCCCGATCGAGGCAACAGCCTCGGCGGCGCCGGGCAGGCCCCTGGTCTCCTCGGCGAGCGCGCGCAGCACCGCGAGTGCGGCGTCAGCCTCGCGGCCGAGCGCGCGCAGCACGTCGAGGCACATCACGTTGCCGGACCCCTCCCAGATCGCGTTGACCGGCGACTCCCGGTAATGGCGCGCCAAAATGCCTTCCTCGACATAGCCATTGCCGCCGAGGCACTCCATCGCCTCATAGAGGAAGCCGGGCGCGCTCTTGCAGGTCCAGTATTTGATCGCCGGCGTCAGCAGCCGCATATAGGCGGCCTCGCCCGCATCGGCCGGCGCGCGATCGAAGGCACGGCAGAGCCGCATCACCAGCGCGATCGACGCCTCGACATGCAGCGCCATGTCCGACAGCACCGCCTGCATCAGCGGCTGGTCGGCGAGATGCTTCTGGAACACGCTGCGGTGCCGCGCGTGATGGAGCGCATGCGCCAGCCCCGAGCGCATCAGCCCGGCGGATGCGATCGCGCAATCCTGCCGCGTCAGCTGCACCATCTGGATGATGGTGCGGATGCCCTTGCCCTCCTCGCCGATCAGCTCGGCATAAGCGCCGTGGAATTCGACCTCCGACGAGGCATTGGAGCGGTTGCCGAGCTTGTCCTTCAGGCGCTGGAAGTGGATCGCGTTGACCGTGCCGTCGGACGCAAAGCGCGGCATGAAGAAGCAGCTCAGCCCATTCATGGTCTGCGCCAGCACCAGGAAGGCGTCGCACATCGGCGCCGACATGAACCATTTGTGCCCGGTGATGCGCCAGGCCTCGCCGGCGCGCTCGGCGCGCGTCATGTTAGCGCGCACATCCGTGCCGCCCTGCTTTTCCGTCATGCCCATGCCGAGGGTCATGCCGCGCTTGGTCCACCACGGCGCAAAGGTGGGATCGTAGGCGCGCGTTCCGATCACCGGCATCGTCTTCGCCAGAATGTCCGGCTGCGAGGCCAGCGCCGCGACCGAGGCGCGCGTCATCGTGATCGGGCAGAGATGGCCGGTCTCGACCTGGGAAGCGATGTAGAACTTTGCCGCACGCACCACCTCGGCCGCTCCGCCGGCCGGCTTGCCGTCGGCGCTCCAGGTCGAGTTGTGCACGCCTGCATGCGCGGAGTGCGCCATCAGCTCGTGATAGGCCGGATGAAACTCGACCTCGTCGCGGCGATTGCCCCTGGCATCGAACAAGCGCAGCTTCGGTGTGTTCTCGTTAGCGATGCGGCCGCGCTCCGCCATCGCGTCCGAGCCCCAATGCTTGCCGAAATCCGACAGCTCAGCCGTTGCCGCCGCCCCGCCATTGGCGGCAACCGCCGCGGCGAGCGGCGCATCCACCGTGAACAGGTCGACATTTTCGAACGGCGGCGACTGGTTGAAGACGTCGTGGGTGGCAAACGGAGCCTGCGTCATGGTCTCCTCGGCAACTGGTCTGCACGCATGCGGCCGGGACAACCGGCCTCTTCCGGCCGGGATCACGGGCCAGCCGCGGCGCGATGGAATCGGAGGATCATAAGCCTGCGAGCCGACGCGGGGCAGCGAAAAATGCGCATTCGGCCGCGTGCTGGTGAATCGGGGGTTATCGGGGTCCGCGCAGCCGATGTCCGCTCCGATCGCGGGGCGATATCGCAGCAGGGCCCATCAACGGACGCCCCTTGGGCTGTCCGCTATCATCAGCCGCCGCCGTACGGCCGGAACCGGCGATCCGGGCTGCCGTTCACCCGTTCCTCCGTGCGTCCGCCGCTCCTGCTGCAGGTTTTCCGCTCGGTTTCTGCAGCAACCAAATGCGCTCTGCGTTGTTGCAGTCCTAGCCATGCGCAGGGAAAAACAGGCAACCAATCACCAAGACGCGCTCTTTTAGGCCCTCCCAACCGAGAGAGAACTGATGATTGATAGATCTGAAACGCGCGGTACTGTGCGGAAACATCCCGGAATACTGAGAATATCCGCCATCGGCGTCGCCGGATTGCTCTCTGTCCTGATGCTCACCGCGGTGACGCCGCCGATCGTTGCGGATCAATCCGATCGTGCCGTGGTCAACGCCCCCGTTACGCTTTTGACCGCGCCGATCAGCGGCGAAGTCGGCCTGTTGACGGTGCTTCCGGGCCGGGACGTCCGCGATGGCGAAACGCTGGCGCGGATCAGCAATCCAAGGATCGATCGCGGGACGCTGATCGCGTTGCAGGAAAAGGCGTCCGACGCACGGCAGAAGCTCGATGCGACGCGCGCAAAGCACGAATCGGACTTCAACTATGTTTCGTCCCTCGATGGCGAGATTGCTGATCAGACCAGCCAGCTCAAGGGTCAGTTACAGTCGCGGATCGAGGAGCTTCGCGCCCGTGTTGCTCAATCCAACGCCGCGAGCGGTGAAAAGAAGGCCCTGGTCGACCGCCAGACCAATATGGTGACACGCAATGCCGCGAGTAACGACATGCTCCGGCCGACAACTCAGCAATATGCCGCGACCATACATGGTGCGGACGCAGAGGCCGCCAAGCTGAATCAGAAGATGGCACAGCTCAACGCCCTGAGCAGGGGTATCTATGTCGGCGAGGAACTGGTTGCTCTCAACAATCTGGCCCAGAAGCGCAGGGACATCGATCTCGACGCCACGCGGATGAAAATCGAGCAAAAGCAGCAAGCCGCAGTGCTTGCCGATCTCGAGCACCTGATCGACGCCGAAACGCGCAGGCTGGCGACGCTGGCGGATGCCGATGTCGTCGCGCGCGGCCAGGGCAAGGTCTCGAGCGTCGGCGCCGCGATGGGGCGGCATGTCAGCGCCGGTGATACTATCAGCTCCGTCATCGACTGCGACAAGCGCTTTGTCGTCGCCATCTTTTCCTACCGGCAGGGCCAGAGCATGATGCCCGGCACCCGCGTTCGCATCGACGGGAGTTCGTTGCGGTCCGGCGTCGTCACTGCGGTCGTACCGAAGACCAGCGACAAAGCCGATGAGCGCTTTGCCGTTCCGTTCCCGCAAACCGAGCGGCGCGAACTCTACGCCATCATCACGCCGGACCAGGCAGGCGACGGCGGACCGGTGCAGCAAGCGGGGACCGCCGACGCGTCCGCCTGTCCGGTCGGCCAATGGGTGACGGTGACGCGCGAGAATGGTGTGGTCCCCTCGATGTCGGTCACTTGGCACCGGCTCGGCCACTACGTTGCGTCGTGGATCGGCGGCGACGCAGGCACCGCCGATACCGCGCAGAAGACGCCGCCGGATGCGGATGCCCGGCGCGCCGGTATCGCTCGTCTGCATGACGCTTTCCATGCCTCGGAGCCGCCGCAGCCGAAGGCCGACGACAACGAACCACCACCCGGAACTCGTGCCCTCGTATCGCAATGAAATCGGCCATCGCGATGATGCTGTGCGCGGCGATCGTGGGCGCGCCGGCGGCAGGCCACACGGCGCAAACCGCAAGCACGTTCTGCGCCGGGCTGAAAAAGGCGGTCGCGCCGCACAGCAGCGCGGCCGACGCGGTCTTCGTCCGCAGCTATGAGCCCGGCGAGGATGAAGCGGCCCTTCCCGCGGGTCTCGCCACGACGGCGTTCGTCTACGACAATGCGCTCGCCGTCATTGCGCTTGTTGCCTGCGGCAACGTGTCGGATGCAAGGCCAATCAGCAACGCGCTCAGCCGCGCCGCAGGCAACGACCGGAGCTTCGATGACGGCCGTGTGCGCAATGCCTATCGTGCCGGCGCGGTGAACCAGCCTATTCCCGATCTACCGGGCTGGTGGGACGGACATGCCAGGGTCTGGGCGGAGGATCCGGCGCAGGACGGCACCTCGACCGGAAACGTCGCCTGGGCTGCCTTGGCACTGCTGACGCTGCATCAGGCAACCCACGATCCTCGATATCTCGCCGACGCGGAGCGCCTGGTCGATTGGATGATCGGCGCAACCGCTTCCGAAAATGGCTTTTACGGCGGCTTTCACGGCTACGATCCGAAGCAGGTCAGGCTCACCTGGATGTCGACCGAGCACAACGCCGACGTTCACGCCGCCGCTCGCTGGCTGTTCCGCCTGACTGGCGAACGGAAATACGACAGCGCGGCAGGACAGGCGCGGCGGCTGCTCGATCGCGCCTTTCGCGGCGATCACTTCCTGCTTGGGACGAAGCCTGACGGCAGCCTCGCGGACGAGGGCCTGCTCGCGCTCGACGCGCAGCTTTGGCCGTGGATGGCGATGCCTGAATCGCCCGCAGCATGGAAGAGCGCGCTCGGCTTCGCAAAAGCGCGGCTCGGGGTCGACGGCGGTTTCGATTTCAACGGCGATCGCGACGGCCTCTGGGTGGAGGGCACCGCGCAGGCGGCCTTGGCCTACCGGATCAGCGGCGACCTACACGAGAGCGATCGACTGCTGGCAGACCTGAAGGCGGACCAGACGTCGTCCGGCCTGCTCAATGCGTCACGGCCGGCGCGGCTGACGACGGGATTATCGATCGATCCGACCAGCGGCGGCGATCCCGACTTTTTCTACTACCGCCGCCCGCATCTCGGCGCGACGGCGTGGGCCGCGCTGGCCGAAACCGGCTGGAATCCGTTCACCGGCAAAAGGATACGCTAATGTTCCCATCCGCCGCGGATATCGTGTCAGTCCTGACCATCGACGTCGGCATTTTGCTCGGGCTTCTGGTCATGGCTCGGCTGTTGGAGCCGTCGCATGCCAGCCACCGTACGCTGTTCGGGACGACCACGGCGGCCCTTCTCGTCATGTATGCGCTGTGGCGATGGAGCGATACGCTGCCGCCGTTCGAGTTATCGGCGCAAAGTCTTTGGCCGCGGCTCTTCATTGCGTTCGAGTTGCTCGCGATCCTCTACACGCTGATCTCGATCGTCATCCTGTTCCGCAGCACCGACCGCACCGCGCAGGCCGACGCCGCCCAGCAGCTTTTGGCCGCGGACAATCGCGATCCCGCCGTCGACGTCTTCATCTGCACCTATGACGAGCCGCTCGAAATCCTCCAGCGCTCGATCCTGGGCGCGCTGGCGCTCGACTATGCCAATGTGACGGTGTGGGTTCTCGATGACACGCGACGCGACTGGCTGCGGGACTATTGCGAGCGGGTCGGCGCACGCCATCTGACGCGGCCTGACAACAGGGGTGCCAAGGCCGGCAACCTCAACAACGGGTTGGCCGCGGCTGGCCGTGCGACCGCCGCGCCGGTCATTCTGGTGCTCGATGCGGATTTCGTGCCGCGGCGTGACTTCTTGAAACGCACGGTCGGCCTGCTGCTGTCCGATCCGGAGGTTGCGATCGTGCAGACCCCGCAGTTTTACTACAACGCCGATCCGATCCAGCATAATCTCCTGGCTGAGAAGAGCTGGGTCGACGATCAACGCTTCTTCTTCGACGTCTTTCAACCCGCCAAGGATGCGTGGGGCTGCGCGTTCTGCGTCGGCACCTCCTTCGTCGTTCGCCGCGACCGGCTCGACGAGATCGGCGGCTTTCCCGAACAGGCGATCTCGGAGGATATCAACCTCACTTACACCATGCTGGCGCGCGGCTATCGCACGGTCTGGCTGAACGAGCCGCTCAGTTTCGGACTTTCGGCCGAAGGCATCCCGGAATATGTCACTCAGCGCGCTCGCTGGTGCCTTGGCACCATACAGGTTGCCCTGCTGCGCAACGGACCGCTGTTCGGCCGCGGCTTCAGCTTCACCGAGCGCTGGCACTATGTGCACGGCGTGCTGAACTGGCTCTCCAAACCCTTCATGGTGCTGCTATTGATCGCACCGACGATCTATTGGTTCGGCGGGCTGCCCGCGTTCGAAGCCGATTATCATTCCTTCCTGCGCTATGGCATGCCGGCGCTGCTCGGACAGATTATCTACATGAGCTGGATATCGCGCGCGCGGACGCTGCCCTTGTTCATGGAGGCCACCCACGCCGTCACCTGCTTTGCGGTGACCGCAACGCTGCTCAGCGCCATCGTCAAGCCGTTCGGACGTCCCTTCAAGATCACCGACAAGGGAGGTGATCGATCGGCGCCGCGCATCCACTGGAAACTCGCCGCCATTTTCGGATTGATCGCGGCAAGCTCCGCCGCAAGCATCGTGTGGGCGTACGTCTCCCCGTACGGCGCCAGCGAGATTTCCTCGCTCGATTTCTTCAACATGCTGTGGGCGGCGATCGCGATGCTGATCGCCTTCATCGCGTTCCTGGTCTGCTTCGAGCTGCCTCGCTCCGGTCACATGTTCGAGACGGACGAACTGGTCTGGCTCTTCGGCGAAGGAAAAATCCTGTCGTGCCGCCTGCTCGCGATATCACCGGACTCGGTGCGGCTCTCGGGTCGGTCGGGCGAGGGGCTTGAGCTTGCCGGCTGGCGCTACAGAATTCACCTGGAGGAGCTGGGGTGGACCGACATTTCCATGGTCTCGCGATCCCGCCAAACCGTGCTGGCGCGGCTTGAGCCGAGCGCCGAACAGTATCAGCGTCTGGTGGTGTGGCTGTTCAGCGCGTCGCACGGCAACATCGCCGCCGTCGCCAGTCTTCGCGGTGTGCTGGGCGGATTGCTGCGCCGCGGGTTTATCGGCGCGTAGGACCAGCCTGCGCCCAAGCTCATCGCGTTCAGATGCTGCCATGCTTGGGCGCATGGCGGCCGAGCCAGCGGTCGACCCAGTCATTGACGCGGGTCCGGTTCGCCTCCTTCCTGGAAGCCTGGACAGGAAAAATGTCGCCGCTGCTCAATTGCCGGTTATCTGGATAGGCCGCCAACTGCAGGTTGGACTCATGCGCGGCGCCGTCCACCGGCGAGATGTAGGCAAACCGGATCTCGATCTTGTGCTTGATGTCGGCGCCCTGCCATTTCGGATGATGGCGTGCCAGCAGCTCGGTAAGCTCGCACGGCAACAGATCGGAGGTCGAGCTCCGCGACCCCTCGGTCTTCTCCATGTAGCATTGTTCCTTGACGCTGCTGACGCGCGCGTCGATCGGCCGGAAGTTCAGCCGCTTGTCGAGCTCGCTATAGACATAGAAGCTCGCGACGGCGACAGCGATCATAGCGTAGAGGCCAAGGCGCATGGTTGTGCTTCCGTCCTGTCGAACCGCGTCGGTCAGATCGAACGCGTCTTGTCCGCCTTGGTCTTGGAGGCGAGGACAGGAAACACGTCCCCGGCGCGCAGCGGCTTGCCATTGGGGAAATAGGACATCTGCAGGCTCGACTGGTGGGTGGCTCCGTCGACCGGCGAGACATAGACGACCTTCACCTCGATCTTGTGCTTCACGTCATAGCCCTGCCACTTGGGATGCTCCTTGCGCAGCAGCTCGGCAATCTCGCAGCGGGTCAGATCGGAGGTCGATGTCGTCTTGGTGATGACCCCGCGCTCGACCTTTTCCAGATAGCATTGCTCGCTGACGCCGCTGATGCGGGCATCGACGCGCTGATAATTCGCGCTCTTGTCGTGTCGATCATAGATCAAGACGCCGGCGACGCCGACGACAACAATTGCAATGGCTGCGAAACGCATGCTGCATGCTCCCGTGTTGCCGGCACTTCATACGGCCACAATTAAGGAGTGTTGAAAGGTCGCTCAGCTACTTTTGCGATGGCAAGCGTCGTCTTGCGAAAATGCTTCGGATTTGAGGAAAATCCTGCGCTGGAGCTTCGGTTCTGATTGATCGGAATCGAAGCTCCAGTCTTTGTTCCGACGCGTTTTCTTCAACGCGAACCGGAGTCCACTTCGCTCGAAAACGCTCTACCGCGCCCGGACGATCGGGAAGTCGTAGGCCGGCCGGCCTGCCCCCGGCAGCGAAAAGTGCCACCATTCCTTGGCATAGTTCGCGAACCCCTGCCGGGCCATCGCCGCGACCAGCATGGCGCGCCAGCGTCTCTGCGCCGGCGTGATCGAGCTCGTCGCGGTGTGGGCCTTGACGTCGGAACAGTCGTAGCCGGTGCCCATGTCGACGCTGCCCTCGGGGGCGCGCGCGGCGGCCGGCGCGGTGCAGTCGGCATAGTCCCTGGCCGGATCGAACTTGCGCGAATTGTCGGCGCCAAGATCGACCAGCGTGAGATCGACCGCGGCCCCGGTCGAATGGCCCGAATGGGTGGCGATGTAGCCGAGGCGGAACAGGTCCGTCTTCGAAAAGGCCGGGTTGTAGCGCCGCTCGGCGGCGGTCTCGGTGCCGTTCTTCGACCATGCCACCATGTCGGCGACGGCGCGAGCCGGCCGGTAGCAATCGAACATCTTCAGCGACAGTCTTTGCCGGGCCAGTTCCTGCTGCACGGCCTTGAGCCGAAGCCCGACCTCCCGCTTCACCACGCATTCCGCCGCGCCATAGCCCGCGAGCGGCCGGCCCATGAAATTGTTCGCGCCGGCGTAGCGGATGTCCTGGATGATGGTCGGATCGATGTCGCGAAGGAACGCGAAGTCGCCGGGCAAGTTCTGAGCGAAGGCAGGCGAGATCGCCCCCGGGATCAATGCGATGGCCATCCATGCGATCACGACAATTTTCACGAGGTCTCGCTCCGGCGTCACGGCCGGGTATAGCCCGTCAGGAGGACGGCGGCGCTGCCGCTCCGCCTGTGCCCCGCCATCCACGTCTTGTTCCGGAAACCCCCGCAAAAGCAAGGCGCGGATGTCCCGCGGCGAGCCCCGGCAGGACCGCCGGGAAGGCGGCGATATCTTACTCGGGGAAAACTCCCGCGAGCCCTCTTCGCGCTTGCCCCACCGGCCATCCGCGCCTATAGCTCTCGCTTTAATGACCCCATCATTGAAATCGACTTTTGTCCTCGGTCACCGGCATCTGCTGGGCATCGAGGGCCTTTCCGCTGACGACATCACGGGCCTGCTCGACCTCTCCGAGGAGTATGTCGAGCTCAACCGCCAGGTCGACAAGAAGCGCGCCAGCCTGCGCGGCCGTACCCAGGTCAATCTGTTCTTCGAGGCCTCGACCCGGACCCAATCCTCGTTCGAGATCGCCGGAAAACGCCTGGGCGCCGACGTCATGAACATGTCGGTGTCGTCGATGTCGACCCGCAAGGGCGAGACCCTGATGGACACCGCGGTGACGCTGAACGCGATGCACCCGGACATCCTGGTGGTGCGCCACCACGCCTCCGGCGCGGTCGAGCTCCTGGCGCGCAAGGTTGACGGTTCCGTGATCAATGCCGGCGACGGCAGCCACGAGCACCCGACCCAGGCGCTGCTCGACGCGCTGACGATCCGCCGCAACAAGGGCCGGCTCGAGGGGCTGACGATCGCGATCTGCGGCGACGTGCTGCATTCGCGGGTGGCGCGCTCCAACATCTTCCTGCTCAACACGATGGGCGCACGCGTCCGCGTGGTGGCCCCCTCCACCCTGCTGCCGCCCGGCATCGAGCGGATGGGCGTCGAGGTCGCGCGCGACATGCGCGAGGGGCTGAACGGCGCCGACATCGTGATGATGCTGCGGCTGCAGCGCGAGCGCATGAACGGCTCCTTCGTGCCGTCGTCGGGCGAGTATTTCCACTATTTCGGCCTCGACCAGAAGAAGCTCGGCTATGCCAAGCCGGATGCGCTGGTGATGCATCCCGGCCCGATGAACCGCGGTGTCGAGATCGACACCTTCGTCGCCGACGGCGCGCAGTCGCTGATCCGTGAACAAGTTGAAATGGGTGTGGCAGTGCGCATGGCGGTGCTGGAAGCGCTCGCCCGCAACCTGCCGAACGCGTGAGACCGATGCTGACCGACCGCCGCCCCATCCTGCTCGCCAACGCCCGCGTCATCGATCCGTCGCGCGATTTCGACGGTCCGGGCGATGTCCTGATTGCCGACGGCGTGATCCGTGACGCCAAGCGCGGCATCGGCGCCGCCGGCGTCCCCGAAGGCACCGACATCGTCAATTGCGCCGGCAAGATCGTGGCCCCCGGCCTGATCGACATGCGCGCCTTTGTCGGCGAGCCCGGCGCCAGCCACCGCGAGACTTTCGCCTCCGCCAGCCAGGCCGCCGCGGCCGGCGGCATCACCACCATCATCTGCCAGCCCGACACCTCGCCGGTGATCGACAATTCGGCGACCGTCGACTTCGTGCTGCGCCGGGCCCGCGACACCGCGATCGTCAACATCCATCCGATGGCGGCGCTGACCAAGAGCATGCAGGGCCAGGAGATGACCGAGATCGGCCTGCTCAAGGCCGCCGGCGCCGTCGCCTTCACCGACGGCGACCGCAGCGTCACCAACGCCCAGGTGATGCGGCGTGCGCTGACCTATGCCCGCGATTTCGACGCGCTGATCGTGCATCACACCGAGGATCCGAATCTGGTGGGCGAAGGCGTGATGAACGAGGGCGAATTCGCCACAAGGCTCGGCCTCGCCGGCATTCCCACCGCGGCCGAGTCGATCATGCTCGAACGCGACATGCGGCTCGCAGGCTTGACCGGCGGGCGCTATCACGCAGCCTCGCTGACCTCGATCGAGTCGCTGGAGATCCTCAAGCGCGCCCGCGACGCCGGCCACAATGTCTCGGCCTCGGTCTCGATCAATCACGTGACGCTGAACGAGAACGACATCGGCCCCTACCGCACCTTCCTCAAGCTGGCCCCGCCGCTGCGCACCGAGGAGGACCGCAAGGCGCTGGTCGCGGCGCTGGCCTCCGGGCTGATCGACGTCGTGATGAGCGACCACAATCCGCAGGACGTCGAGGTCAAGCGGCTGCCGTTCGCGGAAGCGGCGAGCGGCGCAGTCGGCCTGCAGACCATGCTGCCGGCGGCGCTGCGGCTGATCCACAATGGCGAGATGGACTTCAAGACGCTGATCCGGGCGATGTCGACACGGCCGGCGGAGCTGCTTGGCCTGCCCGGCGGCACGCTGCGCGCGGGCGCGCCGGCCGACGTCATCGTGATCGACGCCGACACGCCCTGGGTCCTCGACCGCGACGATCTCAAATCACTGTGCAAGAACACGCCGTTCGACGACGCCCGCTTCTCGGGCCGCGTGACGCGGACGATCGTCGGCGGACGGACCGTTTACGAGCACGTCTGAAACTGGGGTGGAACTTAGCGCGACGCGAGTTGCGACATCGCTTCCATCGTTGTGCCAACGACGATGGCCGCGACGTAAACGACAAAGAAAAACTGCTCCAGCCGCCTGCGAACAGAAGCCATGATAAGCTCCCTCATTACCAAGGCCATGGTGCGGATTTATGGTTAATATTTCATTGACGGCACTGCCCCGTTCGGGCCGGACCGCTCCAGGGAACCACTGCGATGTCTGCTGATGGGCTGCTGCCGCTCGCCTTCCTGATCGGCTACCTGCTGGGCTCGATCCCGTTCGGCATGGTGCTGACCAGGATGGCCGGCACGCAGGATCTGCGCACGGTCGGCTCGGGCAATATCGGCGCCACCAATGTGCTGCGCACCGGCCGCAAGGGCCTCGCCGCGGCGACGCTGCTCGGCGACATGTTGAAGGGCACCGTCGCCGTCATCATCGCCGGCACCATCGACGGCCCGAACGCGGCGATGCTGGCGGCGCTGGGGGCTTTCCTCGGCCACCTCTTCCCGGTCTGGCTCAAGTTTCGCGGCGGCAAGGGTGTCGCGACCTATCTCGGCGTGCTGATCGGCCTGTTCTGGCCGGCGGCGCTGATCTTCGCCGTGATCTGGCTCGGCACCGCCTACACCACGCGCTACTCGTCGCTGTCGGCGCTGATCGCCGCGTTCGTGACGCCGCTGTTCCTGTGGTGGTTCGGCCATAACGCGCTCGCCTCGCTGTTCGCCGTGCTGACGCTGCTGCTGTTCTACATGCACCGCGAGAACATCCAGCGCCTGCAGGCCGGTACCGAGGGCAAGATCGGCGAGCGGAAGTGACGTATGTCATTCCGGGGCATCGTGCAGCGATGAACCTCAGGTGCGCAATTGCGCACCGGGGAATCCAGAGGTTGTGGCGCGAGATTCCGGATTCGATGCGGCGCATCGCCCCGGAATGACTAGGCCTACCGCTTCAGCGCGTCCTCGACAAAGCTCGCGGCCGCCAGCGCTTTGGCATCATCGCCAAACCCCGCGATCACGGTGACGCCGACCGGCAATCCGCCCTCGGCGGTCAGTGTCGGCACGTTGACGCAGGGCACGCCCATCAAGGTCCAGAGCCGGTTGTAACGGGGATCGCCGGTCGACGCCAAACCCTCGGGTGCCGCGCCCGGTGCCGACAGCGTCAGCAGCACGTCGACCTCGGTGAGGATCGTGGCCAGCGCCAGCCGTGCGCGCAGCGTGACGTCTATCGCCGCGTCGTATTCGGCCGGCGTGCCACCCCTGCTCTCGTCGAGCCGGCCGCGCAGCAGCGGCGGCATCGCATCGTAGTTCTGGCCGTATTCCCAGGCGAACGACTGATGCGCCTCGAACTCCTGCACCACCGGATGGATCCGCCACGCCTCCGCGACGACCTCGGGCATCGCGAGTTCGCGCACGGTCGCACCGGCCTGCTCCGCCGCACGCGCGGCCTTCTGCAACGCCTCCGCGCCGGAAGGTTCAGGCGCGCCGGCGAAGGCCTGCGTGACGACGCCGATGCGCGGCGCGGAAACCTTCGACGGCACCACCAGCTCGGGCCGCTTCGTCATCGCAGCGAGCCCCAGCGCGACGTCGCGCACGCCGGCGCCGAACAGCCCCACCGTGTCAAGCGTCCAGGAGAAGCATTTCACGCCGACGGTCGGCAGCAGCCGGTAGCTCGGCTTGATCGCGGCGACGCCGCAGAACGAGGCCGGCCGGATCACCGAGCCGCCGGTCTGCGTGCCGAGCGCGAGCGGGATCATCCCGGCGGCGACCGCGGCGGCCGAGCCCGACGACGATCCGCCCGGCGTGTGCGCGTGATTGTGCGGATTGAGCGTTGCGGTCGGATCGTTCGCCGCGAATGCCGTTGTCGTGGTCTTGCCGATGATGGTGGCGCCGGCCTGCTTCAGCGCCATCACGACCGGAGCGTCGGCGCGCGGCCGATGCCCGCGATAGATCGCGGCGCCCATCTCGGTCGGGAGGTCAGCGGTATCGATGATGTCCTTGATGCCGACTGCAATTCCACGCAGCGGCCCGGCCTGTTGCCCACGCGCCTTCTCGTCGAGGCGGACGAAGGCGCCGATGGTCTTGTCCTGCGCCGCGATGGCGTCCCGCGTCTGCGCAATGGCGACATCGGTGGACAATTCGCCGGAGGCGATGCGGCGTTGGAGATCGGCAAGCGAAATCATCGGCGGATTCCTGTTTCTTGACGGTTTTTGGCGGCTTCTTGCCCAGCGCTTTTAGCGCGTCGCGCGCGGCTGCGCCAATGTCGCAGTTGATCACAATCTCAGGTTGGGCGAAGCTGCGCCCCGCATGCATGACCGCTCGCCCAGCCCTCCAAAACTCACCGACACCGAACGGCTCAACCGCCTGCGGCTGATCCGCTCCGACAATGTCGGCCCGCGCACCTTTGCATCGCTGCTCCGCCATTTTGGCGATGCGGCGCACGCGCTGGAGCGCCTGCCTGACCTCGCGCGCCGCGGCGGCGCCTCCGGCCCCGGGCGGATCTGCAGCGAGGCCGACGCCGCCGCCGAGCTCGCGGCCTGCCGCAAATTCGGCATCGATCTCGTCGCGCCGGAGGAAGCGCACTATCCGGCGCGGCTTGCCACCATCGACGACGCGCCGCCGCTGCTTGCCGTGCGCGGCGCGCGCGAGGTCCTGACGCGGCCGATGATCGCGATCGTCGGCTCCCGCAATGCCTCCGGCGCCGGGTTGAAATTTGCAGGCACCCTGGCGCGCAATCTTGGCGATGCCGGCTTTGTCGTGATCTCGGGCCTCGCCCGCGGCATCGATCAGGCAGCGCACCGCGCCACCGTTGCCAGCGGCACGGTCGCCGTGCTCGCCGGCGGCCACGACAGGATCTACCCGCCAGAGCACGAGGATCTGCTGGCCGCCCTGCTCGAGCATGGCGCGGCGATCTCGGAGATGCCGCTCGGCCACGTGCCGCGGGCGCGCGACTTTCCCCGTCGCAATCGTTTGATCTCGGGCGCCTCGCTCGGCGTCGTGATCGTCGAGGCCGCGCATCGCTCGGGCTCGCTGATCACTGCGCGGATGGCGGCCGAACAGGGCCGCGAGGTGTTCGCGGTGCCGGGCTCGCCGATCGATCCGCGCGCCGCCGGCGCCAACGATCTGATCAAGCAAGGCGCCACCTTGGTCACCGAAGCCGCCGACGTCATCAGCGCGGTGACGCCGATCATGGAGCGGCCGGTGATGCTTGGCGCGCGCGAGGACGACGAGCCGCTGGACTTTGCCACTGATAGCGGCGATCGCGCGCGCATCATCGACCTGCTCGGGCCGAGCCCGATCAGCATCGACGATCTGATCCGGATGGCTGACGTGTCGCCGGCCGTTGTCCGCGCCGTGCTGCTCGAGCTCGAGCTCGCCGGCAGGCTCGAACGCCACGGCGGCGGGCTGGTGTCGATGATTTGACGAGCTGAATATCTCGCTCGCGCAAACGCCTGTCCGTCATCCTGAGGAGCGCGCAGCGCGTCTCGAAGGATCGACGGCTCGACTGGTGGCCGTGCATCCTTCGAGACGCCTGCTACGCAGGCTCTCAGGATGACGGGTCTGCTTGTCCGAACGCGAAGGCTCCGAACTCAGCCTTCGCCATTCCGCGCGTCGAAATCGTTCCGCGCGCCCTCGATTTCTGGCAGATGCGCGAACGCCCATTCGCCGAGCGCCATCACAGGCACCGCCAGTCCGCGCCCGAGATCGGTCAGCTCGTAGTCGACCCGCGGCGGAATGGTCGGAAACACCGTGCGCGTCACCAGGCCATCGCGCTCCAGGCCGCGCAGCGTCAAGGTCAGCATGCGCTGCGAGATGCCGTTGATCGTCCTCTTCAGCTCGTTGAAGCGGCGCGGTCCATCGCGCAGCAGCATGATGACCAGCACGCTCCATTTGTCGCCGACCCGCGACAGCACCGAGGCCACGCCGCGGCAGTCCTGATGCGTCCCGGGACCACGCGGCAGGCCGGTTTCGGCGGTTACATCGATGTGCTCGGGTTCCATTGGTGTGCTCGGGTTTCAAAAATGTGCGTTCTTGCGGAGATTTAGGGCGGTCACTCATATAGCGCCAGTTACAAACCTATACCAAAGGTGACCCCAGCCATGAAACTTCTGCACATCGATTCCTCGGTCCTCGGCCCCCACTCCGTCAGCCGCCAGGTCTCGGCCGCTGCCGTCGAGCGGCTGCGCCAGGCCAATCCGGGCCTCGTCGTCAGCTACCGCGACCTCAGCCAGACGCCGCTCGCCCACCTCTCCGGCCTGCACCTCGCCGCCAGCCAGGGCGCGGCGCCGGACCCGTCGGTACGCGACGACATCGCGACCGGCCAGGCGGTGCTGGACGAGTTCCTCGCCGCCGACATCGTCGTGATCGGCGCGCCCATGTACAATTTCACGATTCCGAGCCAGCTCAAGGCCTGGATCGACCGCATCCTGGTCGCGGGCAAGACGTTCAAGTATGGCGCCGGCGGCGTCGAGGGACTGGCCGGCAACAAGCGCGTCATCATCGCGATCTCGCGCGGCGGCTATTACGGCGCCGACACGCCGATGGCCGCGCTCGAGCACCTCGAGACCTACCTGCGCGGCGTGTTCGGCTTCATCGGCGTCAGGAATGTTGAGTTCATCCCCGCCGACGGCATCCAGGTCGGCCCCGAGCATCGCGAAAAGGCGGTTGCGGGCGCGCTGCAGGCCGCCGGCAGCCTGAACGCAGCCTGATGTGATTCAAAGTGCCTGCCGTCGCCTGGCGGCGGCAGGCCGTTCAGGTGGACGAACTCAGAACCAGACGCCCTGTATGCCGAGGATGACGGCGACCAGCGAAATCAACAGGCCGATGCCGGAGAACAGCGCGACCGTCACCAACTGCGTCGTATCTGAACTTTCGGATGCGGGCGAAACCGGGATCGACGTCGAAATGCGGGCTGCTTTCGGCATGGCGGCACTCCAAATGATTCCGTGGTGAAAAATTCCCCGCCCATTCAGGAGTCCGGGCAGTACGTCAAAGGTTCAATGCGCGCGATGATAGTCGCAAGCCAAACCGGCCGGTATGAAACGCTTCACACCGGCCGTTCGATACAATGAGAAACAAACCAGAGCGTTTTCGAGCGAAGTGGATACCGGTTCGCGTGAAGAAAACGCGTCAGAATAAAACCAGAGCCGCGTTCCGATTTAATCGGAACGGAAAGGCTCTATCCGCGATAGATCGGCGCGCCCGCCGGTGATGCCGTTGCACCGCCATCGATGAACAGCTCCTGCCCCTGCACATGCGCGGCGTCGTCGGACGCCAGGAACAGCACGGTCTTTGAAATGTGATCGGGCTCGCCGATCCGCCCGAGCGGCGTGGTCTTGCCGATCCGCTGCTCGAAGATCTTCTCGGCCTCGGGCGTCGCGATCGCCGCGCCCCAGATCGGCGTGCGCACCGCGCCCGGCGCCACCACGTTGACGCGGATGTTGCGCGGCGAGAATTCTGACGCCATCACCCGCGCCATCGCGCGCACGCCGGCCTTGCTCGCGGCATAGGCCGAGTAGCCGGGATTGCCGAGCACGGAGATCACCGAGCCGTTGAGAATGATCGATGCGCCGTCGTTGAGGTACGGCGCGACCGCCTGCACCGTGAAGAACACGCCGGTGAGATTGGTCCGGATCACATTCTCGAATGCGGCCAGCGTGGTGCCGCCCACCGGCGTCTGGCCGGGAATGCCGGCATTGGCGAACAGAACGTCATACTTGCCGAACTTCTCGGCGCCCTGCTTCACCGCGGCTTCCAGCGCCGCGACGTCGGTGGCATCAGCCACCACTGCGAGCGCGTTCGGCCCGAGCTCCCTGGATGCCGCCGCAAGCGTCTCCTTGTTGCGCCCGGTGATGACGACCTTGGCGCCCTCCGCCACGAACAGCTTCGCTGTCGCGAGCCCGATGCCGCTGTTGCCGCCGGTGATCAACGCCGTCTTGTTCGCCAGTCTCATTTCCGCCTCCAGTTGGTTGCATTATTAAACTTCTTTGCCTAGCTAAGGCATACGGTTTAATATTGCAACCACACAAGGTCGTGATGGCCCAAACTCCTGGAGACAGCCGGTGAAACGAACCAGCCTTGCAGGCGACAGCTGTCCTGTCGCACGCGCGCTCGACGTGTTCGGCGACTGGTGGTCGCTCCTGATCATCCGCGACGCCAGCCTCGGCCGGCGCCGCTTCGGCGAATTCCAGGCGAGCCTCGGGCTTGCCAAAAACATCCTTGCCACACGGCTGCGCACGCTGGTCGAACGCGGCATCCTGAAGACGGTCCCCGCCTCCGACGGCAGCGCCTATCAGGAATATGTCCTGACGCCGAAGGGCCACGGCATCTTTCCGATCCTGGTCGCGTTGCGGCAATGGACCGAGGAATTCGACGAGCATCCGGACGAGATCGCGACCATCCTGGTCGACCGCGACAAGGGCAAGCCGGTGAAGAAGCTCGCGCTCTATTCGCAGGATGGACGCGTGCTGGGTGCCGCGGATACGACGCTGAAGCCGCGGCCTGCAGCGAAGCGCGCGCGGCGCCTCGTGAGTGCGTAGGACGGGTGTTGCTGGTACGACACGACGGGCAACTCACCAAAAACTTGTCAATCCTCGCCCGCGAAAATATTTCGCTTTATCCGAATACGCCTCGCGTCGCGAGGATGCGGATGTATGACTCACATACGACGACCCATATTGGGTGTCGTCCCTGCGTTCGAAAGCAGGGACCATAACCACAAATGCGGATTGTTGAACGATGCTGGGACGACGAGTCCCGTTCTCAACACCCGCCGCGGCGTATGGGTCCCGGCCTTCGCCGGGACGACGGCGGTGGATGTGGCGCGAGCTAGCGTTCTTCCTTTCTCCAGGAAGGGTCGCAAATCACGACTTCTGTTTCGCCGCACCGCGCTGTTTGACATCTTGAATTGCGGTCCATCCCCACCGTCGTCCTGGCGAAACGACCCATTACCCAAAATGAGAGTTATTGCGCGACGCTGGGGCCGCGATCCCGTTCATGATCAAATGCGGTGGTTATGGGTCCGGCTTTCGCCAGGACGACGGCCGACCCTGCTTCCCGTAACGCCCCTCACGACAGCTTCCTCCGGCTGCGCGAGCGCAGCTGCTCGTCGGCCTCCAGACGGGCCATCGCGAACAGGCGGTCGAGGACTTCGGTTTGTGGCGCCGGGCGAGTTTGGCGAGTTAGGTCGCGGCGCCTGCGATCAGGACCAGGGCATCGTCGGGGCCGCCTTCCCCAGCCGTCTCGTCGCCCGCCGGTCGCCGCCCGCCGGACGCCTTGCGCTTCCGGCCGCCCCCTGTGCTGCTCAAAAGGCCTAATCCGATTCCTACGCTGTATATAAAGAGATAAGCCCTTTCCGGCCGCAACTCTAGGACGCATTTCGCAACCCTTGGGATAGAAACTCCACAGCTTGGCGCCTCCCTTCAATATCTGGCGATTTGACAGGGACCGCCCCAGCACCCATGTTCGCCCCGACACGGCGGGCCGCGAGTCTAGCGGAACCCACCTTCAAGTTTTCCCGTAAGCTATTGGAATGACATGAATATCGTCATTGTGGAGTCGCCGGCCAAGGCCAAGACGATCAACAAATATCTGGGGTCCTCCTACGAGGTCCTGGCGTCGTTCGGCCATGTTCGCGACCTCCCGGCCAAGAATGGTTCCGTCGATCCCGACGCCAATTTCCAGATGATCTGGGAGGTCGATGCCAAGGCCGCGAGCCGGCTCAACGACATCGCCAAGGCGCTCAAGGGTGCCGACCGTCTGATCCTCGCAACCGACCCCGATCGCGAGGGCGAGGCGATCTCCTGGCACGTGCTGGAGGTGATGAAGGAGAAGCGCGCGCTGAAGGACCAGAAGGTCGAGCGCGTGGTGTTCAACGCCATCACCAAGCAGGCCGTCTCCGAGGCGATGAAGGCGCCGCGCCAGATCGATGGCGCGCTGGTCGACGCCTATATGGCGCGCCGTGCGCTGGACTATCTGGTCGGCTTCACCCTCTCCCCCGTGCTGTGGCGCAAGCTGCCCGGCGCCCGCTCCGCCGGCCGCGTGCAGTCGGTCGCGCTGCGGTTGGTCTGCGACCGCGAGCTCGAGATCGAGAAGTTCGTTCCGAAGGAGTACTGGTCGCTGGTCGCGACGTTGCTGACGCCGCGCGGCGATGCCTTCGAGGCGCGGCTGGTCGGCGCCGACGGCAAGAAGATCGCACGGCTCGACATCGGCTCCGGCGCGGAAGCCGAGGATTTCAAGAAGGCGATCGAAGCCGCGCTGTTCAAGGTCGCGACCGTCGAGGCCAAGCCGGCGCGGCGCAATCCGCAGGCGCCCTTCACCACCTCGACCCTGCAGCAGGAAGCGAGCCGCAAGCTCGGCTTCGCGCCGGCGCACACCATGCGCATCGCGCAGCGGCTCTATGAGGGCATCGACATCGGCGGCGAGACCACCGGCCTCATCACCTATATGCGAACCGACGGCGTGCAGATCGCACCCGAAGCGATCACGCAGGCGCGCAAGGTAATCGGCGAGGACTATGGCAACGCCTACGTGCCGGACGCCCCGCGCCAGTACCAGGCCAAGGCCAAGAACGCGCAGGAAGCGCACGAAGCGATCCGCCCGACCGATCTGTCGCGTCGCCCGGCCACCATCGGCCGACGGCTCGATGCCGATCAGGCGCGGCTTTATGAATTGATCTGGAAGCGCACCATTGCGAGCCAGATGGAGTCGGCCGAGCTCGAGCGCACCACCGTCGACATCGAGGCCAAGGCCGGCTCCCGCGTGCTGGAATTGCGCGCCTCCGGCCAGGTCATCAAGTTCGATGGTTTCCTCGCGCTCTATCAGGAAAGCCGCGACGACGAGGAGGACGAGGATTCGCGCCGCCTGCCCGCGATGAGCGAGGGCGAGGCCGTGAAGCGCCAGAGCCTCGCCGTCACCCAGCATTTCACCGAGCCGCCGCCGCGCTTTTCGGAAGCCTCGCTGGTGAAGCGGATGGAAGAGCTCGGCATCGGCCGCCCCTCGACCTACGCCTCGATCCTGCAGGTCCTGAAGGACCGCGGCTATGTCAAGCTCGAGAAGAAGCGGCTGCACGGCGAGGACAAGGGCCGCGTCGTGGTCGCGTTCCTGGAGAACTTCTTCTCGCGCTACGTCGAATACGACTTCACCGCCGATCTCGAGGAGCAGCTCGACCGCATCTCCAACAATGAGATCGCCTGGCAGCAGGTGTTGCAGGACTTCTGGCGCGGCTTCATCGGCGCGGTCAACGACATCAAGGACCTGCGCGTCGCCGAGGTGCTCGACGCGCTCGACGAGATGCTCGGCCCGCATATCTATCCGCCGCGCGCGGATGGCGGCGACGTCAGGCAATGCCCGACCTGCGGCACCGGCCGGCTCAACCTCAAGGCCGGCAAGTTCGGCGCCTTCGTCGGCTGCTCGAATTATCCGGAATGCCGCTACACCCGTCCGCTCGCGGCCGACAGCGCCGAGAGCGCCGACCGCGTGCTCGGCACCGATCCCGACACCGGCTTCGATGTCACGGTGAAGGCCGGCCGCTTCGGCCCCTACATCCAGCTCGGCGAGCAGAAGGATTACGCCGAAGGCGAGAAGCCGAAGCGCGCGGGCATTCCAAAGGGCACCTCACCGGCCGATGTCGATCTCGAACTGGCACTGAAACTGCTGTCGCTGCCGCGCGAGATCGGGAAGCATCCGGAAACCGGACAGCCGATCACCGCCGGCCTCGGCCGGTTCGGGCCGTTCGTCAAGCACGAGAAGACCTATGCCAGCCTCGAGGCCGGCGACGAGGTCTTCGACATCGGGTTGAACCGTGCCGTCACGCTGATCGCGGAGAAGATCGCGAAGGGCCCGAGCGGCCGCCGCTTCGGTGCCGATCCCGGCAAGCCGCTCGGCGATCATCCGACCCTCGGCGCGGTCGCGCTGAAGAACGGCCGCTACGGCGCCTATGTCGCGGCGGGCGGCGTCAACGCGACGATCCCGAGCGACCGCACCCCCGACCAGATCACGCTCGCCGAAGCGATCGCGCTGATCGACGAGCGCGCGGCCAAGGGCGGCGGCAAAAAGGCCAAGAAGGCCAAGGCGGAAAAGCCCGCCAAGGCGAAGAAAGCCAAGTCCGAGGCGACCGAGACTGACGGCGACGGCGAGGCCGAGCCCGCCAAGAAGGCTGCGTCGAAGAAAGCCGCGGCGAAGCCGAAAACGGATGCGACCAGCAAGGCGCGCGCGCCGGTCGCCTCCGGTGCCAAGACGTCGCCTGCAAAATCATCGGCACCAGCGAAAGCGCCCGCGAAGAAAAGCGCCGGCAAGGCACGAGGATAAGTGAAACGAAAACCCGACCATGGCTTTCCGGGCCGGGACGCCATCGTCGCCTTCATCCGCGCCAATCCAGGCAAGGTCGGCACCCGCGAGATCGCGCGCGAGTTCGGCCTGAAGAACGCCGACCGCGTCGAGCTGAAGCGGATCCTCCGTGAGCTCGCCGACGACGGCACGATTGCCAAGCGCGGCCGCAAGATCCACGAGCCGGCGGCGCTGCCACCGACCCTGCTCGCCGACATCACCGGCCGCGACAGCGACGGCGAGCTGATCGCCACGCCCGCCGAGTGGGACTCGGACGAGAACGGCACCGCCCCGAAAATCCGTATCGAGACGCCGCGGCGGCCGAAGCCCGGCACCACCGCCGGCGTCGGCGACCGCGCGCTGCTGCGCGTCGAAGTCACGGACGAGCAAGACGGCACACCCTATCGCGGCCGCGTCATCAAGGTGATCGATCACGGGCGCACCCGGATCCTCGGCATCTTCCGTCGCAATCCCGATGGCGGCGGGCGCCTGATCCCGGTCGACAAGAAGCAGGCCGGCCGCGAGCTCAACATCGCCAAGGCCGACGGCGGCGGCGCCGAAGACGGCGATCTCATCAGCGTCGACCTGATCCGCACCCGCGGCTACGGCCTCGCCTCCGCCCGCGTCAAGGAGCGGCTCGGTTCGATCGCCAGTGAGAAGGCGATCAGCCTGATCGCGATCAACACCCACGATATCCCGCAGGTGTTCTCCACTTCTGCGCTGCGCGAAGCTGAAGACGCCAAGCCCGCAACCTTGCAGGGCCGCGAGGACTGGCGTGACGTGCCGCTCGTCACCATCGATCCGCCGGATGCCAAGGATCACGACGACGCGGTGCATGCGGAAGTCGATCCCGATCCGAACAACAAGGGCGGCTTCATCGTCCATGTTGCGATCGCCGACGTCGCCTTCTATGTGCGGCCCGGCTCGGCGCTCGACCGCGACGCGCTGCAGCGCGGCAACTCGGTGTATTTCCCTGATCGCGTCGTGCCGATGCTGCCCGAGCGGATCTCCAACGATCTCTGCTCGCTGGTGCCGGGCGAGCCGCGCGGCGCGCTCGCGGTGCGCATGGTGATCGGCGCCGACGGCCGCAAGCGCTCGCATACCTTCCACCGCGTGCTGATGCGCTCGGCTGCGAAGCTACATTATGCGCAGGCGCAGGCCGCGATCGACGGCAGGCCCGATGACACGACGGGCCCTATCCTCGATCCGATCCTGAAGCCGCTGTGGTCGGCCTACGAGCTGGTCAAGCTTGCACGCAACGAGCGCGACCCGCTCGATCTCGATCTGCCCGAGCGCAAGATCCTGCTGAAAGCCGACGGCACCGTCGATCGCGTGATCGTGCCGCAGCGGCTCGACGCGCACCGGCTGATCGAGGAGTTCATGATCCTCGCCAACGTCGCCGCGGCCGAAATGCTGGAGAAGAAGGCGCTGCCGCTGATCTACCGCGTGCACGACGAGCCGAGCCAGGAGAAGGTGCACAACCTGCAGGAATTCCTAAAGACGCTCGACTTGCCCTTCACCAAGCATGGCGCGCTGCGTCCCACGCAATTCAACCGCGTGCTGGCGCAGGTTGCCGGCGAGGACTACGAGCCGCTGGTCAACGAGGTGGTGCTGCGTTCGCAGGCGCAGGCGGAATACTCCGCCGAGAACTACGGCCATTTCGGCTTGAACCTGCGCCGCTACGCGCACTTCACCTCGCCGATCCGCCGCTATGCCGATCTGATCGTGCATCGCGCGCTGATCCGCGCGCTCGGGCTTGGCGAAGGCGCGTTGCCGACCGATGAAACCGTGGAGACGCTCGCCGAGATCGCCGCGCAGATTTCCGTCACCGAGCGCCGCGCGATGAAGGCGGAGCGTGAGACCACCGACCGCCTGATCGCGCATTTCCTTGCCGATAAGGTCGGCGCCTCGTTCCAGGGCCGCATTTCCGGCGTGACGCGATCCGGCCTGTTCGTGAAGCTCGACGACACCGGCGCCGACGGTCTGATCCCGATCCGCACCATCGGCAGCGAATATTTCAACTACGACGAAACTCGCCACGCGCTCATCGGCACGCGCAGCGGCACCATGTATCGCCTCGGCGACGTCGTCGATGTGCGTCTGGTGGAAGCCGCGCCGATAGCCGGCGCGCTGCGATTTGAGTTATTATCCGATGGTCAGGCAATTCCGCGCGGCAGAAAACGCGACAGCGTAAGGGCCGAGCGCCGTGCCGCCGGATTTGACAAGGGACCAAAACGATCAGGCAAGAAGGCGCACAAGGAGCGGAAATCGCGCAAGAAGGATCGCAAGCCGGCGCAGCAGAAGTCCGGCAAATCGAAGCGAGGCAAGTCATGGAAGTGACACCACCGACAGTGGTCTGGACTCGCGAGGCGGCCGAGCCCGAGAAGCGCGACGTGTGGAGCGCGATGAAGCGCGGGTTCCGCTGCCGCTGTCCGCGCTGCGGAAAAGGCAGACTGTTCCGCAAGTTTCTCAAATGCGACGGCCATTGCCCGGTCTGCGACCTCGACTTCACGCCGCATCGCGCGGACGATCTGCCTGCCTATCTCGTCATCGTTATCGTCGGCCATATCGTGGTACCGATGGCGCTGTGGATCGAGACCAATTATTCGCCGCCGGTGTGGCTGCAACTTGCGATCTATCTGCCGTTCACGCTGTTCGCATCGCTGGCGCTGTTGCAGCCGGTGAAGGGAGCCGTGATCGGCTTGCAATGGGCCCTGCGCATGCATGGCTTTGACGAGAATCCCCCTAGCGACATCCCGCCGGTCTAGCTAAACCGGGCCGCAAGAAGAAATGAAAGGGATGAAATGACTGAAGCTGCCGCGCCCGCCGCTGTCGTCCACCAGGGCGAAAAAGAAGCCGACCATCATGCGTATTTCCGGCCGAAGGATGCGGCGACGCTGATCCTGATCGATCGCTCCGGCGCCAAGCCGAAGGTGCTGGTCGGCAAGCGTCACGACAAGGTCGTGTTCATGCCCGGCAAATTCGTTTTCCCCGGCGGCCGCGTCGACAAGGCCGACAACCGTGTGCCGGTCGCAGCGCCGATCACGCCGGAGCTCGAAGCCAATCTGTTGAAGGGCAGCCCGAAGATCACGCCCGGCCGCGCGCGTGCGCTTGCCAACGCCGCGATCCGCGAGGCCTGCGAGGAGACCGGGCTCTGCCTCGGCCGCAAGGTCGAGAAGCCGCACAAGCTCGACGGGCCCTGGGCACCGTTCGCCGACGCTGGTCTCTTGCCCGATCCGTCCGGCCTGTTCCTGATCGCGCGCGCGATCACCCCGCCTGGCCGCGTCCGCCGCTTCGACACGCGCTTCTTCACTGCCGACGCGTCGACCATCGCGCATCGTGTCGAGGGCGTGGTGCATGCCGATGCCGAGCTGGTCGAGCTGGTCTGGGTCGAGATCGGCTCCGAGCCGCTCGCCGACGCGCATGCCATGACCAAGAACGTGCTCGCCGAGCTCGACCGCCGTCTCGCCACCGGGCCGCTCCGCCACGACGCGCCGGTGCCGTTCTTCCATTTCTACGGCGGCAAGATGCAGAAGGACGTGCTGGGGGCGTAGTATGATCCTCGTCATTCCGAGGCGATGCGCAGCATCGAACCCGGAATCCCGAGATTGCGGCGCGAGATTCCGGGTTCATCGCTGCGCGATGCCCCGGAATGACACTGTCGAGAGAGCGGCCAAAAACAAAATAATCTTCCCGATGGCGCGCCGCGAAACGCCTCCCTATCTGTTCCGCTAACGACATCAAGGACGGAACGGGGCAATGGCGAAGCGTCAACTCAAGCTCGGCGCGTTCATGCGGCCGATCAGCATTCACACCGGTGCCTGGCGCTATCCCGGGGCCTGGCCCGACGCCAATTTCAACTTCGACCACATCAAGACGCTGATCCGCAAGCTCGAGGCCGGCAAATTCGACGCCTTCTTCATGGCCGACCATCTTGCCGTGCTGAACATGCCGATCAGCGCGCTGAAGCGCAGCCACACCGTGACCTCGTTCGAGCCGTTCACGCTGCTATCGGCGCTCGCCGCCGTGACGGAGAATATCGGCCTGATCGCGACCGGTTCGACCACCTTCGACGAGCCCTATCACGTCGCGCGGCGCTTCGCCTCGCTCGACCACATCTCCGGCGGCCGCGCCGGCTGGAATATCGTCACCACGTCCAATCCGGACGCGGCGCTGAATTTCGGGCTCGACGACCATATGGAGCACGCCGAGCGCTACAAGCGCGCCCGCGAGTTCTACGATGTCGTCACCGGCCTGTGGGATTCCTTCGCCGATGACGCGTTCGTGCGCGACGTCGAGTCCGGACTGTTCGTCGATCCCGACAAGATGCATGTGCTCAATCATAAGGGCAAATATCTCTCGGTCCGCGGTCCGCTGAACATCGCCCGCCCCGTGCAGGGCTGGCCTGTCATCGTGCAGGCCGGCGCTTCCGATGACGGCAGGCAGCTTGCGGCCGAGACGGCGGAAGCCGTGTTCACCGGCGGCGGCAGTCTGGCCGACGGACAGAAGCTCTACGCCGACATCAAGGGCCGCATGGAGAAGATCGGCCGCGATCCCGAGCATCTGAAGATCCTGCCCGGTGCCTTCGTCGTGGTCGGCGACAGCGTCGAGGAAGCCAAAGAGAAGCGCGCGCTGCTCGACAGCCGCGTGCACTACGACAGCGCGATCGCCTCGCTGTCGGTGATCCTCGGCACCGATGCGTCCGGCTTCGATCCCGACGGACAGTTGCCGCCGATCCCCGAAACCAATGCCAGCAAGAGCGGCCGGCAGCGCCTCGTCGATGTCGCAGCGCGCGACAAGCTCACCGTGCGCCAGCTCGCGCAGCGCGTCGGCGGCTATGGCGGGCTCGCCTTCGTCGGCACGCCGCAGACTATCGCCGACCAGATGGAGGAATGGCTGACCGGCCGCGGCAGCGACGGCTTCAACATCATGTTCCCCTATCTGCCGCAGGGCCTGTTCGAGTTCGTCGACAAGGTGGTCCCGGAACTGCAAAGGCGCGGGATTTTCCGCACGGAGTATGAGGGGCGGACCTTGCGCGAGAATTTGGGCCTGCCGCGGCCGAAAAATCAGTTCTTCGAGGGGTAATAGGCCCGGAATCGAGGTGGTTTTGGTTCGGAAATCCTTGACTTTGAGCGGTTTGTGGCTAGTTTCCGGGCCAAACGCGGGCCGATTTGGCCGGCTCCCGAATTCCCCCGATTTTCGAGGTTTTGCACATGGCCAAGGCGGTCACCATCAAGGTCAAGCTCGTGTCGACGGCCGACACCGGCTTCTATTACGTTGCCAAGAAGAATTCGCGCACCATGACCGACAAGCTGGTCAAGAAGAAGTACGACCCGGTCGCGCGCAAGCACGTCGAGTTCAAGGAAGCCAAGATCAAGTAAGATCGGCTGCTTCCGACGTTTCAAACGGGGCCCTCGCGGCCCCGTTTTTGCTTTCTAGGCTTGCGTCATCCCTCATGATTCCCGGAGCAGTCCCGGGCGTAGGGCTCAGATGATCGCAACCTTGGACGAGGGAAACGTCGGCGGCTACTCGGTCGCTTACGGCCGCGAGGACATCTACTTTCCGGTCTATGTCACGGCAGCCCTCGCCGCGATCTTCCTGACCGCGACCTGGATCACGGGCGCGATCTATTGGCTGGCGCCGGCAGCGGCAGCGGGCGGCTTCACCTATTACAACATCCCCCTGCTGGAGGCTGGTCGTCCGACGATCGGGGCCAACCAGTACGGCATCTTCATCCAGGCCTTCGGGCTGATCCGCTGGCGCGCCATCACGCGCATCGACCTCGTCGAGATCGCTGAGCGCGCGATGACCGTTCACGAGTTGCAGATCGCGCTTAACGGACCGCTCGGCAGCGCGCTGGTGGCCGATTGGCGCAAGCGGCCGGCCTACCGGCTGTTGATGCGCCTGCCGTGGCGCATGGACCATCGTGGCGTGGTCCGCGTCAATCTGGAGCCATTCGACCGGACGCCCGACGAGATCCACCGGACGTTCCTCAGGATGTGGCGTTATTACCGGAGCTAACCCTTGAACGCCTCGTCACGCAGATGCGCGTCTGCGATCTCTGCATCCGGATTGTGTGTGATCGTCATGAACCAAATGAGGCTGAAGAACAGCGACCACGCTGTGTTCCAATAGAACCAGTTCATCGGATCACCTCGAACAGCTTAAATCCGCGCCAGCGGGCGAAGATCGCCAGCTGCGCGGAATGCCGCCAAAGTCTACTGCACGACCTCGCCGTGCAGTGCCAGATCCAACCCTTCGCGCTCGATGTCCCGCGTCACTCGAAGCCCGACGAAGAGATTGATCACGAACAGGATGATCAGGCTCACCACGGCATCATACACGAAAACCGTCGCGACGCCGATGCATTGATTGAGGAACTGCCCGGGATTTCCTTCCAGAACACCTGCCGTTCCACCATACTGCTCGACCGCGAACACCCCGGTCAGCAGCGCTCCGACGATGCCGCCAAGGGCATGGACACCGAAGCAGTCCAGCGCATCATCGTAGCTGAACATGCGCTTCAAGCCGGTGCATCCCCAGTAGCAGCAGACGCCGGCGGCGATGCCGATCGCGAAAGCGCCGACCGGCCCGACGAAACCGGAGGCCGGCGTGATCGCGACGAGGCCCGCCACGGCACCCGAGCAGATTCCGACGACGGTCGGCTTGCCCTTCAACGCCCATTCCACCAGCATCCAGGTGAAGCCCGCCACCGCCGTGGCGATCTGAGTCACCAGCATGGCCATGCCCGCCTGCATTCCGGCCGTGACAGCGGAGCCGGCGTTGAACCCGAACCAGCCGACCCACAACAGCGAGGCGCCAATGAAGGTCAGCACCATATTGTGCGCCGGCCCCGTCTCGACGCGCTTGCCGAGCATGATGGCGCACATCAGGCCCGCGACGCCGGCGTTGATGTGCACAACGGTGCCGCCGGCGAAATCGAGAACCTTGACATACGCAGCGTCGTTGCCGGCCGAGAATATGCCGTCAGGGCCCCAGACCCAGTGCGCGATCGGCGCATAGACGAAGATCGCCCACAGCCCGATGAACCAGAGCATCGCGGAGAACTTCATCCGCTCGGCAAACGCGCCGGCAATCAGCGCCGGCGTGATGATGGCGAACGTCATCTGGAAGCAGATGTAAACGGACTCGGGGATCGTCGCAGCGAGCGGATTGGGATTGCCGATGCCTCCCTTGCCGATGTCGCTCAGGATGTCCTTGAGGAACAGGCGATCGAGGCCGCCGATGAACGGCGTGCCGGCACGAAACGCAAGACTGTAGGTAAGGACGGCAAACAGGATCGTGACCAGGCAGGTGACCGCGAAGCTGGTCATCACGGTATCGCCGACATTCTTCTTGCGCACCATGCCGCCATAGAACAGGCCGAGCCCCGGGATCGTCATCATCAGGACGAGCGCGACTGACGTGAGCATCCAGGCGGTGTCGCCGGAATTCGGCGTGCACTTCTCGAGAATCTTGCCGCCACAGGCAGGCGGCGCCGCCGCATCCTCGGCCAGCGCGAGATCGTTAAACAGCAGGCAAAGGAACGCCACGCCCAACAAGGCAACCACGATTCTCACGAGCTTCTGGCGCGTGTGTGTCGCAGACTCCATCATCGACCTCCCATCACAAGAGAAATGCTGGCGTTCGGAATGGGCGCGGCGCGTTCGCAGCGTGAGCGCTGAAGGACAGCGCGCGTCCGGCTATCGGGATGTCTCGAAGTGCCGCGGTGCGGGTGGCGGGATGCAGCGAAGTCGCAGCGGCATCAGGCCCGACGCAGGGCACAAGGGCCTCCTGCTCGGCGGCGCGGCAAAGGCCGTGGTGCGCGGATGGCTGGAGAATGACGGCGACTAGCCCCATCGCGGCCAGCCCTTCCCAAAGTCCCCAGGCCGGAACCCTCAGCGAGGGTTTCCGGCACGATTTCTAGCCAAATTGAAACAAGATTCGTGCCACCACTGCGCGCCGCGTAACACTTTGAAAACGCTATCGCTTCGATCCGCGGCCGGAACAGCATCGCGCTCCATTGCACGCTCTTGCGGCAAGTGGCCGGTCAAAAACTAGGCAGCATCTGGCGACTGCCCTCGCAAGGAGCAGCCGCCAGCTTCGCAGGGATTCTGCTAAGCGGCCTTCAGCAGCGGCGGCTGCGCCGGCCGGATCAGCGCGAAGGCGAGCTGGATGATGCCGCCGGCAAGGCCCAGCGCGACGCCGATGCGCCAGGCCATGGTGTAGGAGCCGAGCGAGTCGTAGATCAGCCCTCCTCCGTAAGCGCCGAGGAAGCTGCCGACCTGGTGGCTCATGAAGGCGAGGCCCTGGATCATCGCCTGCCAGCGCAAGCCGAACATCTCGGCCACCGCGCCCGCGACCAGCGGACCGACACCCATCCAGAGGAAGCCCATGATCGCGCCGAACAGCAGCGTCGAGCCGGGCGTTGCCGGCAGCATGAAGTACCAGGCGAGCGCCAGCGAGCGCAGGATGTAGATCGCGCCGAGCAGCGCCAGCTTGTTCCAGCGCTGGCCGGCCCAGCCGAAGAACAGCGAGCCCAGCACGTTGAAGCCGCCGATCATGCCGAGCGTCTGCGCGCTCAGCATCGGATCGAGCCCGCAGATCGCGAGATACGACGGCAGATGCGTGGTGAGGAAGACGAGCTGCATGCCGCAGACCATGTAGGCGCAGGTCATCACCACGAAGGCTGCGTTGCCGAACGCGGTCTTCGCCGCCGTCGCCGCGGTGGCGTTGCCGATGTCGTCGCCAGCGGGCTTCGGCAGCGGAATCTTGTCGACGCGCCCGGCGTACAACGCCGCCGGGATCATGAAGATCGAGAGAATGACAAAGCCGGCAAGTCCGACGCGCCAACCGAAACCCTCATTGAGCATCTGGCCGATCGGCGCCGACAGCAGCGCGCCGAGCGAGCCCGCGGCGGAGACCATGCCGAGCACTGTCGAGCGTACCGTCTCCGGCACCGCGCGCGCCGAGACCGACATTGCGATCGCATTCGCGGTGCAGGCGAGCGAAAGGCCGATCAGGACACCGGCGCCGATCATGATGGCAACGAGCCCATGCGCCGTCGTCATCAGCACGAGGCCCGCGATGTAGGCCAGCGCGCCGACCACCATGATCGGGCGAAAGCCGTAACGCACCGTCATCGCGCCGGCGACCGGCTGCAGAAAACCCCAGGCGAGGTTCTGCACCGCGAGCGCCAGCGTGAAGTGGGATATCGAGATGCCGATGTCGTGCGTCAGCGGCTGCATGAAGATGCCGAGGCTCTGCCGCAGCCCCATGCTCAGCGTGAGCATGATGGAGGCGCCGATCAGGATGGGAAGGGTGGGACGCAGGACCTGCAACAGGGGCATTGTTCTTATTCTCCCATAACGGCACGGCACGCGTGCCATGGCCTGCGATTCATGCATGTTTTGGTTACACAGACCTGTGCACTTAGGCTATACAGGGGGCCGACTGTCAAGCGAAGAGGATCACGGCTGGCGCATGGCTTCCCCGCCTCCCAAACAGACCATGAAGGAGCGGATCCTCGAGACCGCTGACAGACTGTTCTACCTGCAAGGCATTCGCGCCATCGGCGTCGACACCATCGCGGCCGAGATCGGCATCAGCAAGCGCACGCTCTACAACCACTTCCCGTCGAAGGACGCGCTGATCGAAGCCTATCTGCAACGCCGCTTCGTGCAGCCGCGTCCCTCCGACAAGCCGCCGGCCGAGCAGATTCTCGCAACCTTCGATTCGCTGGAGCGGCGCTTCTCGGCGAAGGATTTTCGCGGCTGCCCGTTCGTGAACGCGGTGGCCGAGCTCGGGCCGGAGGACGAGGATCGCACCTTCAGGAACATCGCAATCGCCTTCAAGGAAAGCCGCCGGCTCTGGTTTCGCGATCTGCTGCGGCGGCTCGGCGTTGCCGATGCCGAGGGACTTGCGACCCAGCTCACGCTGCTGGTCGATGGCTCGATCGCGCAGGATCTGGTGCGCGACGATCCGGCGATGGCGCACGCGGCCAAGGAAGCCGCGCGCGTGTTGCTGGCAAATGCAGGCGTCAAGGTCGGCAGCCCCGCCCCCGCCGGCAAGAAACGCGCCGGATAAATCCGGTTGCGTGCGGAAGTCAGGTTTGGTTGTTAACACCGACCGCAGGCCACGGCATTCCCGGCTGGATATTCCGTCCGGCGAGATTGGCAGCGACCGCGCGAAGACCTGCTACTTAGAAGACTTGCGGCACAACAGGGGAAACGACCATGGAAGATCTGAAGGTGACGGCCACCGGCTATGATTTCGCGCCGGCGCGCGCGGCCATGCAGCGCTACATCGACAACGATCTCCTGTCCGGCATCTCCTGGACGGTTCTGGTCGGGCGCGACATCGCTGACACGGGCTGCGTCGGATGGGCCGACAAGGAAGCGCAGATTCCGTTGCGCACCGATCACATCTTCCGCGTCTTCTCCAACACCAAGCTGATCACCTCCTGCGCGGCGCTGCTGCTGGTCGAGGAAGGCCGCTTCCGGCTCGACGATCCGATCGAGACCTTCATCCCGCAACTCAGAAACCGCAAGGTGCTGCGGCCGGGCGCGACGTCGATCGACGACACCGAACCGGCGCAGCGGTCGATCACCATTCGCCATCTGCTGAGCCACTCGGCCGGCCTCAGCTACGGCCTGTTCGATCCGGGCACACCGATCTTCAAGGCCTACAACGAGCGCAAGATCCTCAATCCGATGACGACGCTCGCCGACATGGTCGACGGTCTGTCCGATCTGCCGCTGGTGTTCCATCCCGGCTCGTCGTGGGAATATTCCGTTGCCATCGACGTGGTCGCACGGCTGGTCGAGGTGGTGAGCGGCCAGCCGTTCGACAAGTTCATAAAGGCGCGCATCCTCGATCCGCTCGGCATGGTCGACACCGGCTTCCATGTTCCGGAGAAGGATCACAACCGGCTCGTCGCCTATTACGCCGGCGACGATCTGATGGACCCGATGAAGCCCGGGCTGACGCGCACCGACAACGCGCCCTATCCTGGCGCCTATCTGCGCCCGGTGCCGCGCTTCAATGGCGGCGGCGGCCTCGTCTCGACGCTGCATGACATGGTCGCACTGATCCGCAGCCTGCTGCCCGGCGGACCGACGCTGCTGAAGCCGGAGACGATCGCAGAGGCGATGACCAACCAGCTCACGCCGGGCCAATGGATCCGCTTTGCGATGATGGGCGAGCAGCCCGGCAAGACCTACGGTCTCGCCGGCGGACTGATCCTCAACCCCTCCCCGATCGATCATCCCGACGCCGCCGGCGAGCTCTATTGGGGCGGCGTCGCAGGCACGCAGTGGTGGATTTCGCCCAAAACGGGCATCGCCGGCGTCATGATGGCGCAGCGCCAGATGGCGTTCGTCCATCCGTTCTCGTTCGAGTTCAAGCGGATGGCCTATGACGCGGTGAGACGCGGCCGCTAAGGGCACTTCGTAGCCCGGATGGAGCGCAGCGAAAATCCGGGAAGCTGGTGCAAGCGGCGCGATACCCCGGATTGCGCTTCGCTGCATCCGGGCTACGAGATCGCGCTACGCTGCCGCAGACACCACGCGGTTGCGGCCGTCATGCTTGGCGCGATAGAGCGCAGTGTCGGCACGCTTGAGCACATCGGTGACCTGCTCGCCCTTGCGCTCCAGCGTGGTGAGACCGATCGAGATCGTGACGGTGATCCGCTTGCCGCCCTTGTCGACGGTGAAGGGCTCGCCCGCGATCGAGCGGCGCAGCCGCTCGGCGACCATCCCGGCGACATGCAGGTCGGTCTCGGGCATCACGATCACGAACTCCTCGCCGCCATAGCGGCAGGCAAGATCGATGCCGCGGATCGACTTGCGGATACGGACGGCGAATTCGCGCAGCACATCATCGCCGGCATCGTGGCCGTAGGTGTCGTTGATCGCCTTGAAGTAGTCGATGTCGAGGATCATCAGCGCCAGCGGCTTGCCGCGGATCGAGGCCTGCTCCGCCAGCGTCGCGAGGTGGCTTTCCATGTAGCGCCGGTTGTTGAGACCGGTCAGCGCATCCGTGATCGCCATCTCGATCGAGTTCTGCACATTGTCGCGCAGATGATCGGTGTAGCGGCGGCGGCGGATCTGGGTGCGTGCCCGCGCCAACAGTTCGTTCTTGTCGACCGGACGCAGCAGGTAGTCGTTGACGCCGATCTCGAGCCCGCGCATCAGCCGTGTGTTGTTGTCGGCATCTGAGATGGCGAGGATCGGGACCTGGCGCGTGCGCTCCAGCGAGCGGGCCTGGCTGCACAGCCGCAGACCGTCGTAATTGTCGAGGCTGAGCGACACGATCAGCAAGTCGTAATTGCCCTCGGCGGCGTGGAACAAGGCTTCCGACGGATTGATCTCGACGTCGACGTTGTGTTCGGCGGAGAGGATCGGCGCCAGTTTCTCGTAGGACGACGGCCGGTCGTCGACGAGGAGAATGCGGCCGCCGGTGCCCTTGTCGGCGATCGCGCTGCGCTCGGGCGCCTGCATGCCGATCTCGAGCGAGGTGATGGCGCGCATGCGCAGTTCGTCGGTCATCATCTTCAGCCGCGTCAGCGAGCGCACGCGCGCGATCAGCACGACGTCGGACACCGGCTTGGTCAGGAAGTCATCGGCGCCGGCTTCAAGGCCGCGCACGCGATCGGCCGGGCTGTCGAGCGCAGTGACGATGACGACCGGAATGAAATGGGTCGCCGGATTCGACTTCAGCCGGCGGCAGACCTCGAAGCCGTCCATGTCAGGCATCATGACATCGAGCAGGATGATGTCGCATTCGGCGCGTGCGCAAATTTCCAGTGCCTCGGTCCCGTTGGAGGCAGTCAACACATCGAAATATTCGGCTGACAGACGGGCTTCCAACAACTTGACGTTCGCCGGAACGTCATCGACCACGAGGATACGCGCGGACATTGCACCACAACTCCCCTATCCGATAAAGCGTCGGACAGTCTCAATAAATTTGCCGACCGAGATCGGCTTGGACAAATAGGCTTCGCAGCCGCCCTCGCGGATACGTTCTTCGTCGCCCTTCATGGCGAAGGCGGTGACCGCGACCACCGGAATCGCGCGCAGATCGGGATCGTCCTTGATCCAGCGCGTGACCTCCAGGCCGGAAACCTGGGGTAGCTGGATGTCCATCAGGATGAGGTCGGGGCGCAGCTTGCGGACGAGGTCGAGCGCTTCGAAGCCATTGCTGGTGCCCGAAGTCTGATAGCCGTGCGCTTCCAACAGATCGCGAAAGAGCTTCATGTTGAGCTCGTTGTCCTCCACGATCAGGACGGTTTTGGCCATCCCGTCCCTCCCAAACCCAGGAGACGGGCCCGGCTGCGGTACCTCACGCACCGCGCTCGGGGCGCGTCGAAAATGTGAATTCAAACTAGCGCCAGAATCGCTCTAACCCGTTAACCCGAAGTCCAACTTCCGCAGCGTGGTTTCCGTTGCTTGAACACATGAGGAAGACTCGGGCATGATGGGCCTCTCAATAGAGACCATAAGTTAACGGAAAGGCAAACCGGCGCGTTGAAAAAGCCTGTTCACAACCCCCGGGAAGTTGCTGAAATCGTTGCGATTCAGGCGCTCGGCTTCATTGCCGGCGATCCCGAGCGGCTGGGCCTGTTCCTGGCTGAAACCGGAATCGGTCCAGAGACGCTGCGGAACGCCGCGTCCAACCCTCAATTTCTTGCGAGCGTGCTCGATTTCGTGATGCGCGACGACGCCACCGTGAAGGCGTTTGCCAGGGCCTCGGAACTGCACCCGACCAATATCGCCGCCGCCCATCAGGCGCTGGGCGACCCGAAATGGGAGCGCGACGTGCCGTGACGACGGCAGCGGCAGCTTCCGACGGCCCCCTCAGTTTCTGCCGAGACTGCCTCGGCGACCTCGATATCAAGGTGAAGCGATGCAGCCATTGCGGCTCGCCGCGGCTGGTGCGTCATCGCGCCCTGCCCGCACTGGCGCTGGCGCACATCGACTGCGACGCGTTCTATGCCACCGTCGAGAAGCGCGACAATCCCGAGATCGCCGACCGCCCGGTCATCATCGGCGGCGGCAAGCGCGGCGTCGTGTCGGCCGCCTGTTACATTGCTCGCACCTATGGCGTCCGCTCGGCGATGCCGATGTTCAAGGCGCAGGAACTCTGCCCGGATGCGACCGTGATTCCGCCGGACATGGCGAAGTATGTCCGGGTCGGGCGCGAGGTGCGGCAGGCGATGCAGGCGCTGACGCCGCTGGTCGAGCCGCTGTCGATCGACGAAGCCTTCCTCGATCTCGCCGGCACGCAGCGCGTCCACGG
This sequence comes from Bradyrhizobium sp. KZN70725, assembly GCF_055264925.1. Taxonomy (NCBI): domain Bacteria; kingdom Pseudomonadati; phylum Pseudomonadota; class Alphaproteobacteria; order Hyphomicrobiales; family Nitrobacteraceae; genus Bradyrhizobium; species Bradyrhizobium sp. KZN70725. Next base: position 146,833 of record NZ_JBUYWT010000001.1, read on the forward strand.
CATGATCCCGGCCAAGGTGCTCGCCAAATTCGCCCGCGATGTCGAGCGCGACATCGGCATCACGGTGTCGGTCGGCCTGTCCTGCAACAAGTTCCTCGCCAAAATCGCCTCCGACCTCGACAAGCCGAGGGGCTTTGCCGCGCTGGACCAGGACGAGGCGCGCGAGATGCTGGCCAGCAAACCGGTCGGGTTCATCTACGGCGTCGGCCCCGCGACCCAGGAGAAGTTGGTGCAGCGCGGCTTCCGCCTCATTGCCGACCTGCAGCGCGCCGACGAGAACGAATTGATGAAGCAGTTCGCGAGCGAAGGCCGCCGGCTGTGGCGGCTCGCGCGCGGCATCGACGACCGGAGCGTGGTGGCCGATCGCGGCGCCAAGACGATCTCGAGCGAGACCACCTTTGAGACCGACATCCGCGACTTCGCAACGCTGGAAAGACTGCTCTGGAAACTGTCGGAGAAAGTCTCGGCGCGGCTGAAGACCAGCGAGCTCTCGGGGTCCACCATCACGCTGAAGCTGAAGACCGCGGACTTCCGCCAGCGTACCCGTTCGCAATCGATCCAGACCCCGACCCAGCTTGCCGCCAAGATCTTTGCGGTGTCGCGCGAGATGCTCGCGAAGGAAATCGACGGCACCGCCTTCCGCCTGATGGGCACCGGCGTCAGCGCGCTGCGCCCGGGCGCGCAGGCCAACGATTCCGACATGCTCGACCGCCGCTCGGCGCACGCCGAACGCGCGATGGACAATCTGCGCAAGAAGTTCGGCAATGCCGCCGTGATCAGGGGCATTGCCTATGAGGGGCCGCAGAAGAGCGCGGAAGAGTAATCGGTCGTCATGGCCGGGCTTGACCCGGCCATCCATCAACGAGGACTCTTTGAAAAGCGATGGATGCGCGGGTCGAGCCCGCGCACGACGACTGCGCAGCCCTTCAATCCGCGACCGCAACCGCCTCGATCTCAATCAGCCATTCCGGCGCCGCGAGCGCGGTGACACCGACCAGCGTAGAGGCCGGCGGCTCCATGCCCTCAAAGAACGCCGAACGTGCCTTGCCGATGATGGGACGGAGCTCCGGCTTGTAGCCGACGACCAAGGTCGTGATCTTCACGATATTGGAATAGCTGGCTCCGGCGGCCTTCAGCGCCATGCCGAGGTTCTGCATCACCTGCGTCGTCTGCGCGGCGAGATCGCCGGCGCCGACCACGCGGCCCTCCTCGTCGACGGAGACCTGTCCCGAAATGTAGATCGTGCGCGCGCCGGAGGCGACGACGACGTGGGAGTAAGCCGGATTGTGATGCAGGCCGCTGGGGCGAAGGTGGTTGAGCTCGCTCATGAGGTGCCTCCCTGACACGCGTGTTTGTGGGAAGCCTACTCGTGCCGGACGGTTCCGGCCAGTGCGGTGTCGTGGAGTGCTCGGGCTTGCTCCGCCGTCGTCCCGACGAAAGCCGGGACCCATCCACCGAAGGTGATTGTTGTGCGACGCTGGGGCCACAGCCCCCTTCAACAACTCACCCCTGTGGTGATGGGTCCCGCTTCGCTTGCCCGGGACGACGCTGAGTGGGTGGCGATAGCCAGCCCTCACTTGCAGGGCTTGGAATCCCTGACGTCGAACTTGTCCAGCGCGCCCGAGATCACGAAATCGTTGTAGTCCAGCACCAGTGCACGGGAGACGCCGTTCTCGTACAGCTCGAACGACATCGCGTAGACCGGCGTCTGCTCGCCGTCCTTCGCGCGCGCGTCGCTGTCGTAATAGCTCACCGTCACCGGCCAGCGCGTCATGGCCTTCATCGCATTGCTCGCCGTCGACGGATCGGGCGATGACGGCGCGCGGTCGCCTGTGATCGGCCGGCCGATCACGGTCAGCGTGTTGTAGATCTTCTCGCCGTTGTCGGAGCCGTCATAGACGGTCTGCTCGAGCACCGACTTGCCGTCGCGGGCGGCAGCGATGATGTGCTGGATCTGCTCGGTCGGGAACACGATCTTGCCGTCGATATTGAACGTCTTCTTGACCGGCTGGGTCAGCTTCACGGTGATATGATCGCCGACCCGCTCGGCGATGCCGTCGACCGGCGACGATTCGCTGTCGTTCATCCGCGTGTCGATCTTGAAGCGGTAGCTTTTGCCCGACGCGTCCTCCCAGGACGTGGAGCGAAGATCGGACAGCGTCACCTTGCCCTCGCCGCTGTCGAGCTCGGACACCTGGCGGAATTCGGAGGTGTAGCCTTCGCAGGAGTTGCCGGAGAAATTGTAGAGGATGCGCCCGCGCGCATCGCTGACCGAGTTGGAGCCGCGCGATTTCACCAGGCTGAGGTCGTAGAGCGCCTGATGCGCGAGAAACGGCCCGCTTGCCGCAGCGACCGCGGGCCCCTGAACCAGGCCGGATCCTGCGGCAACGGCGATCGCAAACACCAGGGCACGCGACGGAGTCCGGAACGGCAGGGTCATGTGGTTTCCTCAAGGAGGCAGGGATTCGCCACAATAGTGACGGTGGTATTGCGCCGCAACTGGGGCAAGTCTGACAAAATGGCAATGTATGCAGCGAAATTGCCGTCATTTTCGGCAGCTTTCCGTGCGATTCGGCACGTCATGGCCGCGTTGTCCTCACCTTACCGTCGCTTGCAACCGGCGGCACGATGCGCGAAACAATCGAAACAAACTTGGCCCTGACCGCGTTTCAGGCTTCGTGCAATCCAATTGGGGGACCAAAAATGGCGGGTACCGTCGAACAAAAACTGGCGTCACAGGGCATCACACTTCCCGAGCCGACCTCCCCGGTCGCAAACTATGTCCCCTTCGTCCGCAGCGGAAACCTGCTGTTCGTGTCCGGCCAGGTCTGCTTCAACGCCGAGGGCAAGCTGATCGCCAAGGGCAAGCTCGGCGCCGGCGTCACGCTCGAACAGGGCGCCGCTGCCGCGCGCGGCTGCGCAATCAATCTGCTGGCCCAGATCAAGGCCGCGCTCGGCGACCTCGACAAGGTCGTGCGCGTGGTGCGGCTCGGCGGATTCATCAATTCGGCGCCCGACTTCTTTGACGGGCCGAAGGTGCTGAACGGCGCCTCCGACCTGATGGTCGAGGCGTTCGGCGACAAGGGCCGCCATGCCCGTACCACCGTGGGCGTCGCCTCGCTGCCCGCGGACGCCGCGGTCGAAGTCGAAGGCGTGTTCGAAGTCGCCTGATCGATGCGCGCTCCTGATTGGCTGACGAAACGGCCGGTTGCCCATCGCGGCCTGCACGATGCCGCACGCGGCATCATCGAGAACATGCCGGCCGCGGCCACCGCCGCGGTAGCCGGCAACTTCGCCATCGAGTGCGATATCCAGCTCACCGCCGACGGCGAGGCCATGGTGCATCACGACGATGCGCTCGGCCGCCTCACCGAGGGGGCGGGGCTGCTGGCAACCAGGACGGCGGCCGAGCTGAAGGCCGTCAAGTTCAAGGACACCGCCGAGCAGATGATGACGCTCGGCGATCTCTGCGCGCTGGTCGCCGGCCGCGTGCCGCTGGTGGTCGAGGTGAAGAGCCATTTCGACGGCGACCGCAAGCTGGTGCGGCGGATGGCCGAGGTGCTGGCGTCCTATTCCGGCCCGGTGGTCGGCATGTCCTTCGATCCCGACCAGGTGCTGGCGCTGCGCGAGATCATGCCGAACCTGCCGCGCGGCATCACCGCCCAGCGCACCTATGACGACGGCCATTGGGACAAGCTGACGCCGGCACAGCGCGACAGCATGCTATACCTGCGGCACGGCTTTACGACCGAGCCGCATTTCGTCGCCTATTGGGTCAACCAGCTGCCGGCACCGGAGCCGTGGATCGCCCGCAACGTGTTCGGCTGTGCGCTGCTGGCCTGGACCGTGCGGACGGTGGAACAGCGCGAGCGCGCGGCGCGCTACGCCGACCAGATGATTTTCGAGGGGTTCGTGCCGGGAACCTGACATGTCCGAGACATGCCCTTGCAGTCTTGAACTCGTCGCTGCGACGCACGATGTTGGCGAGGGTTGGTCGTCATCGGCGATGGCGCAATGCGGGGCATGATCCGGAAGTGGAGCCAGCTGTTCCGGAAAGATCATGCTCAAACGAGGCACCGGTCTTCATTCTCGATGGCGTCTTCTGAAATCACCCTAGAGGCTGTAGCCGACATCGGCGGCATTCCGGCCGCCGAATGGGACGCCTGCGCCAATCCCAAGGCGGATGCGGACAGCATCCATCACCTCGACACGCTGGCCTCGCCCGGTTCCGCAAAGGATTGCCAGACCACCGCAAGTTCGAGCTATAACCCATTCGTTTCCCACGCCTTTTTTGCCGCCGCCGAAGCCTCCAAGTCGGCCTGTCCGCGGACCGGCTGGGGCCCGCGGCATCTGATCGCGAAGCTCGATGGCCGGATCGTCGGCGTCGTGCCCTGCTATCTGAAATCGCACTCGCAGGGCGAATACGTGTTCGACCGCGGCTGGGCCGAGGCCTACCACCGCGCCGGCGGCAGCTATTACCCGAAGCTTCAGGTGTCGGTCCCCTTCACGCCCGCGACCGGGCCGCGGCTGTTGATCCGCGACGGCGTCGACCGCGAGGTGATCGGCTCGGCGCTGGCGCGGGGCCTGCGGGCGCTCTGCAACGCCACCGAGGCGTCCTCCGTGCATGTGACGTTCGCCCGCGAGGACGAGGCCAGGTTCCTCGGCGCCCACGGTTTCCTGCAGCGGACCGACCAGCAGTTCCACTGGCACAATCAGGGCTACAAGACCTTCGACGACTTTCTCGGTTCGCTGAACTCCCGCCATCGCAAGGGCATCAAGCGCGAGCGCCGCGAGGCGGTCGCCGCCGGGATCACCATCCACTGGCTGGCCGGCTCGGACATCACCGAGGACGCCTGGGATGCGTTCTTCGAGTTCTACATGGAGACCGGCTCGCGCAAATGGGGCCGGCCGTATCTGACCCGAGAATTCTTCTCGCTGATCGGCGAGACGATGAGCCGGGACGTGCTGCTGGTGATGGCCAAGCGCAACGGCCGCTGGATCGCCGGTGCGATCAACTTCATCGGCTCCGACACGCTGTTCGGCCGCAACTGGGGCGCGATCGAGCACCACCCGTTCCTGCATTTCGAGGTCTGCTACTACCAGGCGATCGATTTCGCGGTTCAGCGCGGCCTCAAGGTGGTCGAGGCCGGCGCGCAGGGCGAGCACAAGCTGGCGCGCGGCTACCTGCCGCAGACCACCTATTCGGCGCATTTCATCGCCGATCCCGGGCTGCGCCGTGCGATCGCCGATTACCTCAAGCGCGAGCGCGACTATGTCGCCGAGGTCGGCCGCGAGCTCACCGAGGCCGGCCCGTTCCGCAAGACGGTCGACGACGACGCTTGACGTCTCCGCCGCCACCTAGGCAATAAATCAGCATCATCGAGGAGCCGCCGCCATGCCCGCCGCCTACGACAACAACAACATCTTCGCGAAGATCCTGCGCGGCGAGCTGCCCTGCTACAAGGTCTATGAGGACGAGCACGTGTTCGCGTTCCTCGACATCATGCCGCGCTCGCCGGGGCACACGCTCGTGATCCCGAAGGCCCCTGCCCGCAACATCCTCGACATCAAGCCCGACGACTACGCCCATGTCGCGCGCGCCTCGCACAAGATCGCCGCCGCCGCGATGAAGGCGTTCGAAGCCGACGGCATCACGGTCCAGCAATTCAACGAGCCGGCCGGTGGCCAGGTCGTCTTCCATCTGCACATGCACGTCATGCCACGCAAGGACGGCGTCGCACTGCTGCCGCCCGCGAGCCACAAGGAAGACGGCAAGGTGCTGGAGGCCAGCGCGGCGAAGCTGATCGCAGCGTTGAAGTAATCCCACCGCTGTCATTCCGGGGCGCGCGGAGCGCGAACCCGGAATCTCGAGATTCCGGGTTCGATGCTTCGCATCGCCCCGGAATGACCGGTTGAGAGATTCTACTCCGTCTCAAAGTCCCCGGCCTGCGGCGGAGCCAGCGGGGTGAACTCGCAGCGATCGGGCTTGACGTCGATCAGCGGCGTCTCGTCGAGGCAGTCGAGGCCGCGCACCAAGATGACGTTGCCCTCGACGCCGACCAGCTTGACGATCGCGGTGCCGATCGGATTGGGGCGCACCGGCGAGCGCAGCGAGAAGGTGCCGCGGGTGTTGCCGTTGTTCTTCGGGCTTTGCAGCACGATGTCGCGGCGCGACTGATGCAGCCAGTACAGCACCTCGAGATTTGAATAGAAATCGACGCCCTTGATCGCGGCGACCCAGGGCTCGAAAATCTCGAGCCGGCACACCGGGCCGTCATGGCGCCCCTGTCGCGGCGTCGCCAGCCGCGAGGTCCAGGGCGTGCGGATGCGGCCGATGAAGACAAGCGCGGCATCGCGCGCCGTCGGCATGTCGACGGCGACCTCGCCCTGGCGCAGTTCCATTTCACGTACCATGTGTCAATCCAGCGATATGTTCAGCGCCTTGACCACGCCCGCCCATCGCGCGCGATCGGTATTCACGAACTTGTCGATCTCGGCCTGGCTCTTCGCATGCAGCGGCGGGAAACCGATCTTGAGCAGCGAAGCGCGGAACGCTTCGTCGTTCAAGGCCCGGTCGAGGCTCGCCTTGATCTTGTCGGCGATGTCGTCAGGCACCCTCGACGGCGCTGCGATACCATACCAGACGCTGACCGCATAATCGGGATAGCCGCTCTCGGCGATCGTCGGCAGATCGGGCAAATCGGGGATGCGCTCCGTCGAGCTGACGCCGAGCGGCCGCAGCATGCCCGATTTGACCGGCGGCAGCGCGGTGCCGAGCGTGTCGAACATCAGCTGGATGTTGCCGGACAGCAGATCGGTCAGCGCGGGTCCTGCGCCCTTGTACGGCACGTGGGTCATCTCGACGCCGGCCATCTGCTTGAACATCTCGCCGGCGAGATGAACCGTGCCGCCGGTGCCCGCCGATCCGAAATTGAGTTTTCCGGGATTCTTCTTCGCGTAAGCGACGAACTCCGCGATCGTCCTCGCCGGCACCGACGGGTGCACCTCCATGATCATCGGCGCGTCCGTGATGACGGACAGCAGGCGAAAATCCCTGGCCGGATCGTAGGGCAGCTTCTTGTAGAGCATCGGATTGAGCACGAAGATCGAGGCGGCCGTCACGAACAGCGTGTAGCCGTCGGGATCGGAGCGCGCCACGGCCTCGGCGCCGATCGCGCCCTGCGCACCGGCCTTGTTCTCGACCACGACCACCTGTTTGAGATCGCGCCCGAGATATTCGCCGACGATGCGGCCGAGCACGTCGGTCGGCCCGCCCGCGGCATACGGCACCACGAGCTTGATCGGTCGCGTCGGATAATCCGCGGCACGCGCCGGCAGCGTCGCCGCCAGCAACGCCGTCAGAGCAACAATGATTAGCGATGATGCGCGCCGCTGCATGCCGTTTCCCCGTTGTCTTGTTCTTGGGGAGCGAGACTAGCGGATAATGCGGACGCCGCAATCAGGCGAGCCAGTATTTGCCAGCGATCATGACGACTTCGCCTGCGATCACGCCGGCGAAGATCGATTTCCTCGCCAGCATGAACACGACAAAGCCGGCGGCGACGGCGCCGTAGCGCAGCCAGTCCGGCACGCTGGCGAGCGCGCCCGGCGGTTGCACCACGATCTGCGCGATGATACCGGCGAGGATCGCGGTGGCGACCGCCCTCACCCAGACCAAGAGTTCGGAGTTCTCGTCGATGCCGCCGCCGAACCACAGGCCGAGCATGCGCCAGATCTGGTTGGGGATGACGCCCGCGACAAACAGGATCGCCAGCGCGTGCCATTCGCCGATGAAACCGCTCATGCGCGCGCCCCGACGATGCCTGCCCTCGCGCGGTGCACGGCATAGGCGATGGTGCCGGCGACGACGCCGCTGACCAGGATGTCGACGCCGCTGTTCAGCATCGCCGCCAGCGGGAACAGCAATAGGCCGAGCACCAGCGCGATGACATCGGCGAGCTCGCGGCAGTTGCGCGCCGTGGAGAACAGGAAGGCGAGCGGCGTCAGCATCAGCATGCCGGCGGCGAACAGCGGCGTGAGGTTGGCCGCGAGCATGTAGCCGATCGTGTTGGCGATCAGGCAGACCGTGACCAGGCCGCAGCCGAGCCCGTGGATGAAGGCGATCCGCCGGTTGCGCGGCACCTGCGGCAGGAAGCGGAAGCATTCGACCCACAGCGTCACGGCGGTGAGATGCGCCACCAGGATCAGATGCCGGCGCTTGGTCTGTTCGGTCCGCATCATCGGCAACACCGACACCACCATCGGAAACAGGCGGATCGCGCTGACGGTGACCGCGATCGCCGATTGCAGCACGGTGGCGCCGGAGCCGAGTGTCGTGATCACGATGATCTGCGCGGGACCGGCCCAGACGAACGCCGTGCTCGCCAGGGTCCAGCCCAGCGAGAAGCCGGAATCATGCGCCAGCGCGCCGATGCCGAGATAGGTCGCAAACAGCACCAGGGTCAACACGGTCGCGCCGATCGACCGTGCGCCCCACAGGAAGGCGCGGAACGAGGTGTGCCATTGCGGAGAATCGAGCGGAGGAAGCGCCACGGGGAACCGGATGGTTTGCAATCGCGGCGGCTTAGGGCGCTGACAACGCAGGGTCAAGCAAGAGACGGCACAGGGCGGGTATGCGCCTTGGTAGCCCGGATGAAGCGCCAGCGAAATCCGGGGCCGCTCTTGCAACCGGCGAGAGCTGTCCCGGATTGCGCTTCGCTTCATCCGGGCTACCGATCCACACAATCACGCCCTGTTCTTCAGCACGAAACACGCCCCGCCCGCCTTGCGAATGCGGTTGCACAGGCCGTCGGCCTCGGGGCGCGTGTCGGCGCCGATGCGCACCTGGTAAAAGGTCGCGCTGCCGCGGGTGCGTAGCCGCGAGCTCAAGAGGCTCGGATCCTGATCGCCGATCACGTTCGACAGCCGCTTGATGGCGCGGGCATACATCGCGAGCGCCTTGTCGCGGCTGAAGCCGGCGGCGAGCTGGACGCCCCAGACCTTGGCGGCCGACAGCGTGATGTGCTGCTCGAGCCCAGCGACGAACGGATTCGGCGCGCGCTTGAGCAGCGCCATCAGCTCGCGGCAGCTCGTGGTCGGCGCGCGCTGCGGCATCTTGCCGTTGCGCCCGGCAGCGGCCCAGTCGTCGACGCTGGAGCCGGTGATCGCGGAGACGTAATTGCGCGTCTCCTGCGGCATGTAGCCGGAGCCGGCGAGCCAATCCTGGATCCGGCGCGGGCCGGCATTGTAGGCCGCGGCCGCGAGGCCGAGATTGCCGAACTGGTTGCGCAGCTCGCTGAGGAATTCGGCCGACTTCGGCAGCGCCTGCACCGGATTGAACGGATCGAGCAACCCGCGCTCGTTTGCCGTGCCCGGCATGAATTGCGCGATGCCCTGCGCGCGCTGGCCGTTGCGGGTCATCGGACCAACCGCATCGGCCTGGAAGCGGCTCTCCTGCCAGATCACGCGCGCGAAGAATTCGAGCGGCAGATCGTTGGCCCGCGCCGCCGACTCGATCATCAGGCACATCGCCTCGCGGGTGTCGCTCTCGCGCACATCGTCCGCGGGCTTGTCGGTCGCCGCCGCGGGCTTCTCGGCCGGCGCTGCGGGCGTATCCGCCGGGGACGCGGCAGGTTTGTCGGCCGATGGTGCGGCCTGCTCTCCCGGCGGTGGCGCAGGCGGCTCCGCCGGCGCGGCCGCGGGCTGCTCAGCGGGCTTGTCCGGGGGCGGCGCTGCCGGCTGCTCGGTGCCAGGCGGCGGCGCCGGGGCCGCGGCCGGAGCGTCCTCCGCGCCGACGCGGGCCGGCGGCACCAGCAGCACAAGCATGACCAATGCGGCGCAACGACCGGTTCGCATGGCAATTCTGTTCCCGTGCGGGCGCGGCTTGACACCGCAAGCTCGTGGTCTAGCTATGGACTGAAATGATGGCGCGCAAAAGGGAGCGCAAAATGGCCGCAGCATCCGACGATCAACTCGGCTTTGCCCCCGATGACGACGCCCCGATCGGCTATATGAAGCGAACCCGCGATTATTACGCGGCTATCGGCTACACCGCCCCCTACCGCTGGGCGCATTACACCTCCGCCCCGTTCCAGCCCCTGAAGAAGCCGCTGAACCAGTCCCGGGTCGCCATCATCACGACCGCGGCGCCGTTCGATCCGGCACGGGGCGACCAGGGTCCCGGCGCGAAATACAACGGCGGGGCCAAGTTCTATGCGGTCTATGACGGCGACACGTCAAAGCAGCACGATCTGCGGATTTCGCACATCGCCTATGACCGCACCCACACCACGGCGACCGACAACGGCACCTGGTTCCCGCTGGCACAGCTCAAGCGCCTCGCCGCGGCCGGCACGATCGGCGACGTCGCGCCGCGCTTCTTCGGCGCCCCGACCAACCGCAGCCACCGCGTCACCATCGAGACCGACGCGCCCGAAATCCTCAAGCGTTGCCGTGACGACAAGGTCGACGCCGCGGTGCTGGTGCCGAACTGCCCGGTCTGCCACCAGACCGTCAGCCTGGTGGCGCGGCACCTCGAGGCCAACGGCATCTCCACCGTCGTGATGGGCTGCGCCAAGGATATCGTCGAGCACGCTGCGGTGCCGCGCTTCCTGTTCTCCGATTTCCCGCTCGGCAATTCCGCCGGCAAGCCGCAGGACGTCGCCTCGCAGGCGTTCACGCTGGAGCTGGCGCTGCGCGTGCTTGAGCAGGCGCCCGGTCCGCAGACCACCGTGCAGTCACCACTGCGCTGGAGCGCGGACCATGCCTGGAAGCGCGACTACAGCAACGCCGATGCGCTCAGCGCCGAGGAGCTGGCCCGCCTGCGCCGCGAGTTCGACGCGCAGAAGGAAGTCGCCAAGGGCCTGCGCGAGCGCGTGGCGTAAGGCTCGGCGCTAGACACGAGCACTTAGCCAACTCAAGGCGTCGTCGCTCGGCTCGACCGGGCGATCCGGTATTCCAGAGACACCAGTCAGTCACGGAGAAGCCGCGGCGTGCTGGCATGGCGCGGACAAGCCCGGCCATGACGGAGCAATGTTGAGGCGAGCTCTCAGGCGGATGGCGCCGCCGCAACCTGTATGGCGGTGAGCATGCCGGTCCGTTCATGGCAGCCGAGATATTCGAAGAACTGCTCGTCGGCGCCTGCCACCGTGACCTCGTGATACAGCCTGAGCTTGGCGTTCGGCCCCAAGGTCGAGAGATACTTCATCGCCGCGCCAAAAATCCTGACATGGGTCGGGTGCGATTCCGCCCAGCGCTCGAGTGCCGCAAGGCTCTTCCACCAGCTCTGGCCGTAGGACTTTTCGGTTGGCCTGCCCTCCGCATCGACAACGCGCATATAGCGGTTGGCATAGCAGCCGATCGGCACACCGTCGTCGCGCAGGAAATCCATGCCCTCGCGCAGCACCGGTTCGACATCGTCGAGATACATCTTGCGTTCCGCTGCCTCGGTATCGCTCCAGTCCTGTCCGGAACGGATCAGGCAGAGATTGTCATGCGCGACCACACGGATGCGTGCGCCGTCGCGGATCACGCGCGGCTCGCCGCCCGGCGTCATCGCGTCGGTCTGCGACAGCGGGATACGGTCGCGCATACCGCCCCAATAGGCGTGCTCCTGCACCTCGCCGCTCATGCCGTCGGCAAGCACCGCGACGCCCTCCGGACGGCCGAGCGACGAGAACAGCGTCTCGTAGCGCGCAACATGCGGCCGCAGCACCTCGATGAAGCGACCGACGCCATCGCCGGCGCCGCTGCCGGTCCAGGCCTCGCGCGCGCCGTCGAACCAGGCGTCGAAACGCCCGGCGTCGTCCCAATAGGCGACCGAGACGACGTTGGTGAAGCCGGCCTGGTCAACATATTGCGCGCGGTCCCAATGCGTCGGACTGTTTTCTCTGGCAAAGCGCGTGGCGATCTGCGCCAGCGCGTCGGTCGCCGCCGCGCTCCTCTCACCGCGATATTGCACGCCGAAATAGGCCATGATCACGCGCGTGACCGCGGGCTTGTGGCGCGCGACGAAGGATGGATAAGGCGGCGCGTAGTCGTCGGGCACACGCCGATGACGCGATCGGACTGTCTGCAAATGAGATGGAATGGCGGATTCCATGGCAGTCGCCTCCCGTTGGATGTCGTGCTTTCAGCTCGCGGCCGCGTCGATCTCCTCAAGGCTGTCGAGCGGAAGCGCGAAATGCTCGACGCGCTTCGAGGGCTTCTTGTTCAGCAGCAGACGCGTGACATCGGGGCGCGAATAGTGCCCGGCCGGATCGGCGGCATTCTTGGCGATCCCGATCGCGCCGAGATCGATATCGGCGAGCAGCAGGCCCTCCTGCTCGGGCGGCAGCTTCTCGGCGATCGAGCTGCCGTCCGGCCCGTAGATCGCGGCATGTCCGCCGCCGACATGCAGCAGCGCGTGCTTGTCGTCGCGGTCGCACATCTCGTCGACCATCGCCTGCGAGACCGTGGCGCAGGGCGCCAGCACGAAGCACGAGCCTTCGACCGCATAGACCCGCGAGGCCGCGTTGTTGACCTCCCAGCCGAGCGCCGGCGCGAACGGATCATACAGCGAGAAGCTCGGCCAGGCCGCGACATGGACCTGCTCGTTCTGGGCGTACATCGCGTATTTCGACAGCGGCTGCAGATGCTCCCAGCAGCACAGCGCGCCGAGCCGGCCGATGCCGGGACGGTCATGCACCGCAAGGTCGCTGCCGTCGCCCTCGCCATAGACGGTGCGCTCGGCATGGGTCGGCCGCAGCTTGCGCCGCTTCGCGATGGTCTCGCCGTCGGGCCCGATCAGCCATTGCGCGAGGTAGAGGCTGCCGCCGTCGCGCTCGGACAGGCCGAGCACCGCGGTCATGCCGGCCTTCTTGACCGCGAGCCGCAGCTTCTCGGCCTGCGGGCTGTCGTAGCTCAGCGAGTTGTCGAAATAGCGCTGCACGAAGCCGCGCCCGATCGCCCAGGCCGGCGAGTCCAGCCAGATGTACCAGGGATAGCCGGGGATGAAGGCTTCGGGAAACGCGATCAGCTTCGCCCCTTTAGCGGCGGCCTCCTCGATCAGCGCGATGGACTTGGCGATGGAGGCGTCGAGGTCGAGCCAGGCAGGTGCGGCCTGCACCACCGCAACGCGGTATTTCGGATGTTCGATGCCCATGATGTCCTCCTCGCGGCCGACGCTTGCGGCCGGTTCGTGCTTGATCGGCCATGGCGGCCTCTGACATCATGCTGCCCCGGGACCGGGCACGCCGTTCGACCAGGACGGAAGGAAAATTCGACTGCGGAGGAGATTCCCCGGCCGTCCCCGGTATGAAGCTTGCTTTGTTTGCGTGGCCAGCGTTTGCACTCGTGAAGGGAGGAAATCATGCCGGCCCTGTTCACCACGGAAGACGCGCCCACCCATCGGCGCCTTGCGCTCTGGCAGGACATCGTCTGCGACGTGTTCGTGCAGCTCGACTGCAAGTCCGACCTCGGCACCGCCTTCCACGGCGCCATCACCAGCGCGCAGCTGGGCGCGGTGAAATGCTCGGTCGTCTCGTCGAGCCGGCAACGGGTGCTGCGTACCCCGTCGCGGATCGCTCGCGCCAGCGAGGATTTTGTTCTGTTCGCCCTCGGCCGGAGTGGCGCGGGCGCCGTGCTGCAGGACGGCCGCGAGACCGTGATCCAACCGGGCGAGTTCGCATTCTACGACACCACCCGGCCCTATGAATTGCGCTTCAACGCCGACTTCACGCAGATCATCTTCCAGGTGCCGCGCGCCATGCTGCACCGGCGCTTTGCCGGCACCCAGGGCTTAACTGCGACCACGTTCACATCGGATCGTCCCGTGCAGCGGCTCGCCTGGCAGTTCATCGCGGGGCTCTCCGAGATCGCCGACAAGCTCGATCCTGACAACGCGATCCGCCTTGCCGACCAGGCCGCCGACCTGATGGCGATGGCGATGAGCGAGCGGCTCGGCGGCGCCGCGCTGCCCGCCTCGACCCACCGCTCCGCGCTGCTCTACCGGCTGAAGGCGCATGTGCTTGCGCATCTGCCGAACCCCGAGCTCAACCTCGCCGAGACCGCCGCCGCGCTCGGCATCTCGCCGCGCTACGTCAACAGCCTTTTGGCCGACGAGGACACCTCGTTCCAGCGCTTCGTGCTGGCGCAGCGGCTGGAGCGCTGCAAGCGCGACCTCGCCTCACCAGCGCACGCGCATCGCCACATCGGCGAGATTGCATTCGCCTGGGGCTTTAACGATCTCTCGCATTTCGGCCGCGTGTTCCGTGACCATTACGGCCTGTCGCCGCGCGACTGGCGGCAAAGCCGGCTGCCGAACTAAAAGCTTTTGAGGGAAGCCATAGGTCTCTTGCGGCGCAAAATAGCCGGGAATCCACGCCCTCACGGATGCAAATATTTACACTAACTGCAACGGGTTCCCCGGCGCCCTTCTTTTCGCTGGGGCGGACCGGTACAGTCGTGCCGTTCATTTGGAGGATTTCCCATGCAGGACCGGCGCCAGAACGTACGCGAGAAGGTGTTCTATGGTGCGGTTGCGGAGATCAATGGACGCGGCTCGACGATGGATTGCGTCGTCCGCAATATCAGCGAAGGCGGTGCCTGCGTTGAATTTAGCGATGCCGCGCACTTGCCCGAAGAGATGAATCTCAGCGTCGCACGCAAGGGCCGCTCGTTCCTGGCCCGCCTGATCTGGCGCCAGGCCAACAAGGTCGGCCTCGCCTTCCGGATCATGACCTCCGACACGCCGGTCAGCGATCTCGACGAGCGGGTCCGCCGCAGCGAGATCAAGAAGCGGCAGCTACAGCGGCGCATCAACGAATTGCTCGGCCAGGGCTGAGCCATCTCGGCTCGGAGCCCTCGTTCCAGTCGCGGCCGGCATCCGGCATTCGGGGTTGCAAAGGCCGGGCTAATCCAGCATGCGGTAACCCCCGCAACGCCGGAACCGAGAGCCACTCCACGACATGTCGTCCGCGATCATTGAGCATCCCGACGGGCTGCCGCAGCCGCAGCGCAATTGGGCCATTCTCACGATCGCGCTCGGCCTCGTGATGGCCGTCGTCGACGGCTCGATCGCCAACGTTGCGCTGCCGACCATTGCCCGGGATCTGAACGCCAGCCCGGCGTTCTCGATCTGGATCGTCAACGGCTATCAATTGGCGATCACGATCTCGCTGCTGCCGCTGGCCTCGCTCGGCGAAATCATCGGCTATCGCCGCGTCTATCTGGCGGGGCTGTTGCTGTTCACGCTGGCCTCGCTGTTCTGCGCGCTGTCGCACACGCTGCCGCTGCTGACGGTCGGCCGCATCCTGCAGGGGTTTGGCGCTGCAGGCATCCTCAGCGTCAACACCGCGCTGGTCCGCTTCATCTATCCGCATTCGCTGCTCGGCCGCGGCATCGGCGTCAACGCGTTGGTGGTCGCGATCTCGGCCGCGGTCGGCCCGACCATCGCCTCGTTCATCCTGGCGGTCGGGACCTGGCCGTATCTGTTCGCCATCAATATCCCGCTCGGTATCGTCACGCTGGCGCTGGGCTGGCGCTTCCTGCCGCACACCAGGCCGGCGGTTCACGCCTTCGACTGGCAGAGCGCCGCGCTGAGCGCCATCGCGTTCGGGTTCGGTATCAGCGCGATCGACAGCGCCGGCCATGGCGGGTCGCTGTATCTCTGCGCATTGGAGTTCGCTGTCGCCGCGGTCGCCTCGCATTTGCTGTACCGGCGGCAGCAGCATCTGCCCTCGCCGCTGCTGCCCGTCGACCTGCTGCGGATTCCGATCTTCGCACTCTCGATCGGCACCTCGATCGCCTCGTTCTGCGGCCAGATGCTGGCCTTTGTCGCGATGCCGTTCTATCTGGAAAATCATTTCGGATATTCGGCGGTTCAGATCGGCCTGTTGATCACGCCTTGGCCGATCGCGGTCGCGTTCGCTGCCCCGCTCGCGGGCTGGCTGGTGGAACGCTATCCGGCCGGCCTGCTCGGCGGCATCGGCCTGCTGCTGTTCGCGACGGGATTGGGCACGCTGGCCCTGATGCCGGCCAACGCGACGCCGGTCGACGTGATCTGGCGCATGGCGCTCGCCGGTGCCGGCTTCGGCCTGTTCCAGACCCCAAACAACCGCACCATGATCGCCGCCGCCCCGCGCGAGCGCTCGGGCGGCGCCAGCGGCATGTTAGGGACCGCGCGCCTGCTCGGACAGACCATCGGCGCCGCTCTGGTGGCGCTGCTGCTGGCGCGCTATCCGGCTGACGGCACCCGGATCTCGCTGATGGTCGGCGTCGGCTTTGCCGTCGTGGGAGCTGCGCTCAGCACGCTCCGGCTGTCCTCCGCCGGCAGCCGCGGCGCCGACCGGGTGCGAGTCCAGGAGGGTCAGCGGCTGAAGGGCGAGTGAAGGCACGGAGACGCCCCTCCCACCGCCAGAAACAAAAAGGCCGGCTGTTCAGCCGGCCTTTTCGTTTGGTTGTTCGCTCGCGCCTCAGACCTTGACCATCGGTCCCTTTGAGGCCGGCCCCTTGGTGCCGCCTCCGCCGCCGTTGGGACCGCCCTTCGGCGGCTTGCGCTTGCGCGGCGGCAGGTTCTCGGGCTTCGGCGTGACCGGGCCCTCGACATATTCGAAGCCGATCTTGTCCTTGGCAGTCGCCTCGTCCTTGACCAGGATGACGCGGACGTGTCCGCCGCCCTTGAGCTGACCGAACAGCACCTCATCCGCGAGCGGCTTCTTGATGTGTTCCTGGATGATGCGCGCCATCGGACGTGCGCCCATCTGCTCGTCATAGCCGTGCTCGATCAGCCAGGCCTTTGCAGGCTCGGACAGCTCGATCGTGACGTCGCGGTCGGCGAGTTGCGCCTCAAGCTGCAGCACGAACTTCTCGACCACCATGCCGATCACCTCGGCATTGAGGTGCGCGAAGGAGACGATCGCATCCAGCCGGTTGCGGAACTCCGGCGCGAACTGGCGATTGATCGCCTCGTGATCGTCGCCTTCCCGCTTCGAGCGGGTGAAGCCGAAGGCCTGCCGCGCAAGATCGGCCGCGCCGGCATTCGTGGTCATGATCAGGATCACGTTGCGGAAGTTGACCTGCTTGCCGTTGTGGTCGGTGAGCCGGCCATGATCCATGATCTGCAGCAGCACGTTGTAGAGATCCGGGTGCGCCTTCTCGATTTCGTCGAGCAGCACGACGCAATGCGGATGCTGGTCCACGCCATCGGTGAGCAGGCCGCCCTGGTCGAAACCGACATAGCCGGGAGGCGCGCCGATCAGGCGCGACACGGTGTGCCGCTCCATATATTCGGACATGTCGAAGCGCAGCAGCTCGACACCGAGCGACGCCGCCAGTTGCTTCGCCACCTCGGTCTTGCCGACGCCGGTCGGACCCGAGAACAAATAGCTGCCGATCGGCTTCTCCGGCTCGCGCAGGCCGGCTCGCGCCAGCTTGATCGACGCCGCCAGCGACTCGATCGCCTTGTCCTGGCCGAACACCGTGCGCTTCAAGGTCTGCTCGAGATGCTTCAGCACCTCGGCATCGTCCTTCGACACGCTCTTCGGCGGGATCCGCGCCATGGTCGCGATCGTGGTCTCGATCTCCTTGATGCCGATCGTCTTCTTGCGCTTGCTCTCGGCGACCAGCATCTGCGCCGCGCCGGACTCGTCGATCACGTCGATCGCCTTGTCGGGCAGCTTGCGGTCGTGGATGTAGCGCGACGACAGCTGCACCGCCGCCTCGATCGCCTCGTTGGTGTATTTCAGCCGATGGTAATCCTCGAAATAGGGCTTCAGGCCCTTGAGGATCGCGATTGCGTCTTCCACCGTCGGCTCGTTGACGTCGATCTTCTGGAAGCGCCGCACCAGCGCGCGGTCCTTCTCGAAGTGCTGACGGTATTCCTTGTAGGTGGTCGAGCCCATGCAGCGGATCGTGCCCGAAGCCAGCGCGGGCTTCAGCAGATTGGACGCATCCATCGCGCCGCCGGAGGTGGCGCCGGCGCCGATCACGGTGTGGATCTCGTCGATGAACAGGATGGCGTTCGGATGCGCCTCCAGTTCCTTCAGGACCTGTTTGAGCCGCTCCTCGAAATCACCGCGATAGCGGGTGCCCGCAAGCAGCGTGCCCATGTCGAGCGAGAACACGGTCGCGGCCGCCAGCACTTCCGGCACATCGCTGTCGACGATGCGCTTGGCGAGGCCTTCGGCGATCGCAGTCTTGCCGACGCCGGCTTCGCCGACGAACAGCGGGTTGTTCTTCTGGCGGCGGCACAGCACCTGGATCGCACGGTTGATCTCGGCATTGCGGCCAATCACCGGATCGATCTTGCCGTCGCGCGCCTTCTTGTTGAGGTTGACGCAATAGGTCTCGAGCGCCTCGCCCTTCTTCTTGGCGTCCTCGTTGCCCTTGGTCTCGGTTTCCTCGTCGACGCCGCGCACCGGCCGCGCCTCGGACACGCCGGGCCGCTTGGCGATGCCGTGGCTGATGTAGTTGACGGCGTCGTAGCGCGTCATGTCCTGCTCCTGCAGGAAGTACGCGGCGTGGCTCTCGCGCTCGGCGAAGATCGCGATCAGGACGTTGGCGCCGGTCACTTCCTCGCGACCGGACGACTGGACGTGAATCACCGCGCGCTGGATCACGCGCTGGAACCCGGCGGTCGGCTTCGCGTCATCGGCGCCGTCAGTCACCAGGTTTTCGAATTCGGTCTCGAGATAATTAACGAGGCTGGTCCTGAGCTTGTCGAGATCGACGCTGCAGGCCCGCATCACAGCCGCCGCATCCGAGTCATCGATCAGCGACAGCAGCAGATGTTCGAGCGTCGCGTATTGATGGTGGCGCTCGTTTGCGATCGCCAATGCACGGTGCAGCGACTGTTCAAGGCTTTGGGAAAAAGTTGGCATTCGCGTCCTCTATGGCCCCCTGCCATCATGATCGCCATTACCGGGTCAGGCAATAACAACCTTCGTGATCGTCTTTGATATAGTTACGACGGATCGTGGCGAAAGACCGGTCCCGCGATGATGGTTTTCTTCTAAATTCGGGGCATCGGGGCGTCGCGCGGCGACGCCCGTGATCGTACGGGAACGCCGTTCACCACCATCAAAAACCGCGATGCAAGACCCATTCCGCGCCTCGCGGCGGGTCAGTCGTTCCAGCGACCTATTTCTTTTCCATCACGCACTGCAGTGGATGCTGGTGCTTGCGCGCGAAGTCCATGACTTGCGTCACCTTGGTCTCGGCGATCTCGTAGGTAAAAACGCCGCACTCGCCGATCCCGTGGTGATGAACGTGCAGCATGATCTTGGTCGCCGCCTCGGCGTCCTTGTTGAAGAATCGTTCCAGCACGTGAACGACGAACTCCATCGGCGTGTAGTCGTCGTTCAGGATCAGGACTCGGTACAGGTTCGGACGCTTGGTCTTCGGCTTGACCTTGGTGATGACCGAGGTCGAGGGGCCGTTGCCCGTCCCATTGCGGTTGTCATCATTGTTCATTTTCGGCGCCGGCGCGGCGGCCACCGCCGGCATCGACGAAACCGGCTCGGAAATCGGGACTGTCAACGTGGATCGCAACATGGCTCAGGCGTTCGAATTCCCCAAGGGAAACCGGATGGCGGGAAACCGGATGGCAATTGGATGGTGGTCGCGATTGCCGCAAGACTGATCGCGGAACCCCCAGCAATGCTTTCCAGATTGCCGCTCCCGGTCCGATCCGGCGGCCGGATCGACTTCCCGAATATGGGCCTCGCGAGGCCCAGCCGCAAGCGCAGACCCGGCGCGGCCCACCGGTCCGATTCCGGGCGCGGCAACCCTCGGAAGGTTAATCATTTCTGCCCGATTTGACAAAGGAGTCGGGCGGCCAATTTAGACGTCATTGAGGATAGCGAGCGCTTTTGCCCGGCTTTTGAGCCTCCCCCGCGCCGCCCTGCCGGGTTTCCCGCGCCCGATTCACCATCTGTTTAGCGGCGCCGGTCGAGATGCCACCGCAATCCATTTCGACGAGAGTGCCATGCTTGGTTCAGCCATTTCCGATCGCGTCTGCGCGGTTGCTCGCCGGTTTTCCAGGGCAAATAACGGCAATGTCGCGGTGATCTTCACCTTCGCAATGCTGCCGCTCCTCGCTTTCGTGGGAGCCGCGATCGACTATACCCGCGCCAACAACGCCCGCTCCGCGATGCAGGCAGCCCTCGATTCGACCGCGCTGATGCTGTCCAAGGATCTGACCATGGGCAACATCACGGCTGCGGATATCCCGAGCAAGGCGCAGACCTATTTCACCGCGCTTTACACCAATAAGGACGGCCAGGGCATTTCCGTCACGGCGAACTACACCACCCCGACCTCGAGCGCGGCGGCCACCATCCTGCTGGGCGGATCCGGCCACATCAAATCCGATTTCATGCAGCTGGCCGGTTTTCCGACGCTGGGTTTCAAGAGCTCGACGACCACCACCTGGGGCAACGTCAAGATGCGCGTCGCCCTCGCCCTCGACAACACGGGATCGATGTCGGACGACAACAAGATCACCGCGCTGCGCAACGCGGTGGCCGGAACCGGCGGGCTGATCGACCAGCTCAGCGCGCTGAGCAAGAACAATGGTGACGTCTATATCTCCGTCATTCCGTTCGAGAAGGTCGTCAATGTCGGCACCAGCAATGTCGGTCAGAGCTGGATCGACTGGACCGACTGGCTCAATCCCCCGACCACGCAGCCCGCCAACGGCACCATGCAGGCAAGCCTGCCGATGAACTGGCACGCGGTCGGACCCGGTGCGCGATGCCCGTGGACCAACAACAACGGCGGCTTCACCTGCCAGAAGAGCCCGACAAATACGGGCAGCGCGAACTACATCCCCTCGAGCGGGACCTATTCAGGCTACATCTGCCCCAGCGTCGATGCGAACTCCTACACGCGCTACAATGGCTGCTGGGTGAGCACGCAGGTCGGCACCGGCGTGTTCTGCAGCGGCTCGACGTCGTGCAGCTGTCCGAAGAATTCGTCGGGTAACGATGTCTCCGGCTGCAGTTGCGGCACCTCCGGCGGCGTCTATCAATGCACCGGCAAGCTGTATACCCACGACTGGACGCAGCCCGGCCCCAACGACACGGCCGACAATCAGGGCCAGCCCCGGGTCAGCGCCGTCGTCGGATGGACCAACAATCAATGGACCTCGACCAACCAGATCCCCACCGTGAAAAACGACTGGCGGCAAGCGTCCACCAACCCGATCGGCAACTGGACGGGCTGCATCGCCGACCGCACCCAGCCGAATGATGCGACCGGCGTGCTGCCGGCGTCATCCGACGTCACCACGCTTTTCCCGGCCAACGAGCTCTTTGAGAACGGCTACTCCTACTGCAGCAGCAACTCCTCGCCGCAGCTCGAGCCGATCATTCCGTTGAGCTACAACTGGACCGCGCTCAAAAATGCGGTCAACGCGATGCAGCCGACCGGCGGCACCAACCAGGCGGTCGGCCTGGCGTGGGCATGGCAGTCGCTACTGGTGGGCGGCCCGTTGAACACGCCGGCGGAGGACTCCAACACCACCTACAACCGGGTCATCATTCTCTTGTCCGACGGTCTGAACACCGAGGACCGCTGGCCCGAATACGGCGACGGCCGCACGCAGGCCTCCGGCAACCCGATCGACGCCAGGCAGGCCCTGCTGTGCCAGAATCTGCAGGCCGCGAAGGACTCCAGCGGCCAGCCGCTGTACACGATCTACACGATCCAGGTGAACACGCACTCGCCCGCCGATCCGACCTCGACCGTCCTGAAGAATTGCGCCAGCACGCCCGACAAATTCTTCATGCTGACCAGCTCGACCCAGATCCTGACGACGTTCAACACGATCGGAACCGCCCTCAGCAAGCTGCGGCTGGCCAAATAGTCCCCGCTTCAGGCACAGCAAAAAAGCCCGGCCAAACAGCCGGGCTTTTCGCTTGTCTTGGTCCGCTGCGCTTACTGAGCAGCGGGCGCGAACTTGGAGACCAGACCCTCATAGGGCTTGAAGGTCTGCTTGGCGCAGTCGCTGTACAGGCCGGCGATCTTCTGCGATTCCGCAACGAAGGTCTCGTAGGACGAGCGCAGGTACTCGGTCTGCGCCTCGAGCGCCTTGTCCAGCGACTTCACGCCCGACAGCTTCTCGACGAACGACTTGGTGTCCTCAAAGGACTTCTTGGCATAGTCGCCATAGGCGGTGGCGATGGCCTGAACGCCGCTCTGCAGGTTGTTCGCCGACGCGGTGACCGACTCGAAATGCTCTTTGCCGTAGTTCTGAATGTCTTCGATCTTGACCATGGATGGAATTCCTTTTCCCAGACTTGAAGGCGCAAATTCCCATTGCCGGGAAGCTCCCGGCCCCCTGACGCCGATAGCCATATCGCATCGCACAATAGAGTCAACGAATATTGTGCGTCGCACAATCCCACAACCCCACAACCCCGAATCTCCGGCATTCGCGATAAACCCCGGGGGACTACGCAACGGTTGCTTAATCTTTTGGAAACTCGGTCCGCCTAACCTGATTCCCGGACTTTGTTCGCCTTCCGACAGACAGCCTCGAAAGCTGTTTGTGAACAACACCTTAGCTAGAAGAGCGACCTGAGCCGCCACCTCGGCCGATGGTTCTGCCCGAAGTGGTTTGTTGCGCAGGCAAGGATCGATGGCCGCCGGGCACAATTTCGCCTCACGAGCCAGTGATCTAGATAGAAATTGGGACGGGGAAGTAGATGCTTCGAACAACCTTGGCCTCCTCGCGGGCGCTGCGAGTTGGCGTTCTTGGGCTCGTGACCGTCACGACGGCGATCCTGATCACGAGTGATAGCGCCGAGGCGCGCCGTCACCGGCGCCACTACGCCCGTCACCACCACAGCCAGGAAGCGCGCGAGAGCTACAGCCCGCAATTCGCGTCGATCATCGTCGACGGCAACACCGGTTCGGTGCTGACCGCCACCAGTCCCGACGGCCTGCGCCACCCAGCCTCGCTGACCAAGATCATGACGCTCTATCTGCTGTTCGAGCGCCTCGATTCCGGAAAGATGAAGCTCGACACCGAAATGCCGGTGTCCGAGCACGCCTCCGAACAGGACCCGACCAAGCTCGGCCTGCGGCCCGGCTCGACCATCAAGGTCGAAGACGCCATCAAGGGCCTGGTCACCCGCTCGGCCAATGACGCCGCGGTCGTGATCGCCGAGGCGATCGGCGGCAGCGAAGACGATTTCGCCCGGATGATGACCCGCAAGGCCCGCGCGCTCGGCATGAGCCGGACCGTTTATCGCAACGCCTCCGGCCTGCCCAACGATGAGCAGGTGACGACGGCGCGCGATCAATCGACCCTCGGCCGCGCGATCCAGGACCGCTTCCCGCGCTACTACCGCTACTTCTCGACCTCGGTGTTTAACTTCCGCGGCCAATCGATCCGCAACCACAACCATCTGCTCGGCAACGTCGAGGGCGTCGACGGTATCAAGACCGGCTACACCCGCGCCTCCGGCTTCAACCTCGTGACCTCGATGCGCCGCGGCAATCGCTTCCTGGTCGGCGTGGTGCTAGGCGGCCGCAGCGGCGGCTCGCGTGACGCCATCATGCGCAACCTGCTCGCCGAGAACGTCGGGAAGGCCGCGACCACCCGCACTGCCGCCGCGATCACCGAACGCAATCCGGCCGACGCCAATGTCGAGGTCGCCGACGCGGATAATGCGCGCGCGCCGGACACCTCGCCCGTCGCGGCATCGGAGCCCGCCGCTGCAGCTGCCGCGATCCAGGCGCCGCGCCCGGCCAGCAAGCCCTCGCTGATGGCGGCGGCCGCCGCTGCGCTGCCGCCGCTCCCGGCCAAGCCGGAGCCGCAGGCCAAGCCCGAGCCGGCGCCGCTGACCTCAGGCGTGATCCAGACCCAGCCGATCGCCGCGATCCCCGGCTCGGCTGAACCGATGAAGCCGGTCAAGGTGAAGACGGTGCAGGTCAAGGCCGGCCAGATCAAGCTCGCCGCGGCTGGCCCGGCGCAGTCCGCGCCTCCGATCACCAACACGATCCCCTCGCGCGGCGAGGTCCCCGAGACCTCCAATGCGATGATGGCGCGGGCCGCCGAGACCTCGAGGCCGGAAATGCCGCCGCAGCCGGCCAATTTCGGCACCGGCAACGGCATCCTCGGCGTGCTGCCGGCCTCGGCCGTCCATGCACCTGCTACCCCGGCGCCGCAGGCCGTCGCGTCGATCGAATCTGCAACCCGCAGCGTGCAGGCCGCCCCGCCGACCAGCTCAGCAAAGCCGAGCGCCGCGCATACCGGCTGGATCATCCAGGTTGGCGCGCTGGAGTCCGAGGGCGAAGCCAACAAGCGCATCGACCTGGCGCGCAGCTCGGCCCGCGGCCTGCTCAGCAAGGCGGACCCGTTTACCGAGGTGGTCGCCAAGGATAATCGCAAGCTCTATCGCGCCCGTTTTGCCGGCCTCGAGCGCGATCAGGCCGAGGCGGCTTGCAAGACGCTGAAGCGCGCTGAGATCTCCTGCATCACCGTTCGCAACTGATCGTCAGCATCTGCTGATTTCGAACGGCCGGCGCCGCAAGCGCCGGCCGTTTTGCTTTTGCCGCCGCGAAAACAGCCGGCCGTCCGCGAGCGGCGCAACCATGAAACTTCTCGTCAAGATTTTACGGTTAAGTTTTCCCGAAAGAGCGATCGGCCACGCCGGAAGCGGCGGGCCAGACGGGGCATCAATCAGAAACGGAAGGCAGCTCTCGGCTGTGGCGTTGGTAGCGTAGCCGGAGTTAGAGATGCGTGCGAAGCAGAGTGTCCTTGGCCTCGTTCACACGGGCCGCGAGGTACGTCGAGCCCCCCTGGTCGGGATGGAGTTTCTTCATCAGGGTTCGGTGAGCCCGGCTGATGTCGTCGCGCGACGCTCCCGGCTGCAGGCCAAGGATCTGATAGGCCTCCTCGTTCGTCATTTTGCCGCCCGACGCCGCACGGCCCTGCCCCCGTGCCCGGTCGCCCTGTGCGTCCTGACGCCAGGCGGGAAAGCGGCGGTCCAGATAGCTTTCAAGTAGCGCGACGCTCTCGGCGTCGAAGCTCGGGACCATCGCCAATAGCTGCGACAGGTCGAACTCATCGAGCATGCGGCCGGCCTGCGGTCCGGCCACGATCTGGCCCCTGAGCACGCCGCTGCCGTGATCGAGGGTCATATCGAGATATTGCGAGCGCACCCGCGAGCTTTGTCCCTGGCTGCGCGAACCGCCGAACATACCGCCGAGATTGGGAAATCCGGTGCTTCCGAACGGCGACCAGCCGAGCAGTCCGGCGCCGAAAATGCCGAGCGGAATTGCCACCGCCAGTTCGCCCCGCACGCCGGTAAAGGCCGCGACCGCCAGCGCGAGCACCCCGCCGCCGATCTTGATCGCGCGCGCAAGCACGGCGGGATTGGCCGCACGGAACATCTGCAGCGCGGAATAAAGGACGACAACGGCGATGACGCCGGCGATCAGCGTTGGCATGTCGGGAATATAGGCGGCCCGGCGGCAAAAAGCATGCGAAGCTTCGTCTCCCCGGCATCAGGCGGAGCCTGACGCGACGCGGCGCTATTTCATCTGGCCGATCAGCTTCGCCGCGCCGCTCGTCGTCTTCGCCAGTTGCAGCAGCGCCTCGCGGCCGCCGGCGGCATAGGCTGCGGCGGCACGCAGCAATTCGCGGAGCTGGGCGGCCGCGCCGGGATCGAACCTGCACCAGGCGCCGCCGGTCAGTCGCGCGATCTCGCGAAACGTTTGCTCGGCGGTCGCATCCCTGCCCTCCTGGAACATGAAGACCGGCACCTTGAGCAGGCCGAGCTCACCGGCTTTGGCGCAGAGATCGTCGGCGCTCTCCTCCATCGCGTCGCCGACGAACACCAAGGCGCGCACCCCTGCCTCGACCGCTTCGCGACGCGTCTCGGACAGCACCTTGCCGATCTGGGTGTTGCCGCCCTGGCAATCGATCTTGCTCATCAGCCGCGCGAGCTGCGCGCTGTCGGAGATCCAGCCCGACGCACGGCATTCATTGAAGCCGCGATAATAGACGAGGCGGATATCGAGACTGCCGAGCGCGCCGGCCTCGCGGAACATGTCCGCCTGCAGCGTGCACGCCATGTCCCATGTCGGCTGCCGGCTCATCGTGGCGTCGAGCGCGAACACCAGCCTGCCGTGGGCGCCGGCGCGATGCGGCGACATCGCCCGCGCCTTGGCGACGAATGCCGCGATGTCGTTCGCGCTGGATGCCGGCACGCCAGGCGCATGGGCCGGGCGTACATCGCTTCCGGATGTCGGTTTGATCGTCTTGCCGGCCATCAGCGCTTGCCTCGTACAGCAAACACTATGTGGGCCGCGGCAGTGGATTGGTCAACGTGAGAGGCCAGCCTGGACCGCGAGCCGCCCGGTCAATTCGTGACCGACGGATCCTTCTTCGTCTCGGTCTTGGTCAGCGAGAGCGACTTCTTGAGCTTATCGGTCAAGGTCTGAGGTTTCTCGACCGGCACGTAAAGCGAGACGGGACCGGGCTCCAGAATCTTCGGCGGCGCATTCCTGGTGTCGACCGGCGCGACAGCGCTGTCGGTATCGGCGAGGAATTTATCGAGCATGGCCTGGATCGAGTCCTTGGCCTTCTCGGGCCCGGTGTCACGCATGTCGTTGTGCTGGAAGTTGGTGTTCACCACGGTGATGCCGGCCTTCTCGCATTCGTCGGCATCGGGAACGACGCCCGGATCCGGCTTGAACTGCGAGTCATGCGAACGGAACGACAGGATCTTGAACTTGCCGTCGGTCATGAACGGCACGCGCAGATTGTCCAGCGTCACCACCTTCTTGATCTCGTCCGGATATTGCTTGGCGAAATACATCGCGATATCGCCGCCATTGGAATGGCCGACCATCGTCAGCTTGCTGTAGTCCGCGTTCGGCTTGCGCTTCTTCATCTCCTCGATCGCGAACTTGATGTTGGTGATGCCGCGCTGGTACTGCGGCAGGCGGCCGACATAGAGCTCACCGACCTTGGTCACCATCGGTCCGTCCGACGGCAGGTCGTTCTGAATGCTGATGGTCAGATAGCCGCGCGCCGCGAACACGTTCGCGAGGAAGGAATATTCGGTGAATTTGACGGTATTGCCATGATTGAGGATCGCAACCGGCAGCGTGATCATGCCAGCGTCGGCCTGCATCTCCTTGTCGAAGCGCACGGCAACGTCGACCGCGACCGGCCGCTCATCGCGCGTCGGGTCCTTGAACATGAGAGTTTCATGACGGATCGCCCACTTGCTCGCGGTAAAATAGGCCGCCGTGATCACCACGGAGAGAGAAAGCAGAACGAGAATTCCACGCTTCATGACGTCCTCGAGGTGCCCGCCTTTTTAGGGCTATTCTTGGCCGGAGACTCTTCGGCCTCCTTTTGAGAATATATGTCACAGCGCTGTGACAGGAAGTCTAAAAGTTGGGACTTCGCAGCACGTTCATTGTGCGGTGCACACAACCTTTGTGCATTCGCTTCTGGCGCCATGGTTCTGCGGCACGATAATACCTCAAGACCAACCGACGGGGAGCGGAAACGCGGCTGGCTTGGGAAAACCGGATCTGGCCAGCTTTGTTCCGGCATATTGGCGACGGAGTGGCCGAAAACCCCGCAAGACTACCGTTCTTCTGGACGGGCCAGGAAGTGACGATAGTCACTTCCTGGACGCCCGACGCCCTGGAACCTGCCAGAAGGAGTGCCCGGCGGTCTAGCCGCCGATGATGTCGTCGACTTCCAGCGGCTTGTCGACCTGGCTGAACCATTCGGCCCGGTTGGCGGCCCTGCGGCGGCCGCGCTCGTCGAGCGGCAGCTTGAGCTGGCGCAGCAGGCTCATTACCTCCTCGCGGGCGGTGACGTGACCGAGGCTCGGGCGGGTGCCGAGCGTCGCCTCGTCGATGTCGTCGAGCGCCGTCAGCCCGCGCGGGAAGAATTCGCGATAGACCACCCGCTCGGCAAAGCCGTCGACCGCACGGAACCCGAGCCGCAGCGAGAGCTGTTTCAAGCCGTCGGCCACCAGCTGCTTGTTGCGCGAGCCGAGCATCGAGAGCCGGTTGCGCACCACGATCCAGTCGGTCGAGGCGCCATCGAGCTGGCGGCGCTTGCGTCTGGTGTCGCGCACCATCTCCGCATAATGGCTCTCGCCGGTCACCGCATAGGTCGCGGGATCGACGGTGCCGAGCACGTCGAAATCGAGGAAGCTGTCGTTGATCGGGGTTACCAAAGTGTCGGCCATCGAATGCGCGAGCCGCATCAGGTAGCTGTCCGCGCCCGGGGTATCGATGACGATGAAATCACAGGCGCGTTCCACCGCGCTCACAGCGGCCATGAACTGCTGGAATTCCGCGTTCTCGTTCTCCTCGATCTGCATCGTCTCGCCGTACTTGATGCAGTGGTGTGCCGGGAGCTCGAGGTCGAGCCCGGTGCGTCGCGCCCAGGCCTGGCGATTGCTGATGTAGCGGGTGAAGCTCTGCTGGCGGCAGTCGAGATCGATGCTGGCGACGCGTTGCCCGGCCTTCAGCAGCGCGACGGCGATATGCAGGGCGGTGGTCGACTTTCCCGATCCACCCTTCTCGTTGCCCAGCACGATGACATGTGCGGAGCCGGATTGACCCTGACGAGCCTGCACCAACATGATTCAAATCCCCGCAATGATCTTCAAAGCGAGCGCCGCTGCGGTCAAGTGAAATGCATCGCTGCGACAGGAAATCGATTGCGGCGGTGCTGATGAATCGATCAAGCAAGACTGCTGCGTCGATCGGCGGCTTTGATCCGCGCACGTTCGAGATCGTGTAAGGCTTATCGGCCGGTTTGCCGATCGTGGTTCGGACTTGGTAAGCTGCGTGACCTGCCGAACGCCAACCCGCCCCGCCCAGATTCGTTCCCACCCGGATTGCCCCACGAGCCGAGACCAGATGCCGAGAAATCCCACCGTCGTCCGTACCGTCCCCGCCCTTCGTCGCGCCGTCGACACGCTGCGCGTCAAGAAGGCAACCGTCGCGCTGGTCCCAACCATGGGAGCGCTCCATGACGGCCATGTGTCGCTGGTGCGGCTCGCCAAGCGCCGCGCCAAGCGGGTCGTCGTCTCGATCTTCGTCAACCCGACCCAGTTCGCGCCGACCGAAGATTTCGGCTCCTATCCGCGCACCTGGAAAGCCGACGTCGCCAAGCTCGCCGCCGAGGGCGTCGACCTGATCTGGCATCCCGAGGTGAAGGCGATGTACCCGGACGGCTTCGCCACCAGGATCGTGCCGGAGGGGCCGGCCACCGCCGGGCTCGAGGATCGCTTCCGGCCGCATTTCTTCGGCGGCGTCGCCACCGTGGTCGGCAAGCTGTTCACCCAGGTCCGGCCCGACGTCGCGATCTTTGGCGAGAAGGACTTTCAGCAGCTCCGGGTCGTCACCCAGATGGCCGCGGACCTCGACCTCGGGGTCAAGGTGATCGGATCCAAAACGGTGCGCGAGCGCGACGGTCTCGCGATGTCGTCACGCAACGTCTACCTCTCGCCGGAGGAACGGCGCGCCGCCCCTGAGCTTCACCGGGTGATGAAGCAAACGGCCGGCCGCCTGCGCGCCGGCGAGGATACCGCGACCGCAATGGCTGACGGCGCCGCGGCGATCACCAGGGCCGGCTTCGTGCTCGATTATCTCGAAGTGCGCCACGCCGCCTCCCTGGCGCCGATCGGCTCGCCGAAGGACGGCCCGATGCGGATGCTGGTGGCGGCAAAGCTCGGCAGCACGCGCCTGATCGACAATATCGCGGTCTGAGACCGGACCGGAAAAGTGTGAAACGGTTCATGCGCAGAGAGGATGCGAGCCTGTAATGAGGGCTCGGCCTCATCTGTGCGGCCGGGTGCTTGCGCCACGCTCGCGACGCATGGATGATCGCGCCTTTCAAGGGCGATCGGAATGAACCATTACTTCAGGCAAGGCATTGTTCTTGGCATCGCGCTGCTGGCCGCGGCTGGGACGCAGGCACAGACCCGGCCGCCGGTCGGCGGCGTCAATTCGGCGCCCGGCGCCATGATCTTCTACGTCGCGCATGGTGCGCCTGATGCCTGCGGCCCCGGCTGCTCGAACTGGATCGCGGCCGAAGGCGCGGTGCAATGGGACACCTACAAGCGCCTGCTAGCGATCCTCGACCGGCAGAACGGACGCAAGCTGCCGGTGGTGATCAATGTCAAACCGGGCTCCGACCTCACCGTCGCTGCCAGCCTCGGTCGATGCGGCGGTGGCGGCAACCGAGGTCGAGGCATGCAACGGAAAACCCGAGGAGGAATGCTTTGCACTGAAGCGGCCTGGCGGCCCGCTGGATGCGAAGGAAAAGCTCTCCGGTGTGCCCTGCGAGCTTGCATGTGTATTGATGCTTGCGGGCGGCGTGCATCGTAACCTGCCGCCCGGCAACCGCGTCATCCTGACCGCAAGGATGCAGATCTACGACCGGCTCGCACCCAACGTCTCTGCCGAGCACCGCGAAAGCCTTACCACAATCTTCACCGATCAGTTCCGGAGATATCTCAGCGAGATGGGGATCGGCCATGAACTGTTCGACGTCACCGCCGACAGGGCGGGTAGCCGTTATGTCGAGGTCCCGGCCTCAGAATGGGCTCGGCTGCATCTCGTGACCCAGTGATCCCGGATCACTGCCGTTCGATTGCTCAGAGCAGCCCGATTGCTTACAGCAAGCCGAGGTCGCGCAACTCGCGGCGCATCGGCTCGGGCATCGATGCCACGCTGGCGGCGCTCGACTTGGTGAGATCGGCCGGCGCGGAGTCTGCGGTCAGGTAGCGCCAGCCCTGGAACGGCCGCATCGGCCGCGGCGAGACCGCGATCACCTTGGGCTGCATCACCAGCCGGCAGCGTCCGATGCCGTCCTTGTCGCGGAACGGCTCGATGGCGATGATCTTCTCGCGCGCGGCGATCTCGCCGCGGATCACCCAATAGAGCGAGCCGCCGGCAAGGATCTCCTCCTCGCGCTTCGGCGTCATCCGCGTGATGTGGACGTGACGGAGCGGCAGGCCCTTTTTCTTCGCGGTCGCCATCCGTTCGGCAACCCAGCCCTTGAGTTCCTTGACGGAGTCGCAACCGACGGCGAGCTTGATGAGATGAAGCGGCATGCGCCGGATGTAGCGGCCGGCGAGCGCTTTGAAAAGGGAGCGCTCTCCGCGGCGGTGGATATCGGGACTAGAGCGCCTTTCGAGCCAAACGAAGCCGGAACGGCGCAACGACGGCGGCTCAAGCCGCCGTCATCACGCTCATTGCTCGTTCGCAGCCGCCGGTGCGCTGGCGGCGGCAGGAGGCGACGCCGGCGCGGCCGGGGCCGGCGCGATCTGGACCGGGCGCTTCGCCGCCGGCGGACGCTTCGGGGCTGCGGCGGGCGGCGCGGCGGCGCGCGCGGCCGGCGCTGGTGCGGCGGCGGCCGGCTTTGCCGGCTCGGGCGTCATGATGCTGACCGGCGGCGTGTTCGCCGAACTCGGAAACTCCGCATTGGTCGGCTTGCCGGTGGGCAACGACTGCGGCAGCGCCGCGACCAAGCCGGAGGCAGCCGATGCCTGGGCGCCGGCCGGCGCGTTCCACGACCCTGCGTAGCGCGTGATCAGGTTCTCGTAGGTCCGCTCGTTCATGTTGGCGATGATCTGATGGTTGTCGCCGAGCGAGCGGAACGCGGGGCACGCGGTCGGCGTGCAGTGGTCGCGCGCCATCAGCGCATAGGCGACCAGGCCATAGCGGTCATGCTCGATGGCGCGGCGCAGCGCCTGCAACTCGGTGGTCGAATTGCGCTCGGCAGTCGCGAGGTCGCCGAGCGCAGTCAGGCGCGAGACCTGCGCCGCCGCGTAGCTGACCGCCGCTGCCGCCGTATCCGATGAACCGAACAGCACCTTCTCGCAGGCGTTGAGAACGGCGTCTCCGGCGAGGTCGTCGACGCAGGCCAGCGCCGGCACCGTCTGGCTGGCCAGTTGCGCCGTCCGTGTCTCGGCCGGCGCCGCCTGCCCGCCCGGGCCGAAGCCACGGATCGTCGCGGCGACCGCAACCGCGATCGACAGCAGCGTGATCACGGTCAGCGCGCCGTTGGCGACGGATTTTTCCGCACGCAGCAGCGTGACCAGAACGACGATCCCAAAGAACCCCGCGGCGGCCAGCGTCAGCCACATCGGGAAGGTCGGTGAGCGCCAGATCTGATCCAGCGAGGAAGCCCAGTTCATGCGCGATGTCCCTCAACGCAGCGTAAGCACAATCGGCGACGGCGAACGCCGCCACCCCGACGTCCAACCTTCAGCACAATGGGTCTGCGAACAGGGCCTTTTGACGGCGGCGGCGCGGAACCCGCTCCAGCCGCCGGCTTGCGCGCAACTCCTTCAGGACAGCGCGAGCTGACTCTCCTTGGCCACCCGTTCGAAGGCTTCGGTCGAGCTCTTGATGCGATATTGGCAATCGTCACCGTCGGTCGGCAGCAGACGGATCACTTGATAGGTGCCGCTCGCGGCGGGGCGCGCCACGTTGCTGGCCGTGAAATAGACGGTCTCGCCAATCGAGTACTTATGCTTCAACGCCCTCTCCATTTTCTTAGAGATTGCTGGCTGAGCTGACAGTCCCGATAGCTCAGGCCGGCATTTTGAGAACCCTGCGGCAAGCTAGCACATCGCACCTCCCCAAATCCAGCAAGATTGGGGCATAGCGAAGGTGCGATTTTTGCAGGTTTTTCAGGGCGATAGGCAGCAATTTGCGTGCCAGCCGGAAATTGCCCGCCGAGCCCGGTTGGAACCCTGATTCCACCGGCTCAAGCGGTCTGCGGCAGCTTGCCGCCCGGGCTCGCGCCGTCGACCGCAGCCGGAAGTTGCTGGGCGAGCACCTTGGACAGCTGGTCCACCGGAATGTTGAACCTGGCGGCGAGCTGCTTGACCGTGTCGCTGCCGAGCACCTGCTGGAGCTGCTCAGCGGTGATCGGCAGGTTCTGACCGGTACCGATCCAGGATTTGACCTGCTCGCCGAGCCCGGCCTGCTCGAGCTTGGCGACGATCGCGGACAAGCCGCCCTGCCCGCCATTGCCCAGGACCTCGCCGAGCACGACGGGGATCACCGCCGCGCCAAGCTGGCCAAGCATGCCTTTCAGCTCCGGCGAATTCTCCAGGGAATCGAGAATGCCCATGGTCTAAGTCCTTTCACGACTTGCAAAACCAGCCTTCCCGGATTCGACGCCTTCGGCCCCGCGGCGTCAAGCCGCGATCTTTGCGACCGCTGTCACAATTCGGAAGCGCAGCAACCGTCAGACATCCTCGAATCGGGCGATCCGCAGCGTCTCGGCAACGCCGTCGCGGGTCCATTCCTGGAATGCCGGAAGCTGCATCATGGCATCGACATAGTGCTGCGCCTCGGCCTTCACCGGGATCGCGTAGGTGCGGAAGCGATGCACCACGGGCGCGTACATCGCATCGGCGGCGGAGAATGCGCCGAACAGGAACGGACCCTGCTTGCTGTAGCGCGCATGGCACTCGGCCCAGATATCCTGGATCCGCGCCACGTTGGCGCGCGCATCATCCGACAGCGCGACGGCGCGGATCGGCCGGTGCAGGTTCATGCCGCATTCGTTGCGCAGCGGCATGAAGCCGGAATGCATCTCCGCTGAGATCGCGCGGGCATGCGCGCGCGCGGCACGATCCGCAGGCCAGAGCTTCGCCTCGGGAAATCTCTCGGCGAGATATTCGATGATCGCCAGCGAGTCCCACACCGTGACGTCGCCATCGATCAGCGTCGGCACCTTGCCGGCCTTGCTGAAAGAGAGGATGCGGTCCTTGTCGGCCTGGTCCGTGTAGAGCGGAATGAAGACCTCTTCGAACGGGATGTTGTTGGCGCGCAACGCCAGCCAGGGCCGCATCGACCATGACGAATAGTTCTTGTTGCCGATGACGAGCTTGAGCATGTCCGGGAATCCTGTTGCCTCGGTAGTTTGCCATAGTGCATTGCGCGCGTTCAACCTGTACATGACGCGGATGCGGCCCGGCGCGGACAGTCAGCCGCGCGCTCACGAAGGAAGGCAACATGACCGGCTATTGGACCGACATCCTGGCCGTCGGCTTCTTTGCGCTGGAATGGCTGGTCTATACCATCACGCTGGAGCACACCGCGTATGGGCGCGACAGCCTATCGGCGCGGATGCATGTCTATCGCGAGATCTGGGTGCGGAATCTGCTCAACCGCGACGCACGGATGGTCGACATGCAGATCATGGCCAGCTTGCAGAACGGCACCGCGTTCTTTGCCTCCACCAGTCTGATCGCGATCGGCGGCGGGCTGGCGCTGTTGCGCGCCACCAATGACGCGCTCGCCGTGCTCGGCGCGCTGCCAGTCAACCTCACGCCCTCGCCCGCTTTGTGGGAGGTCAAGTGCATCGGGCTGATCCTGATCTTCATCTACACCTTCTTCAAATTCGCTTGGGCCTATCGCCTGTTCAACTATGTGGCGATCCTGTTCGGCGCGATGCCGCCGGCCGACCAGCGCGACACGCCGGAGGCCGAGGCCCATGTGATCCGCACCACGCGGCTGTTCGAGACCGCAGGCCGGCACTTTAACCGCGGCCAGCGCGCGTTTTTCTTCGCGCTCGGCTATCTCGGCTGGTTCGTCAGCCCCTGGGTGCTGTTCGTCACGACAGCCGCGGTCGTGATCGTGATCTGGCGCCGGCAGTTCGCCTCGAATGCCTGGCAGGCGATGGGAAGCTGACGCGACGGTCGAGGCCGTGCTGCGCTCCCTCTCCCCGTTCTTACGGGGAGAGGGTTGGGGTGAGGGGCTGTTTCCGCATCGACGGAGAGAGACGCGTTCGCGGAGACTCCCCCTCACCCGGATTGCATCTGGCGATGCAATCCGGCCTCTCCCCGCACGCGGGGCGAGGCCGAGTGCGCCGCTCGTCCCTGGTCTACGACGCGAAATCGCGCGGGCTGAAATCGAGGTCGAGCACCTTCCATTCGCCATAGCGATCCCGCGGCAGCATCGCATAGGGCTGGCAGGCCTGCAGCGCATCGGTCGCGCTCTTCAGCAACAGCGGCCCCTTTTCCGAGGCGGTGGCTTCGATCAGCAAGGGTGACGCGGCGAGCTTGCCGTCAGGCTTCATGAACACCCTGAGCTTGATCTTCACGTCGTCGCCCGCACTCAGCGTCGGCGGGAGCTTCAGGCAGGTCTTCAGGTGACGGCGGAATTCGGCAACCACGCTCGAGCCGACATCGGCCTGCTCGGTGGCGGCCGCGTCGAAATTGTCCTTGCCGGGTCCGGGGCCGGACGGCGCGCTGGCTGGCGGTTTCACGGAGATATCGGGCGGCAGGCCGAGCATGACGTTGTATTTTACCGAAAGATCAGGCTCGGGCTGCGCATAGGCAGGCGGCGACGCTGCCGCCTGTTGCTGCGCCGCTGGCTGGGGCATCGGTGGCGTTTGCTGTGCCGGCGTGGGCGGCGGCTCGGCCGCGGCACGTTGCGGTGCCGGGCTGGGCTTGGGCGCCGGCGGCGTCGCCTGCTTCTCCGGCGGCTGCGGCGCGGCCTGCTGCTTCTGCGGCGCGGGCGCCTGCGCCGATGGTTCGGGCTTGGCCGAATCCACCGTCTTGTCGAGCGACGGCAACCGCAACTCGGGCGTCGGCGAAGGGCTCGGTGCCGGCTCGGGCTTGGTCTCGACCTCGGACTTGGCGACCTCCTGCGGCGTCACGATCTCGACCGGCACCGTGTCAGCGGCGACGGGATCGAATTGATGGACCTCCGAATAAAGGAAAATCAGCGCGAGCAGCATCAGGTGCACGAACACCGACGCCATCAGATCCGCGTTTGGCCGAAACTTCATCCCACTCGATCACATCAGTGACGTCTCTCCCCGCCGGGCTACAATACCGGCCGGAACCCGCCTGCCTCAATCCCCATTCGGTCCAAAGCCGCAATCGGCCAGCGGGGCATTAGCATGATCCGGATCAGGACCCAGCCATTTTTCCAAAACTTGATGCTTTCCAAGACTTGATGCTCAGGCAAAGACCCCATGCGTCGCGGGCCCATCATCGCGCGTCAGCGCTCCCGATCGCCGAGATCTCGCGCATGTCGTCAACCGACAGCTCGAAATCGAAGATGTCGATGTTCTCCTGAAGGCGCTCGAGCTTCGAGGTGCGCGGGATCGCGGAGACATTCTGCTGCACCAGCCAGCGCAGGCTGACCTGGGCCGCGGTCTTGCGATAGCGGTCGCCGATCCGCGCGAGCGCGCGGTCGCCCTTGACCCGTCCCTTCGCGATCGGGCTGTAGGCAACGAACGCCATGCCGTGGCGTCGACAGGCCTCGATCACATCGGCCTGGTCGAGATAAGGATGGTACTCGACCTGGTCGCAGGCGAGCGGTTCGGGACATGCCGCCACCGCCTCCTTGATCAGCGCCACTTTGAAGTTGGAGACGCCGATATGCCGCGCCAGGCCCGCCTGCCTGACCCGCGCCAGCGCGCCGAGCGTCTCGGCAAGCGGCACCTGTGCATTGGGCCAGTGCAGCAGCAACAGATCGACCTCGGTCAGGCGCAGCCGCGCCAGGCTCTCCTTCGCCGACCGCTCGAGATCCTTGGCCATGAAATGCGTGGTCCAGACCTTGGTGGTGACGAACACGTCGTCGCGCTTGATGCCGGAGGCACGCAGCCCCTCGCCGACTTCGCGCTCATTGTCATAGATCTGGGCGGTGTCGATGTGGCGATAGCCGAGCCGCAACGCCTGCTCGACGATGCGTGCGCAGGTCCGCCCGCGCAGCTCCCATGTGCCGAGCCCGATTGCCGGGATTCTGGCACCGTTGCCTTCGACGACATTCATGCGCCCATTATGCGCGCATGACGAAGCCCTGCCAACTCGCGGTTCGGTTCCGCGATGGAACGTCGCGACGTCTCACCGCTCCGGCTGGTAGCCGTCGGTTAGCGTCTTCAGGAAGGCGATAATGTCGGCCTCGTCCTGCGCCGTCATCGCCGGCGTGTCGCCGAGATGGCGCTCGAACGGCGGATCGCTGACGTCGACATTGCCGTGATATTTTTCCGGCAGGTCATCGTACTTGCGCACCGTGCCGTCGGCGCCGCGCGGAAAGACCTTCTCCGGATTGGTATCGCGGAAGTTATAGAAGTCGAGCACCTGCTCGAGGCTGATGAAGACGCCGTTGTGAAAGAACACGCGACGCGTTGCCGCGTTGCGCAAGGTCGGCGTCAGAAACATCCCGCAATATTGCGTCTGCTCGGCAATGTCGGTGCGGTAGGGACCGCAGACCCCGAGATCGAAATGGTCGGGATCGCGGTTGCCGGCGAGCGCGGCGTTGCGCGGCGCACCGAGCGCCTCATATTGGTGATCGGTGAACAGCGGCGGCAGACCGTCCCGGGTGGGCTGCGACGTATGGCAGCCGCCGCAATTGGCCTTGTCCGGATCGTTGAACAATTGCAGGCCGCGCAATTCGCTCTCGTTCAATCGCGCCCTGCCCTCCAGCCAGTAGTCGAACTTGCTGGTGTAGGGATGGAAGCTCGGCTCCTCAACCTGATAGCGCGCGACGGCAAACATCGCCTCCGCGACCAGCAGCCGCGAATTGTCGAAGACACCGGCGCCGAACAGCTCGGCGAAGCGCGGCGCGTAGCTCGCCTGGCGCAGCTTCTGCGCCACGATTTCGGTGCTGCCGCCGTCCATCTCGTTGGGATCAAGCAGCGGGAAGATCGCCTGGTCCTGCAGCGTATCGGCGCGGCCGTCCCAGAACAGTCCGCCCTGCGGCACGATGTTGACCGCCGACGCGGCAGTCCCGGTCGCGACCTTCTTGGCGCGCGGAGCCTGCTGGCCGAGCGCGGCCAGTTGCGCGAAGTCGACGACATTGTCGTCTTCGTCCTTTTCCGGCCCGATGCTGAAATTCGGCTGCCGCTCGAGATAGGTCAGGCCCGGCACGGCGCGTGTCCCTTGCCGGGATTGCGCGGGCCCGCCGAGCATCACCGGCCCATCATTGGGTGGCCCGTAAGCGTGGTCCGGACTGTGACAGGACGCGCATGACAATGCGCCCGACGAGGACAGCGACGCGTCGAAAAAAATCTTCTGGCCGAGCTGCGCCATGGCGGACAGCGGAGCAACAGGCGGACGCCTGAGCTGCACCGGGTTCGGATTGGTCCCCGGAAGTCCCTGCGTCTCGACGGCCGCAACGGCGCCGGCCATGCACAGCAGGCAGGCGCCGAGAAGCCACAAGGTGCGGCCATTCATATCAGATCCAGTGTCGTTAAGCGTTTTCGCGCGAACTGTAGACCAGTTCGCGCGAGCAGAACGCGTCAGGGCAGAGCTTCGGTTCTGATTGGATCAGAACCGAAGGGCGTTAGTGGTGATGGTGATCGTCCGGCGCGCTGACGATGACGGTGCCGGCGGTCGGATCGAGAAACAGCGTGTCCTGCCGGTACTCGTGGTCCTGGCCGTGGCCGCGCTCGAAGTCGAACATGTCGGCGATCGATTCGACGTTGTCGTCGAACGAGCCGCCGCCGAGACGCTGGCCGTGCAGCCAGTTGTCCTCGATGAAGCGAACGACGGAGGCCTGCGAGATGCGGGTGTGGCTGACGTAATTCCGCTTGGCGAAGGGCGAGATCACCAGGAACGGGACACGCGTACCGGGACCGCAGCGGCCGTTTACCGGCTGGCCGTTGAGGCCGTTCGGCGGCGTCTGCCTGCCGATACCGCGACCGCACTGGCCGGGACCGTTGACCTGGTCGGCGGTGGGATCATACGAGGCGCTGATCGGTGCAAGGTACTGGTGGTCGTACCAGCCGTCGGAGTCGTCATAGGTGATGATGACGGCGGTCTCGCCCCACTCCTTCTGCTTCTGCAGGAAGTTGATCAGCTCGACATTGCCGGCCTGCTCATCGAGCGGATCGGAGTTGCCGGGATGACCGTCCTGATAGGCCGGCATCTTGATGTAGGAGACGGCCGGGAAGTTGCCGGCCTTCACCGAAGCATAGAAGTCCTCGAGATCGTAGGCGTGATTGGCCGGATCGAGCGTCTTGCTGCCGGGCACATAGGTGTGTCCGACCGCATTCACCGAGCTCGGCCGCGCATGGCTCGGGTTGGCGGTCGACTTGTAATACTGGAACCAGGCGTGGTGCGGGATGTAGTCCACGACGGTGCCGTTGACGTTGCTCGAGAACGTGCTGCGGCCGCAGTTGGTGGTGCCGTTGCTGTTCTTGAGCGTCAGGTCGAAGCCGCCCATGAAGCTGCCCCAGCTAATCTGCTCGGCATTGAGCAGGTCGCCGATGTTCTTGCTGGTCATCAGGACCTGGCTGGTCGTGCTAGAGCAGGCATCGTAGGCAGGGTCGGTATCACCGATCAGCGTCAGGCCGCCCTGGCCGTCGGCGATCGAAGATGACGAGCCGACGATGTTCTGCGCGCCGTTGGTCTGGCCGGAGATCACCTCGAGCGCGCCGGGCGTCGACGGACCAAAGGTGTCGGTCCAGCTGTTGTCGCTCATCGCGAAGTTCTGGGCATAATTCCAGAACGCGGTGACGGTGTTGCCGTCGAAATAGCCCATCACCTGCCCGTTGGTGCCGAACGCGCCGACGCCGCCGGCGGTGCCGCGACCGGTGAATTTCGGAAACAGGTCTTCCTTGCCGTTGTCGACTGCCTGCTGCTCGGGCGTGTAGGCGTGGTTCTGCGACTTGGTGTTGGCCTGGGTGCGGTCGAGGCGGAACGGATTGGTTGCGCCGGTGCCGTTGGCCGGATTGGTGTTCGGGTTATTGGTCAACAGATTGGCGCTGGCGAGATTGTTGACCTTCGGCGTATGCGGCTTCGCCGTGAACGGAATCGAGCCGGTCGGGTTGGTCGCAACCGGGTAGGTTGCGAAGTAGTGATCGAACGAGCGGTTCTCGTTGAAGATGACGACGAGATGCTTGATCGGCGTTTGGGTGTGGATGTCGTGCGGATGATGATCGTGGCCGTTATTGCCCTTGTTGTCGTCCTGAGCGGCGGCGCTGCACATCACCGCAGCGGCAGCAACCAGACAGACTCCGACCGTCGAAAGAAATTTGGCTTTCACCGTAGTGCCCCTTTTTATTTTTAAGGATTTATGACGTCGACCTGCGACAAGTTATCCACCACCGATGACAGCGCTGTGTCGGTCGAATGAATGCGACGAACGATGATGCGCGCTCATGTCCGCATCGGTTGCAGATATCGGGGGACCAATCTTTGCGCGCATGACAGACGCCCTCCTCTTCCGTCTCACGCGATCGGCTATCTGTGGACGCGGTTTCGGTCACAAGACATGGAATTGAACGGATCGCGTTGGAGATGACTGCAGCAGCCAGCAATCATGCGAACAGGTTGTGCACCGCCGGCTGTCGCGGCTTGCTCACGCCCGAAAAAAATCCGCGCCTTCCGGGGATGTGTCCCGAAAAGCGCGGATGCTTGGTCTGGTGGCGGATGAAGGCCGCGATTCAACTCGGCGTGAAGCCTACCCCTTCATTCCCGTGATCGAAGCACTGACCGCGCGCGGATCGCGCTGCGGCCAGCGGCCGCTCTCGACCTGCGCCAGGAATTCGCCGACGATCCGGTTGTATTCGTCGGGCTCCTCGATGTTGATGGCGTGGCCGCAGTTCGGCATCACCGCGAGCGCGGCAGACGGGATGCTCTGCTTCATCAGGATGCCCGGCAGCAGGCAAGGCCAATCCTCGTCGCCGGTGATGATCAGCGTCGGCACCTTGATCCGCTTCATCTCGTCGACCAGCGTGTAGAGCGAAGGGCGCTCCTTCTGTATGCCCTGCTGGGTGTTGGCCGATCCCACCGCCGAATGCTCGGCCAGCATGGCCTTGAACTCGGCATGGCCGCGCGGGTCCTTGTTCTCGTACTGCACGCGGGTCGGCCCGTAGGCGTAGCGCTCGGCGAAGGTCGGCATGCCCTCCTTGCGGATCATGCCCGCGATCACGTCGGCCTCGGCGCGAAACGTCTCGCGCTTATCGAGCTCGGCGCCGTAGCCGCAGCCACCGATGCATAGCGACAGCGCCCGATCAGGGTGACGTAATCCGAAATGCAGCGTCGCAAAGCCGCCCATCGACAGACCGACGATATGCGCCTTCGG
Organism: Bradyrhizobium sp. KZN70725; assembly: GCF_055264925.1. NCBI lineage: Bacteria > Pseudomonadati > Pseudomonadota > Alphaproteobacteria > Hyphomicrobiales > Nitrobacteraceae > Bradyrhizobium > Bradyrhizobium sp. KZN70725. The sequence goes on from NZ_JBUYWT010000001.1 coordinate 187,870, forward strand.
CGCGCCGATATGATCGAGCACCGCCAGGATATCGTCGGCGGCGCGCGCCTGCGAATAGGACGAGACCTGCTCCGGCACATCCGACGGCGGAAAGCCGCGCGCATTGTAGGCGATGGTCCGGAAGCGCTTGCCGAAGTGCCGCATCTGCGGCTCGTAGCTGCGCAAGTCGCCGGCGAACTCGTGAACCAGGATCACCGGATGCCCCGATCCGGTCTCCTCGAAATAGAGCCGCACTCCGTCGTCTGTCACAGCATAGGGCATGTTGATCTCCTGCCTTCTCTCTTTGCTTGTTACGGATTTGGTCGCGTTACGGAATGGCCTTCGGCGGCTTGGCGCGGGGCAGATAGGTGCCGTGGTCCTTGCCGCCAATGAGCGTACCGTTATCGACGACGACCTTGCCGCGCACCATGGTCAGCACCGGCCAGCCCGTGACCTCGAGCCCCTCATAGGGCGTGTAGTCCGCGCCGTCGTGGATCAACTCGTGACGGATCGTCACCTTGCGCTTCGGGTCCCACAGCGCGATGTCGGCATCCGAGCCGACCGCGATCGTACCCTTGCGCGGATAGAGGCCGTAGATCTTGGCATGGTTGGTGGCGCTGAAGGCGACGAAGCTGTTGAGGTCGATCCGCCCCTTCACCACGCCTTCGGAGAACAGGATCGGCAGCCGCGTCGCCACGCCCGGGATTCCGTTTGGCACCCAGCGGAAGCTGGTACGTCCCTTCGGCGCAAGCTTGCCCTGCGGGTCGTCGTAACGGAACGGACAATGGTCCGACGAAAACACCGAAAACACCTTCTGCTGCAGACCTTCCCAGCAGGCCTGCTGGCTGGCGACGTCGCGCGGCGGGGGCGAGCAGACGTATTTTGCGCCTTCCATGTTGAGCTGATCGAGATCCTTTTCGGTCAGCATGAGGTATTGCGGACAGGTCTCGCCCATGACCCGCAAGCCCCTTTGCTGCGCGCGCCGGATTTCGTCCATCGCCTCGCGGTTCGAGACATGCACGATCATGATCGGCACGTCGACGAGCTCGGACAGCGAGATCGCGCGATGGGTGGCCTCGCGCTCGACCGGGATCGGCCGCGAAGTCGCATGGAAGCGCGGCGCGGTGTTACCGGTCCGTTCGAGCCGGTCGGTCAGGAAGCGGATGGCGTCGAAATTCTCCGCATGCACCATCAGCATGGCGCCGGTCTCGCGCGCGACCGACATGGTCTCGAGCAACTCCCGGTCCGACAGCGCGAGGCCTTCATAGGTCATGAAGACCTTGAGCGAGGTGTAGCCGTCCTCGACCAGGGCCGGCAGCTCCTGGCCCAGCACATGCTCGGTCGGATCGGTGAGGATGAGATGGAAGGCGACGTCGACATGGCACTCGCCTTCGGCCAGCGAATGGTAATGCTTCAGCGCCTCGCGCAGGGTCTGGCCCTTCTCCTGCAGACAGAACGGCAGCACGGTGGTGTTGCCGCCGAAGGCCGCCGATCGCGTGCCGCTGGCAAAACCGTCGGCCATTACGATGCCGTCGCCGGACGGCTGGGCGAAGTGGACATGGCTGTCGATGCCGCCGGGCAGCACCAGGCGGTCGGTGGCGTCGATGATCGTGACTGCATCGCCGAGATCATGGCCGAGCGCCGTGATCTTGCCGCCGCGGATACCGACGTCGCAGGCGAAGGTGTCGGCCGCGGTCACCACGGTGCCGCCGCGGATAATGGTGTCGAAGGACATCAGTTTGTTCCCTCCTTCGGTGAGCGGTGTTCGATGATTGCGGCGAGTGGCTCGGCCAGCCCGCGCGTCGGCTTCGGATCGGGACGGCGGAAGGTGCCGGCCACCGCCTTGCGCGGCTTGAGCACGGCGAGCGTCTCCGCCTGCCGCACCGCCGCCGCGACCGGATCGACCACCGGCACCGGAATGCGGTCGCGGATTTTTGCCGCGAGTCCAGCAAGCGGTGCGCCCGACAGAATGACGACGTCGGCGTTGTCCTGATCGACCGCACGGTTGGCGAGCGCGACCAGCAGCTCCTCCTTCTCGGCCTGCACCTCCGAGATCGACTGGAAATGACCGTCAAGCGTGCGAATGCCGGCGCAGCGCGAGCTCAGCCCGTGCATGGCGACGCATTCCTCGTACCAGGGCGCCAGCGCGCCGGCGAAGGTGACGATACCAAACCGGCGGCCGAGCATGCAGGCCGTGAGCATCGCAGCTTCGGCCAATCCCACGACGGGGAAGGCGAACAGCTCACGCGCGCCGAACAGGCCGGGATCGCCGAACGCCGCGATGACAGCGGCATCGACGCCGGGGCCGGCTTCGGCCAGCATCTCCAGCGCGATCGCACCACCGATCTGGGCCTCGGCGCGGGTGGCGATATAAGGCACGCCGCGCGCGGCGGTGAGCGGCACGAGCTCGGTGCCGGCCGACGCCGCCTTGCTGCCGGCGGCATGGAGCAGATCCGTCACATCAGCCGTCGTGTTGGGATTGAGCAGCAGGATCTTCATGGCGCAACGTCCCTCGTCTTGCGGCCGCGTGGCCTTGCCGGTGCCTCCGGTGCCGCGGCGTCGTCCGCCTTGTCGTTCATTGCCTTGGCATCCAGCGTCTCGGCGACGATCTCGCCGGTGCGGCGCACGTGGTGGGCCAGTATCTGCCCGGCCCGGGCCGCATCACGCGCCTTCAGCGCCGACAAAATCTCCTGATGCTCTTGCACCGATTCATCCCAGCGGCTGAGCACCGACAGCGCGAAGAAGCGCGCCCGCTCGGCCCGCGCCAGCAGCGCCTCGTGCGTCGCCTTCAACACGGCATTGCGGGCGAAGCCGACGATCGCCGAATGGATCTGCTGATTAACTTGAAAATAATCGCGCAGCTCGCCGCGGCCGTGATGCCATTCGATCTTGTCCTGCAGCGCCGCGAGCCGTTCGAAGTCGTCCGGCTCCATGCGCAGCGCGGCGAGCTCGGCGGCGCAGCGTTCGATGCCGCTGACGGCCTCGAACAGTTCGGCGAGCTCGGCGCGGCGGAACGGCGCCACCACGGCGCTGTGGTTGAGCCGCAGCTCGACCAGGCCCTCGCTCGCCAATTGCTTCAGCGCCTCGCGCAGCGGCGTGCGCGAGACGCCGAGCGCGTCGGAGAGGTCCGCCTCCCCCAGCGATTGCCCCGGCGCCAGCTCGCCGCGCACGATCATGGTGCGCAGCCGCGTCGCCGCCTGCTCGTGCAGCCCAACCCGCGGCACGCGCAGACGGCGCCGTTGCAGCGCGGTCATCGCGCGCTTGGGTTCCTTGTTACGTCTGGTCGCCTTGGGTTCAGTCACCGCTTGCCTTCACTGTCATGATTGGAGATCGCGCCCTCCCACGTGGATCGCGGCGGCCGCGCGCAGATCGGGGTTCGAGAACAGGCTGCCCCAGCCCTGCACGCGCGACGGATCGCAGCCGGCCGCGGCAAGGCATGCCCACAGTGTCACCGCAATCGAATCCAGCACCGGGACGCCAAATCCGCGCTCCAGCCGCTCGGCCGCGCCGGCGCCGCGCATGTTGGTACAGAGCACGACGGCGGCATCGCAGCCCTCGCGCACCACCTCCTCGATCAGCCGCGCGACCTCGGCCTCGCTGACCTCGGCAAAGGAGAAATTGTCCTGCAGCGACAGATGCCGCTCGGCAAAACAGTGCAGCCCCTGCGAATTCCAGTTGGCGACGATCCGCTCCTGCACGTCCTTGCGATACGGCGTCACCAGCCCGATGCGGCTGGCGCCGATCCGCCGCAACACGTCGCGATAGGCCAGCACCGTGGTACAGGCCTTGATACCCGTTGCCGCCGTGATCTCTTCGCACAGGCTCTCGTCGCGGTCGAAACCGAGCCAGCTTGCCGAGGTGCCATTCCAGGCGATGACGTCGACCTTGGCATGCGCCAGCAGCTCGGCCGCGCGAAGAATCTCGCTGGCGTCGAACTGGCGCAGCGCCTGCTCCGACAGCGCGATCTCGGTCACCTTGAAGCGCGAGAAATGCGCCGAGACGTCGTCGACGCCCGATAGCATCGCGCAGGTGATCGGCTCAAGCGCGGTATTCGACGACGGCGTCAGCATGCCGAGCCGGACGGGACGTGTCATTGGTGAGCCTCATCAAGCGGCCGAATCCTTGGCGGATTCGGCCGCATCCGTTTTAGACCGGGAGCTTGCGGCTGTAATCGATCAGGGTCGAGCAGATCAACAGCGCAATGCCCGCGGCGGCGAAATACATCAGGGCCAGGAAATAGGAGCCGGTGGCCTGCACGATGAAGCCGACGATCAGCGGCGTCGTGATGCCGGCGATGTTGCCGCCGAGATTCATGCAGCCGCCGAGGAAGCCGGACTTGCCGCGGCCCGCCAGCGCCGACGGAATCGCCCAGTACATGCCGCACCAGCGCAGGAAGAACAGCGTCGTCGACAGCAGCACCACGACCGCAACCGCGTTGGTGACGTAGGCGACGAGGAAGATCGACACCGTCGCCATGATCGCCGCGATGCCGAACAGCGTGCGGAACACGGTGTTAGGCGACCCTCCCCGCTCCCGCCAGTTATCGCCGATCCAGCCGCCGACCAGTTCGCCGACGAAGCCTGCGAAGAAGATGATGAAGGACGCGCCGCCCAGCGCCTTGATGTCGAAGCCGTGCACCTTGAACAGGTAGGTCGGCATCCAGGTCAGCAGCCCGTAGAACGTGGTGTTGAAGAACATCCAGCCGAGGCACATGCACCACACCGAGCGAAACCGGAAATACGCCATCCAGCTTGCGCCCGAAGACGGCGGCGTCGCCGCATCCTCGATCGCGTGCGCCTCCTCGAGATAGCGCGCCTCGGCTTCATTGACCGACGGATGCTCGCGCGGCACGTTGCGGATGTAGTACCAGGCCCACAGCCCGCACAGCATGGTGCCGACGCCGGCGATGACGAAGGCGACGCGCCAGGAGCTGAACGCCGCCATCAACCAGGCGATCACGATCGAGCCGAGCGCCGCACCAAGCGGTGCGCCGCCGTCCAGCAAGGTGGCGCCGCGGCCGCGCTCGGTCTGCGTCATCCAGATCGCGTTGAGCTTGCCGCCGGCCGGATAGATCGGCGCTTCCGACGCGCCGAGCCCGAGCCGGGTCAGCAGCAGCAGCATCCAGCTGGTCGACAGCGCCGCCAGCGCCTGGAAGAAGCCCCAGAACAGCGTCGCGAGCGCGATCACGATGCGCGGCTTGAAGCGATCGGCGAGCATGCCGCCCGGCACCTGCATCAGCGCATAGGTCCAGAAGAACGAGCTCAGGATCAGGCCCTGCATCGCCGGATCGATATCGAACTCCTTGGCGATGACCGGCATCGCGACCGAGAGCGAGGCGCGATCGATATAGTTGATCGAGATCAGGAACAGCATCAGCAGGAAAATCTTCCAGCGCACGCCTGAAGGCTTTGCCGCATCTGCCATTGCGATGGTGGACACCTGATCGCTCATTGCTCGCTCCTCCCGACAGATTGTTTTGCCCAGCCGCGCCCCTCGTCCTTGACGGTCGCTGGCCTCTCCTGCCCTGCGCGAAGTCTGCTTCAAGGCGGCCAAACCGACAAGCACATTTTGTATTCTGCATGCAATTCAATATATTTCATTGATATAAATCGATATTTTATCAATCTTGCGCTTCAATTGAGCAGCCGATGATCAGGAATTGGGCGTCAGGTCAGCCGCGCGAGGCAGGCGATTGCAGGGAATTGGCCCGGCGTCGCCGCTGCAACAATCGCCCGCCTCGGTGCTCTGCTCACTGCAAAAAGGAGCGTAGCCCGCATGAGCGAAGCGACATGCGGGGACAAAACCAGCCCCGGATATCGCTTCGCTCATTCGGGCTACGTAGGCACGGACAGCGGCGCCCCCGGGGCCGTTGCCCGGGACGCAGTGAGTGAGCTAGCGACGGATGAAGGCCGCCACCACCGCGCTGGAGGTCGCGCAGACAGCGACCACCAGGAACACCAGCGACGTCTGGTTATGCTTGTCCATGAAGTGGCCGATCATCGGCTCGCCGAGACCTGCGAACAGATAGGCGAAGAAATTCATCACCCCGGTCGCGGTCCCTGCCCGCTTGTGGCCGACCAGATCCGGGCACAGCGCCCAGAACGAGGATTGCGGGCCGTAGGTGAAGAAGCCGCACAGGAACAGCACCGTCATCCCGAGAACGATGTCCGAAGTCGGGATCGCGTACATGCACAGCGAGGTGACCGCGGCGAGCGCCATGTAGAGCACGATGGCGAGGTAACGGCGCGAGCCGAACACCTTGTCGGAGACCCAGCCATTGCTGAACGCGCCGACCGCCATGCCGACCGGCAGCGCGATGCTGATCCAGCGCGGATCGATCACCGAGGCGGCGCCGGCCTTGGCCCAGTTGCTGCCGAGGAAGTGCACGGGCACCCACACCAAGAGGCCGTAACGCGCCGCGTTCTGGAAGCCGATCGCGACGCCGGCGACCAAAAGACGCCAGTTCGACAGCACCGCCTTGTAGCGCGCCAGCGAGCCCTCATCGGCGCTGACCGCAGTTTCCGCAGAGGCGACATCGTCGGCCTCGTCATGCGGCGAGGCAAAGCCCATGTCCTCGGGCTTCTCGCGCGCGATCAGATAGAACGCGATGCCGCCGAGCAGCAGCAGCACCACCGGGATGCGGAAGATCCAGCGCCAGTCGAGCTGGAAGTAGCCGACCACGACCAGCGAGGTGACGAACGACAGCACCGAGGCAAGCCCCGCCGCGAATGTATAGAGCCCGTAGACCGTGCCGCGCTCGTGGCGGCCCCACCAGTTCGACAGCAGCCGGCTGCCCGGCGCCCAGCCCATCGACTGGAAATAGCCGTTGATGCCCCAGAACGCGGTGAGGCTGACGATCCCGGTCGAGAGGCTGGTGGCCCAGTTCATGATGAAGGAGAGGATCGCGCCGGCGCTCATCACGCGCCGGCCGCCGAACTTGTCGCCGAGATTGCCGTTGATCGCCTGCCCGACCGCGTAGCACCAGAGCAGCGCCGCGCTGGCCCAGCCCAGCGCCTCCTTGGTGACGCCGAACTCGGCCTGGATGCCGGGAATGGCGAAGCCGAAGGTTTGCCGCCCGGTGTAGAAGAACAGATAGCAGAACATCGCCGCGAACAGCATCCGCCACTGCGCGCGGCGGAACGATGTCGCAAGCTCCGGATTCTGGACTCCGACCGAGCCGACGCCCGACGGACTGAACGTGATCGACATTGAGGCCTCCCCTTTGTTTGGTTGATCGCAGTCGGCCGCCGCGTTGTTCTTGTTGTCCGCGTGCGGCCCTCGTCGAACGCGCTGCTCTAGACCGGCCAGGGCAGCGAATAGGTCTTGACGTTGGTGAAGCTCTTGATCGCCTCCTGCACGCCTTCCTTGTAGCCAAGGCCGGAATCCTTGATCCCGCCGAACGGCGACATCTCGATCCGGTAGCCCGGCACTTCCCAGATGTTGACGGTGCCGACGTCGAGCTCATTGACGAACCGCGTGATGTAGTCGAGCCGGTTGGTGCAGACGCCGGATGACAGGCCGAACGCGGTCGCGTTCGAGATCCGGATCACGCTGTCGATGTCGTTGGGCACGCGGATGATCGGGATCACAGGCCCGAACGTCTCCTGCATCACCAGCTCGCTGGTGTAGGGAATCCGGTCGACCACGGTTGGCGGATAGAGCGCGCCGTCGCGAGCGTTGCCGTGCAGCAGCTCGGCGCCGTCGGCGACGGCGGCATTGACGCGGCGCTCGAATTCCTTCGCCGCGCCCTCATGGATCACGGTGCCGACGTCGACCGTCGGGTCCATCGGGTCGCCGCATTTCAGCTTGCGCGCCTTCGTCAGCACCAACGCGGCGAAATCGTCGGCGACCGCCTCGACGCAGAGGATACGTTTCACGGCCGTGCAGCGCTGGCCGGAATTCTTGGTGGCGCCGGTCACCGCGAGCTCGGCCGCCTTGTCGAGGTCGGCGTCCTCCATCACGATCAGCGGATCGTTGCCGCCGAGCTCGAGCACCAGGCGCTTGTAGCCCGCTTTATTGGCGATGTGCTTGCCGACCCTGACCGAGCCGGTGAAGGTCACGAGATCGGCGTCCGGATCGGTGATCATCGCATCGCCCATCGAATGCGGATTGCCGGTCACCACCGACAGCATTTCCGGCGGCAGCCCGGCCTCGTACAGCACGTCGGCGAGCGCGAGCGCGGTCAACGGCGTAAGCTCGGTGGGTTTCAGCACCACGCGGTTGTTGGTCGCGATTGCGGGGGCGATCTTGTGGCTCACCATGTTGAGCGGATGGTTGAACGGCGTGATCGCCGAGATCGCGCCGAGCAGCGGGGTGCGCGTCGTGAAGATCTTGCGCGCCTTGCCCTGCGGGCTGATGTCGCAGGAGAACGTCTCGCCGTCGTCCTTGATCGCGAGCTGGCCGGCAAACGAATAGACGTCATAGGCGCGCCCGGCCTCGTAGAGCGAATCCTTCCAGCACAGGCCGGACTCGGCGGTGATGAGCCGCGCGAATTCCTCCTTGCGCCCGGCCAGGATCTCGGCGGTGCGCAGCAGGATGCGCTGGCGCTCGTAGCGCGTCAGCTTCGGCTTGAACGCGGCCGCCCTGGCGAAGGCGCTGCGCACATGCTCCGGCCGCGCCGCCGGCACGGTGCCAACCACCTTGTTGGTATAGGGATTGAAGACCTCGACATGCTCGTCGGTGTCGACGAGGCTGCCTGCGATCCGCATCTGCTCGTGGCGAACGGCCGGGCTCTGGATGTTCATGGCACTGTCCTTGGGGTCCGAATGCGTCACTGGATGCGGTTGAGCGCGACGTCGAAGGCGTCGAAATTGCGCAGGGCGTGACCGGCGGGCAGCGCGATCCTGCGGTTGGCGATCAGCGGCACCCGCTCCTCGGTGAGCCCGCCATGCGAGCGCAGCGGCTCGGTCAGGCCCGAGAGATCGTGACGGGACTCGCTGGTGCCGAGCACCTTGTGCCTGGTCGAGATCACGACGATGTCGCCGATCCGGTCCGGCGGCAGCTCGAACCTGGCGCAGGCCTCCTTGCGCGTCAGCGCGACCTCGATGCCGCCGGTCGCACGCAGCCGCGACAGCAGCGTGTCGACGTTGGCGCCCTCCGGCGTGTAGATCGTCGCGAACGAGCCGAGCGAGCCGTGATGCGCGACATAGGGATCGGTGATCGGCAGGATCACGCGTGCGGCGCCCGTACCGGTCCAGTCGTCCATGACGTCCTGGAGGTAGATCACGTCGGGCTTGCCGTCGGGCAGGAACTTGTCGTTCATGCCGTGGTCGGCGGTCGCCACGATGTTGCAGCCGAGCGCATCCAGCTTCGCAAGATAGCCGTCGATCATCGCGTAGAAGTCGTTGGCGATCTTGGTGCCGAGCCCGACCTTGTGCTGGATGTAGTCGGTGGTCGACAGGTACATCAGATCGGGACGGTAACGCTCGACCAGCTTGACGCCGGCCGCGAACACGAAGCGCGACAGATCGGCCGAGTAGACCTCGGGCAGCGGCAGGCCGACGAAATCGAGCACATCATCGATGCCGTTCGCCGCCCTGGTGGCCTGGTCGGCCTTCTCGGACGAGAAGGCGATGGCGCGGCCGCTGGAATAGTCCAGACCGTACGCAAGCAAGGTGCGCAGCTTGTCCTTGGCGGTGACGGCGGCTACCTTGTAGCCGGCGTCGTGGACACCGGCGAGGATGGTCGGTGCGCGCAGGAACTTCGGATCGTTCATCATGACTTCGGCGTTGTTCGCCGTGTCGTAGAAGTAGTTGCCGGCGATGCCGTGCACCGCGGGCGGACGTCCGGTGATGATCGAGAGGTTGTTCGGATTGGTGAAGCTCGGGATCACGCTGGCGGCATGGACGTGCGCGCCCTCCTTCATGAAGCGCGCGAAGGTCGGCGCGACGCCGGCCTCGATCGCCCGCTCGATATAGCCGGGCTCCGAACCGTCGAGGCAAATCACGACGGTTGGCCGCGTCGGCGCCTCGTAGTCGCGCCCGTTCACGGTGATGGTTTTACGATTGTCTTGCATGATGCCTCTCCTCGTCACTGCGCCGTCGTCACGCGTTCGCCGCGCTCGGCATCCGCTGCGTCTGCGCTGCCTCGATCAGCCGTTCCTTTGACCCTAAGAAGTTGCGGCCGCGCTCGCCCTCCAGCGAGTCCGCGATCAGCGCGTGCCATTCGGCGCGCTCGATCCTGTAGGCGGCCGGATTGCAGGAGATGCCGAGCCGCGCCATGAAGTCCTCGAGATCGTCGGCCGCGCGGGCCAGGTCGGCGCCGAAGATCTGCCTCAAGCTGTCCTCGCAGAGCCCGCCCGCCCCTTTGACGCTGCGCAGCACCATCGGCAGCGAGAACGAGCAGGCGATGCCGTGCTGGACGCCGTGCCGCAGCGTAATCGGATAGGACAGCGAATGCGCGATCGCGGTCTTGGTGTTGGAGAATGCCAGGCCCGCGAACAGCGCCGCCAGCGCCATGCGGCTGCGCAGCTCGAGATTGCCGAGGTCGTTGGCGAGCTTCGGCAGCACCTCGAGGATGCTGCGTGCCGCGGCCACCGCGTGGTTGGCCGACACCGGATTGTTGTTGACGTTCCAGATGCTCTCCAGCGCATGCGACAGCGCGTCGAGCCCGGTGCTGACGGTCAGAAGCTGCGGCTTGCCGAGCATCAGGCGCGGATCGATCACGGCATGGGTCGGATAGAGCGACGGACGCGCCAGCGAGTATTTCTTGCCGTTGGCCTCGTCCCACACCGTGCCCCAGCAGGTCACCTCGCTGCCGGTGCCCGCGGTGGTCGGCACCGCGATGATCGGGATCGCCGCGAGGCGCTCGGCACCCTGCTGCGTCTCCAGATAGGTTTTGACGGTCGCGAAGTCGCCGCCGGCGGCCGCGAACACCTTGGCGGAGTCGATCACCGAGCCGCCGCCGAGCGCGACGATCACCTCGGGCTGCCTCGCGGGCCCGGCAAAGCGCGCGGTCTGCTCGGTAAGCAGGCGGTAGTCCGGATTGGGCGCGACGTCGCGAATGGTCAGGACAGACGGTCCCGCCGCGGCGCGCAGCCGCCGCTCGAGCTCGTCGAAGATCGGCTCGCCATAGGTCACGAGCGCGTAGGCGCGCTTGCCGATCAGCCCCGGCAGCTTGTCGAAGCTGTCGGCTCCGAATTCGATCCTCACCGGGTTGGAATAAGTCCAGTCCATCCGCGCGTCCTCCGTTTGGCGCGAAGGTACGGCGCCGGCTGCTATTGACAAATTCATTCTACGGATGCGTTCTATTGATTATGTCAATAGTGTTCAGCCAGCTTCGCGCCTTCCACGCGGTCGCCACCCATGGCGGCTTCACCGCGGCCTCGCGCGTGCTCAACGTCGGCCAGCCGACATTGACCATCCAGGTCAAGGAGCTGGAGGAGAGCTACGGCGTCGAGCTTTTGATTCGGAAGCCGCGGCATACCGAGCTCACCGAGGCCGGCGCCGCGCTGTTCGAGATCACCCGCGGCATCATGACGTTCTGCGACGAGGCTCACGACCTCCTGGCCGCGCACGGCAAGGCGACCAAGGGCCATCTGCGGGTCGCGACCGTCGGGCCGTTTCATGCCACCGAGATCATCGCGGCGTTCAAGCGCGATCATCCGGAGGTGCAGATCTCGACCCTGCTCGGCAATTCCGAACGCACCTTCCGCCACATCGTCGACTTCGAGGCCGACGTCGCGATCCTGGCGGAGGTGCCGGAGGATCCGCGCGTCACCATGATCCCCTACCGCACGCACCGCGTGATCGTGTTCGTCAACCGCGACCATCCCTGGTTCAAGCGCAAGTCGGTCAGGCTGCGCGAGCTGGCCGACCAGCCCATCGTGCTGCGCGAGCGCGGCTCGACCACGCGGCGCGCGTTCGAGGCGACGATGCAGGCCGAGGGCATCAGGATCGAACCGGTGTTCGAGATCGAGAGCCGCGAGGGTGTGTGGAAGGCGGTCGAGCGCGGCCTGGGCATTAGCGTCGTCGCCGACTTCGAATTCGTGCCGCATCCCAATCTGCGCGCGCTGGAGATCAGCGACCGCACCATCAAGACCCAGTACAGCATCGCGCATCACAGCGGACGCGGCCATTCCCCAATCATCAAGGCGTTCATCGACACGGTCCGGCGGATGAAGGGGCGTGATGCTACCGCGAGGGGGTCTTCGGCCCGGCCTTGAGTGCGAACAGCGCCAGCAGCGCGGCCAAGCTCAGAGCCGATGTGACCGCAAGCGTGTAGCCACCGAGCGGCGAGATCAGGAATCCGAATATGAGGGGCGCGAGGGCTTGAGACAGTCGCGACGGCGCGCCGAGCAGTCCCAGGCGGTAGCCGTAATCCTTCGGACCGAATATCGCCAGCGGCAGCGTGCCGCGCGCGATGGTCAGGATGCCGTTTCCGGCACCGTGCAACAGCGCGAACACCCCCGCGAAGCCACCGCCGAACAGGCCGATGACGCAGGCGCCCAAGGGATGTGTGATGCAGGCCAGGCGCGCTGACCAGAGCGGATGGAAGCGCTTCAGCAGGCTCGCTTCGACAATGCGTGCCGCCACCTGCGCCGGGCCGATCAGTGCGCCCGCCGCGATCGCCTGCGCCTGCGTCGCACCGAGCGACTCCAGAATTCGCGGCAGATGAACCGCCATCGCCGACGTCACGCTCCAGGCGGCGGCGAAGGCAAAGGCGAGCAACACCATGGCGCGGTCGATGGCAATGTGCGGCTTCGGCGTGTCGGCCGCGATCCGATGCTCCCGTTTCAGCTTGGGGATCAGGAGGCCGTTGAGCGGCAAACAGATCAGGATGTGCGCCGCAGCCCAGCCGAAACAGGTCCAGCGCCAGCCGATGGTTGCGAGCCCCCACGCGCTCAGCGGCCAGCCGATCGTGCTGGCAAAGCCCGCGATCAATGTAATGCCGGTGATGGAGCGACGGGCGGCGTTGCCGTAAATGCGCCCGAGCGCCGCGAAGGCGGCATCATACAGGCCAAGGCCCATGCCGACGCCGAGCAATAGCCAGCTCACCGCCATCAGCACGCCGCCCTGCGACAGCCCGAGCAGGATCAGCCCCGACGCCAGGATGAGGTTGGACGCGCAGAGCACTTCGCGTCCGCCCATCCGGTCGATCTGGCGGCCGACGCGCGGGCCGAGCAGCCCGGAGATCACGAGCGCCATCGAGAACGCGGCGAACAGCCAGTTCGTCGAGATACCGAGGTCCCGCGCGATCGGATCCGCGAGGATGGCGGGCAGATAATAGCTCGACGCCCAGGCAAGGGTTTGCGTGGTCCCGAGCGCAACGATCAGGACGTTGTCTGCACGGCGGCTCATCCGGCGCGCGCACCCGGCGTCCTGGGCGGGACCACTTCTCCGTCCTCCTTGACGAATTGGCCAATGTCAGTGGCGAGAAGTTCAAGCACAGCCTCGGACGGCCGGCACAGTTTCACGCCGTTCGGCGAGACCACGATCGGCCGATTGATCAGGATCGGATGCGCGATCATGAAATCGATCAACTCGTCGTCGCTCCATTTCGGATTGGCAAGGTCGAGCGCTGCATAAGGCGTGCCTTTCTCGCGGAGCAGCGCGCGAGGCGTCATGCCCATGGCCTTGATCAGGGAGACCAGCGTGTCGCGCGCGGGCGGCGTCTTGAGATACTCGACGATCTCCAGCTCCTCCCCGCTTTGGCGGATCATGGCCAGCGCGTTGCGCGACGTCCCGCAAGCGGGATTGTGGTAAATCGTGATCGTCATCGGATTGCTTCCATCTTCGTTTCGCTCTGCCGCAGGAGCCACGTCATCAGCGCCAGCGCGGCCATCGCCCCCAGAATCTCGGCGACGATGAATCCCGGCAGGTCCTGCGCGCGGATACCGGAAAACGTATCGGTGAATGATCGCGCGATGGCAACGGCCGGGTTGGCGAAAGACGTGGAGGCGGTGAACCAGTAGGCGGCGGTGATGTAGAGCCCGACCAGCCATGGGATAGCGGCCTCGCGAAACCGCACGCCACCGATGATCGTTGCAACCAGTCCGAACGCGGCAACGAATTCCGCAAACCACTGCGGGAACCCGGTCCTCGCCTTGGCGGAGAACTTCAGGAGCGGCAGGCCGAACATGGCATGCGCGATCATCGCACCCAGGACTCCCCCGAGCACCTGCGCCGCGACGTACTGCGCGGCGTGCGGCGGGCGGAGCTCGCCCTTGAGCGTGAACACTAGCGTCACCGCCGGATTGAAATGCGCGCCGGATATCGGTCCAAGGATCGTGATCAGCACCACCAGGATGGCACCGGTCGGCAGCGTATTGCCGAGCAGCGCCAGGGCCACGTCCTTGGTCAGGGTTTCTGCCATGATGCCGGAGCCGACGACGGTCGCGACCAGAAGCAACGTGCCGAGACATTCCGCCACAAGGCGCCGTGGCAGATCGAAATCGCGCATCACGCACGCGCCTTCTTCTTGCTGGTGGAAGGCTTGCACTGGGCGGCGGCGAGCGCCGGCGCGCAGATCTCCGGGTGGCCCGCGCAGCAATCCTTCATCAGGAAGGCGATGAGGTCACGCAAACCGGTGAAATCCGCCGAGTAGATGATCGAGCGCGCCTCGCGGCGCGGCACGATCATGCCGGCGTGCTCGAGGTCCTTCAGATGGAACGACACGTTGGATGGCGACACCTCGACCGCCTCCGCAATCGCCCCCGCGGCCATCCCCTCGGGACCCGCCTGGACCAGCAGCCGCACGATCCGCAGCCGCGTTTCCTGCGACAACGCGGCGAAGGCGGTTCGGGCTTGACGCTCCTCCATCTTTCGATAATCCTACAATTCAACAATCGTTGAAATGAGGATAACAGCCATGGACACGCTTGCCAATACCCGTTCGATCGTCGGCGCCCTGCTTCCGGTGGAAGAGCTGTCATCCGCGGCCCTCCTTTCCGGCCTTGAGGCGCACAAGGAGAAACCGCTGATCTTCAGCTACGACGGCCGGGACGTCCGCCCCAGCTACCACGTGACCGAAGTCAAGACCGGTTCGTTCAGGGCGCTCGATTGCGGCGCGAACCCGGAGAGCTGGAGCGAGACCTTCATTCAGCTCTGGGACATCGAGGAGGAAAACCGCGGTCACATGCCGGCCGGAAAATTTCTTGCGATCATCCGCAAGGTCGACGAGGCCGTCGGCTTCGACCCGCAAGCCCGGCTGACGTTCGAGGTGAGCGACGGTGTTCGGCCGATGCAGATCTATCGCGCCGAACGCATGGATGCCGGCGACGCGGCGATCCGCGTCTATCTCTCGGCGCGTCCGTCGAGCTGCAAGCCGCGCGACCGATGGCTCCAGGACCAGCAGTTCTGCTGCGCACCGAAAGCCAAACAGCCGTGCTGCGGGTGATGGATGCTTGAACGCCTGATATGGCCAGACGTGTCACGCGGATTGGCGCTCGCGGCAAGACTGCCCGGAAATTGCCGATCACTGAGTTGCCCGACAGGTCAAGCCTCCGAAGCAAAAATATTTCGCTTTATCCGAAGCGCAACTCAGTGTATGAATAACGCGTCTCACCCGATCGAGGGGCGCTGCGCATCGTCACGGGTGTTGCGGTGAGATGCGGTGGACGCGGCAAGCGCAACTGACGGGTGCGCATGATGCGGACGGCGAAATCGTGCAGGCCTGACGCCCTAGCGGCAGGTGTCCTCTCGCAAAGTGCGCAAGCGTTTGCGAGGGCGGCGACAAAAAAGCCCAGTCTCGCCGGGGAGAGCACGTATAAGCCGTAACCCATCGCGCAGGGAAAGCCGGGTTGTTTCCGGTTACACCTGTGGTCCTACCCCCGAGCTTTCTACCTTTTGCTCGGGGCCCATGGGTGCGATCGGCACCCGGCTTTCCCTGCGCCCTCTGTTCAAGAGAGGGCGGAACAAAAAGCAAGCTCGGGCAGATCATGTCGCGAGGACGCGGAAGCTTGATTCACAGCTCGCGCAACACGCTCGCTGTCGTCCCTGCGAAAGCAGGGACCCATAACCACAGATCGGCATTGTTGCGGGACGGTCGAACGAACGAGTCCCGTTCACAACACGGGCCGCGGAGTATGGGTCCCTGCTCCCGTGCGCAATTGCGCACTAGGCAGGGACGACACCGAGATTGCAGCGATGATAGAGCGCGCCCTACCCGCTCAAGCCGCCGTCGGCTCGCTCGACAGCGCGGCGAACACCGTCTCCGGCGAATGGGCGATCACGGCGAGCAGCGCGCGGGCGGGTCCACGCGGCGCGCGCTTGCCCTGCTCCCAGTTGCGGATGGTTTCCACCGGCACGCCGAGCTTGGCGGCGAATTCGAGCTGGGTGAGCTGGGCCCGGCGGCGCAGATCGCGTACGGCCGGCTGCGCTGCCGCAGGCTGCATCGCCGCCTGGTCGGGATGTGCGGGCACGAGCGGGATTTCCTGCCCGTCGCGCAATTCGACGATCCGTCCGTCCGCCTTGAGCCGCAACCGCTGCATGATGGCCCCCGTGATGGCCCCTTGGAGATAGCGGCATCATCGATGAAGCGCGTTAAGTTCGGATTAACGATAAGCGGCCCGGCGCGGCTCGCGCCCGGACCATGCGCCGCCCTGCCCGCGAGCGCGTTACTTGAGGCCGAACCACAGCGTGGCGATGCCGAGGAAGGAGAAGAAGCCGACCACGTCGGTGACGGTGGTGACGAAGGTGCCGGAGGCGACCGCGGGGTCAGCCCGCACCCGTTCCAGCACCATTGGGATCAGGATGCCGCCGAGCGCGCCGGCCACCAGATTGCAGATGATCGCAAGCCCGATCACGATGCCGAGGCCGGGGATCTTGAACCAGGCCACCGCGGCGACGCCGGTGATGACGGCAAAGGCGATGCCGTTGACGAGCCCGACCATGGTCTCGCGCAGCACCACCCGCATCGCGTTGTACGGGCCGAGCTCACGGGTGGCGAGCGCGCGCACCGCGACCGTCATGGTCTGGGTCGCGGCATTGCCGCCCTGGCTCGCCACGATCGGCGCCAGCACCGCAAGCGCCACCATCTTCTCGAGCTGGCCCTCGAACAGACCGAGCACCGACGAGGCCAGGAACGCGGTGGCGAGATTGACTAGGAGCCAGTTGAAGCGACCGCGGGCGATGGTCCACACCGTGTCGGACAGCTCTTCGTCGCTGGTGACGCCGCCGAGCGCCTTCAAGTCTTCGTCTGCCTCCTCCTCGATCACGTCGACGACGTCGTCGATGGTGATCACGCCGACCAGCCGGTCGATGGTGTCGACCACGGGAGCTGCGACCAGGTTGTACTTGCCGAACATCCGCGCGACCTCTTCCTGGTCCTCCAGCGCGGAGACCCGGCGGCGGTCCTCGTCGATCAGGTCCTTGATCGGAACCGGGCGGCGCGTGCGCAGCAGCACGTCGAGCGGCACCGCGCCCAGCAGGTGCTTGTCGGCATCGACCACATATATTTCGTAGAAGCGATCCGGCAGATCCGGCGTGTCGCGCATATAGTCGATCGCCTGCCCGACATTCCAATCCGGCGGCACCGCGATGAACTCGGTCTGCATCCGCCGGCCGGCGGAATTCTCCGGGTACAGCAGGCTCCGCTCGATGTCCTCGCGCTCGGCCGCCGGCAGCTTTTCCAGGATCTCTTCCTGGTCCTCCTCGTCGAGGCTCTCCAGGAGCTCGACGGCGTCGTCGGATTCGAGCTCGCGGACGCCCTCGGCAACCGTCTCCGGCTCGAGTTCCTCGAGGATCTCCTCGCGGACCGTCTCGTCGACCTCGTTGAGCGCCGAGAAGTCGAAATCGGTGCCGGTGATCTCGACCAGGGTGACGCGGTCGACCGGCTCCAGCGCCACGATCAGGTCGCCGAGATCGGCCTCGTGCAGTTCCGCCACCACCTCGCACAGCAACGGCCGGTCGGCGGCGTGGATGGCCCGGGTGATCGCCGCGACGAATTCGCCGCGGAGCTCGCCCTCCTCGTCCCGCATCGGCATCCGGGCCAGCGGATCGGCCTCGGCGGGTTCGGCAACGTCGAAATTCTCGGCCATGCCGTGTTTCGCCGGTTTGACAGGAGGGGAAAAACTGGTTGGATGAGTGCGGAACGGATTACCTAATCGGTGGGGCCCAGTGCAATGAGAAAGATGTCGAGCGCACCGCGACCGCTCCGGAAGGCTTTCGCGGCGCTGGTCGCGCTCGCGCCTGTTGCACTGTTCGGCTCGGCGCACGCCGCCGAATGCCAGCGCAAGGACGCGCTCGGCACCTCACGTGTACTCGAGGTCGACCCCGCGACCTATCCGCGCGTCGGGCTGAAGAGCTTTCCGCAGACCCTGCCGCTCAGGGATGGCGAGGTCGTGCTGACCTTCGACGACGGACCGACGCCGGGGGTCACCGACAAGGTGCTGACGGCGCTGGCGGCCGAATGCGTGCAGGCAACCTTCTTCATGGTCGGCCGCAACGCGGCCGATCATCCCGATATGGTCCGCAAGATCGCGCGCCTCGGCCACAGCATCGGCTATCACAGCTGGGACCATCCGCATCTCAACAAGCTCCCGCTGGATCAGGCCGAGGCGAACATCAACCGGGGGATCGAAGCGGTCCAGAAGGCCCTGCGCGGCACCGCAAGCACGGTCCCGAGCACGCCATTCTTCCGGTTCCCCTATTTCGAATCGACACCCGCCCTGCTGGACCATCTGGAAAAGCGCGGTATCGCGGTGTTCGGAGCCGATTTCTGGGCCAGCGATTGGAACAAGATGACCCCCGAGGAGGAACTCAAGCTGCTCACCGGGCGGCTCGAAGGCCACCGCAAGGGAATTATACTGCTGCATGACCCGCAAATGCGGACAGCCGAGATGCTGCCCGCCTTCTTGAGGTACCTGCAGGAGCATAAATACCACGTCGTCCACATCGTCCCGGCGGCGCTGAAAACCGTGTCCGACCGGACACATTGAACCCGGGACGCTAGGTGGATTACAGACCGTTAAGGCGGCATTCATGGCGCCGCACCTAAGGATTCGTCAGTGCGTTTGGAATGCGGCCGAGATTCGATGATTGCAAACGTCCTGGTGATGATCCGGAAGCGGTCGCGGACCGTGGTCCGCGCAGCGCTGCTGGGCTGCGGCTTGATGACGCCGTACGCGGCCCTCGCCGCAGACTGCCCTAACCCCAACGCACTCGGCACCTCGCGGACCCTCGTCGTCGATCCCAAGGAGCATCCCCGGATCGGCACCATGCAGTACCCGGAGACCTTGCCGCTCGCCGATCACGAAGTGGTACTGACCTTCGACGACGGGCCGCTACCTAAATATAGCAACCAGGTGCTGGCCATTCTCGCCAGCCAATGCGTCAAGGCGACCTTCTTCACCATCGGCTCCCAGGCCCGGTTCAATCCGGAGGGCGTGCGCAAGCTGATCGCGGCCGGACATACCGTCGGCACGCACAGCCAGAACCATCCGCTGACGATGAACAAGATGTCGCTCGAGAAGGTGCGGCAGGAGGTCGACGACGGCATTGCCTCGACGCTCGCAGCCCTCAATGGCGACAAGAGCAAGCTCGCGCCGTTCTTCCGGATTCCCGGCCTGATGCGCGCCGAGATCCCGGAGGCCTATCTGGCGTCCCAGGGCATCCAGGTCTGGAGCGCCGACTTCCCCGCGGACGACTGGCGCCACATCTCGCCGCAGCGGGTCTATGACCTCGCGATCCAGCGGATCGAAGCCAAGCGCAAGGGCATCTTGCTGCTGCACGACATCCAGCCGCGCACCGTTGCGGCGCTGCCGCGCATCCTCAACACGCTGAAGGAGCGCGGCTACCGGATCGTTCATGTCGTGCCCGCAACGCCCGATCGCCCGGCGACGCCGACCCAGCCGCAGCAATGGTACCTGCATCCGCCGACCGAGACGGTGGCGACCACGCGCTGGCCCAGGATTCCGAACTTCGTCTTCACCGCGACGCGGACGCTGCCTGCCCCGGTGCTTGCCGACATGGATTGGCGCGATGCCGACATCCTCGACCACGCACAGCGCACCCGGGTCGCGATGCCCGTCCGCACGCTGTGGCCGCAGCCCCAGCTTGCGCGGTTCGCATCCGTCCCGACATTGCCGGTCCCGGCGCCCGACGTGTTCCGCGTTCCCGAAGCGCTCGACCTGACCCTGCTCGCAGCCCGATCGGCGGCCAATCGCCGCCTCGTGCAGCGTGCGACAATTGGCGTTGGCGTATCGCGCGCGCAGGCGTTCTCCGCGCGCCAGGCCAGGCATCCGAAGCAGGCTGCGCATCAGGCGCCCGGCCCGGCGCACGGCCGAGGCCACGGCGCGCCCTTGCATGTCGTGCCGCCGGCTGCCGACAACGCGTCAGTCCACGTCGCCAATAATGTGAAGAAGCGCACGCCGCGCGCCGAGGCGGCGGCGGCCGGCAAGCGCGTGCCTGATTGACGTGATCTAGCTGGCCACGATCTTGGCGACGCAGAGCAGGATCACCAGCGCCAGGAACAAGATATCGATATAGGATTTGATCTCGCCGGCATGCCTGAGCACGGTGACATCGGCGACGATCTGCCTGCGCGAGGCGACAGCATTTGGCCCCTCGCCGGCCGCCGCGGCGAGCCGTCGCGTCTCGCCCTCCAGGCGCTCGATGCGCTGGAAGAAATAGAACGAGCGCAGGCCGGAAAAGGCGTGCATCGCCGCATAGACCAGGACCAGAATTGCGACCGTCGCGCGCTGCTCGTACTTCTCCAGAAGGTTCAGCGTGAAATAGACCAGCCCCAGGAACACGAAGTTGGAGACCACACGGTAGACGTAGCTCGCAAAGATCATCAGGCGCTCCGGTAAGGCAAGCTTGCAGCCGCGCGATTGGGGGAAAGCGGTCGGCTTCGGTCGGCAACACCAAACCGGTAAGGCCATGCATCCGCGAATCTACCTGACCGGTGTTACATGACCGCATCGACCTGCACCTCCACGTCACCCGCCTGCACTCGTCGGACCTGCCCCCGGAGGCACGGGCCGGCATAGCCGGCGAGCGGCCATGCTCCGAAAAGTCCAGCGATTTCAAGGATCAGCTGAGGTGTGGTGCGCTCGGAGGGACTCGAACCCCCACGGTGTTACCCACTGCCACCTCAAGGCAGCGCGTCTACCAATTCCGCCACGAGCGCTTGGGATACCGGATGGAACCCCGAAGGCACCGCCGGATCGACGGGGCCATGTAACAAATCACGGATGCAGGGACAAGGCGATTAATGCGGGAATTAACTGCGAACCCCGGGAGATTTCGGCAGCATTTGCTTGACCTCGACCGCAATCCGGTTGCGGTCGACTAGGACCACCCCGCTGGCCACCGGCAGGTTGTTGGCGAGGATCTTGACCTCGTCGGCCTCGGTGGCATCCAGTTCGATGATGGCACCGCGGGATAGCCGCATGACCTGGTGAATCGGCATCGTGGTGGTGCCGAGGACCACCATGAGATCAACGCTGACTTTATCGAGGGTGGGCACTTCTGAACCGCCGAACGGGAACTAGATTGTGGGTTCACCTGACCACGTTAGGGTTAGCTAATGGTTAACGACCGCCAGAGCCTCGATTTGACGACCTTTGCGCGCCCTTCGGGCGGCGAAGCGGTCGAATGGCGGATTTCCGACCGCGCGGTGCCCTACCTCGATTCGCTCGCCGCAATGGACGAGCGGGTAGTGAACATCGCGACGGGCGCGGCCCCCGAACTGGTATGGCTGCTGGAGCACCCGCCGCTCTATACCTCCGGCACCAGCGGCAAGGCCGACGATTTGCTCGCGCCGCGCTTTCCGACCTTCCAGAGCGGCCGCGGCGGCCAGGTCACCTATCACGGCCCGGGCCAGCGCGTCGCCTATGTGATGCTCGACCTCAAGCGGCGCCGGCCCGATGTGCGCGCCTATGTCGCTTCGCTGGAGGAATGGATCATCCGCACGCTGGCCGCCTTCAACGTCCGCGGCGAGCGCCGCGAGGACCGCGTCGGGGTCTGGGTGCGGCGCCCGGACAAGGGACCGGGCCATGAGGACAAGATCGCCGCGATCGGCGTGCGGCTGCGCCGCTGGGTCTCCTTCCACGGCATCGCGATCAATGTCGAGCCTGATCTTGCGCACTTCCAGGCCATCGTGCCCTGCGGCGTGGTCGATCCGCGCTATGGCGTCACCTCGCTGCTCGATCTCGGACTGCCGGTCACGATGGCCGATGTCGACATCGCGCTCCGGCAGGCATTTGCCGAGGTGTTCGGCGACACCGCAGCGCGCCTGCCGGAAGCGACGTCATAGGCTTCACGCCGCCTTCTGCGGCGCGACCTCGAGCTTCCCGGCGATGTAGCGGCGCTCCTGGGTAAGGCCGCCGAAGCCGTAGGCGTCGCCCTTCACCTCGTCGACATGGGCGTAGCTCTCGGTATGCAGCGGCCCGAGCAATTCGCCCATCCGCTTGAACAGCGCCGCGAGATAGGCCGCCTTCTCGTCCTTGGTGTTGGTGCCCTCGGTGACGTGGATGTCGAGCCAGTAGCTCGCAAGCCCCTGCTCGGCGAGCGACTTGCCGCCTGCGAACCAGTCGCCGGCATCAGCCGACCTCACGATAACAGCGGTGACCTTCGGATCCTTGTGCAGAATCCGTGCGGTCAGGTCCGACACGGCGGCGGCGATGTCGGACTTCAGCGACGGCCTCTCGCGCGAGGTCGCGTAGGTGACGGTGATGAGCGGCATGATCGGTCTCCTTGAATCCGGTTGGCGCGGGTCAATTGCGCCTCCTCTAGCTAGACCTTCGCGCATCATCTTGGTATCTTATCTAGATTAATAACAATGATAACAATCTTTGATCATGACCGCCACGCTCGATATCGACACCGTGCAGGCCTTCCTCCTCGTCGCCGAGCTGCAAGGCTTCACCCGCGCCGCCGAGGCGCTTGGCACCACGCAGGCGGCGATCAGCATGAAGTTGCAGCGGCTCGAAACGGTGCTGGGCAAGCGGCTGGTCGAGCGCTCGCCGCGCGCGGTGCGGCTGACCGCCGACGGCGCGGCCTTCCTGCAGCACGCCCGCGCGCTGATCGAGGTGCATGATCGCGCGCTGGCCGGCGAGAAACCGGCGCGGCAGCAACTCACGCTCGGGATCAGCGATCACGCCGCGGGCCCGGAGCTGGTACCGCTGCTGGAGCGGCTGCACGCGATGGCCTCCCAGCTTGCCCTCTCCGTGACCATCGGCTTCTCGCGCGAAATGCTCGACGCTTATGATGGCGGCGAGCTCGACGCCGTGATCGTGCGCCAGGAAGGCAGCCGGCGCGGCGGCGAGAAGCTGACCGAGGACGAATTCGGCTGGTTCGCCGCCAAACGCTTCGTCTGGCCGCGCGGCGATGCGCTGCCGCTCGCGACCCTGGCGCCGCCCTGCGGCGTGCGCGCCCTCGCCGTGCGCGCGCTTGACAAGGCCGGCATCGCCTGGACCGAAAGCTTCGTCGGCGGCGGCGTCACCGCGGTGGTGGCGGCCGCGCTTGCAGGGCTTGCCGTCGCGCCCCTCGTCCGCCGCATCGCGCCGCCGGGCCTGGTCGATATCGGCCCTGCCCACAAGCTGCCGCGGCTCGGCACGTCGAAGGTGATGCTGCATTCGAAAGTCAGCGATCCCGCCAAGCTCGCGGCACTCAGGACGCTGGCCGCGACGTTTCGGAGCGTGGCGTCTGCGGCATAGGTTGAACATCGTAGCGGTTCACATCGAGTCTTCGCCTGCCGCCAGTTCGCACATGACGAACCAGTAGGTCAGGCCGGCGACAAACCCGGCCACGACGAACAGGCAAACCAGTCCGGATGTCCAGACAGCCGGGGATCGTAGAAGGACAGTGATGCTCAACGCACCGATCGCCGCGCCTGCGCAGGCGAAAAATCCCGCGGCTCGGATATGGAACTCCTCGGTGAACCAGACGACGATCGCCGTGGGAATTGCTGTGAGCAGACAAGTGATGACGAAGATCGCGGCCGACGGAAGCAGCATCACGACGATGCCGTAGAGCAGCCGCGCGACATCGCCGTGCGACGTCATCATCACAATGGTCTGACCGACGGCGGAAATCACCGCAGTCGCCGCGCCACAGCCCGCAAGCCAACCTCCGAATGCACGGGAACAGGTGCTGCACATCGAGGCCTCCTCACAGGATCGCATCGAACGCGCTGCGCAAGGTTTCGTGTCGGAACACAAAGCCGTTGCTCAGCGCCTTGTTCGGCAGCACGCGCTGGCCGCCGAGCAAGAGCTCGTCGGCGAAATCGCCGCCAACGGCGCGGAGCAGCGCCGCCGGCACGCGGAAGATCGCCGGCCGGTGCAGACGGCGTCCGAGCTCCTCGGTGAATTTCATGTTGGTCACCGGGATCGGCGCGGTCGCGTTGACAGGACCGGACAGTTCAGGTCTCGCAATCACATGCGCGATCAGGCGCACGAGGTCGTCGCGTTCGATCCACGACATCCACTGCTTGCCCGAGCCGAGCGGGCCGCCGAGGCCGAACTCGAACGGCGTCAGCATCCGCGTGATGAAGCCGCCATCGATGCCGACCACGAGACCGATGCGCAAATATGCCACGCGCACGCCGTGATCCGCGGCCGGCTTCGCCGCATTCTCCCAGGCCTCGCACAATTCGTGACTGAAGCAGGCGTGGGATTTCGCCGACTCCGTCAGCACCTGGTCCTGCCAGAGCCCGTACCAGCCGATCGCGGAGCCGCTCACGAGTACCGACGGCTTGCGTTCGAGGCGCGCGATCAGCTTGATCACGTCAGACGTCATGTCGATACGTGAGGCGATGATCTTGCGGCGCTTGGCCTCGGTCCAGAGGCCGTTGCCGATCGGCTCGCCCGCGAGATTGACGATGGCGTCGATCCCGTAGTCGGCGGGCAATTGGTCGAGGCTCGTGACCAGCGTCACCGGCGGCGGCAGCATGTCGGCCTTTGCCGGATTTCGGATCAACGCAATCACCTGATGGCCGGATGCGGTGAGGCTCGCGACCAGGCGGCTGCCGATGAAGCCGGTAGCGCCGGTGACCAGCACGGTCTGCCGCGCCGGCAATTTCTCGACCAGCGTCGCGGCCGGCACGCTGGCCAACCGTCCGAGGCGCCTCGTCGCGGCAAAGTCGCGCGCGCCGAACAGCGCGACGCCGAAGGCCGCAGCCGTCGCGAACAGACTTAACGGACCCGCATAGGCCGGCGCGACGGCGGTCGGCAGCATCGCCCAGCCGATCAGGACCGGCACCAGCAGCACGAGGATGGCGCCGTAATTGATCGCCAGCAGCGTGTGATTGATCCGCTCGCTCGGCGGCAGCTTTCGGCTCAGATCCTCCTCGACGAAATCCATCAAGGTGATGACGACCTCGACGACGAGGACGGCCATGATCGCGATCGCAAGGATGCCGTGCACTTGCAGCCAGCCGAGCACGAGGAACAGCAGCGCATAGAGCATGTTGCGCACGCTGTGCAGCTGCAGCTCGTGGCGCTGCGAGGGACGCCAGGCCAGCCGCTCGGTGAATTCGTGGTGATAGAACGTATCGAATGCGCCCATCGCAATCTGGATGGCGACAAGTGTCCAAAGCAGCGGCGTCATGGCGTGGCCTCCCTGAACACAGCGGACTGACGGATCAGCCTGCCGAAACGCGGGTGGATGATCTCCAGCGTGAAGCGGAAGTCACCGCAGCCGAGATCGGAATGGGTCACGGTGAGATCGCCCGGCGTGAGCCATTCGGGCAGCGGCAGGCGAAACGGGCCGAGTTGCAGCGAATAGCCGACGCTGCGAAACACCAGCGCCTCGTGCTCGACCGCGATCCGCAGCGCCATGCTGACGCCGAAGCCGACATATTCCTCGAGCCCGGTCGAACCGGCAAAGCGCTTGGCGGAATGAATCACCTGCGGGAAGCCGTCGCGGCGCGCGCAGATGCGGGTCCAGACCTGGCCGCCGCTTGCCGCGTCCTCGGTGACGGTGACGATCATCGGCACGCGCGTTTCGGTGCCGGTCGGGAACGGTCCGCCGATCAGCCGCGCGGCCTGCGCCAGCCACCAGCCGATGCGGCTGCACGCGGCTTCCTCGACCTCGCCGACATAGACGACGGTGTTGCCGTCCTCGAACCGTTTCGAGAAACGCCGCCAGATCGCAACCGGCAGGCGGCCCCAATCCTCGTCCGACAGCAATGCGCGGAAGCGGTGGTCGTCGAGCAGCTTTATATCGGAAGCCGGCGCTGTCTTTAAGGCGGATATCCTTGCTGACGCCATCGCACGCTCCCGTTACGCCGCCGCCTTTATTTGGCCCTGCCCGTGGGCAGGAAACTCACGATCTTCTCGCCGAGCTTGATCAACGCGACCAGGCGCGGCCGCGGCACGTTCAGCATCTGCGTGTACCAACGGTCGACCAGCTCGGTGAATGTCAGCATCTCCTTCAGCCGCTTGCTGGCGAGCGGGCTGATCGCGGGATCGTCGGCCGCGTCGGAGACGCAGGCGCGCAGCGCTACAAGCGCGGGATCGATCTCGCGCTCCTTGCGCCCCGCCGCGATCCTGGCCGCGACCTCCCAGATGTCGGTCTCGGCCTCGAAGTGGTCGCGGCGGTCGCCAAGGATCGGCACCCGCCGGATCAATCCCCAGGACAACAGCTCCTTGATCGAGTTGGAAACGTTGGAGCGCGCCATGCCGAGGGTGTCGGCGATGTCTTCCGCCGTCATCGGCGCTTCGGCAAGGTAGAGCAACCCGTGGATCTGGCTGACCGAACGGTTGACGCCCCATTCGTCGCCCATGTCGCCCCAATGCAGGATGAAGCGCTCGACGACGGCGGGAAGTTTTTTCTTGGCGGTTATTTCTGTCATGACAGAAATATCAGACGGTTCGGAGCAGAAGTCAAGGCTGGCCGTGCTGTCCACGACGGCGCACGAGACATGGCAGGTCTCCTGACCTATCCGGCGCCTCGGCGAATGCCGTGCATCGGAGGTGAGGAGTTTTCCTTTGTGGCCCCCGAGCTCTTCGTCCAAGCTGATCCGCGTGGATGATGGGCCGTGCGCCGGGTTGCCCGGCGTCGCGGCCGCAAGGGAGATTGCGCATGCCAGCGTCCGACAAGGAGTTCGTTGGATCCATTCCAGAGCTTTACGACCGGCTCCTCGTGCCGATGATTTTCGAACCCTACGCACGCGATCTGGCGCAACGCGCCAAGGCTCTTGGCCCGCGCGACCTGCTTGAGACGGCAGCCGGCACCGGCGCCGTCACCCGCGCGCTGTCGTCCGCGCTCGGCAGCGACACCAGGATCGTGGCGACCGACCTGAATGAGCCGATGCTCGAACGAGCGAAGTCACAGATGCCGAGCGGGACCGCAATCACCTGGCGGCAGGCCGATGCACTGAACCTGCCGTTCGACAATGCGAGCTTCGACGTCGTCGCCTGCCAATTCGGCGCGATGTTCTTCCCCGATAAGCCCAAGGGTTATTCGGAGGCGCGCCGCGTGCTGAAGCCGGGCGGCCGTTTCCTGTTCAGCATGTGGGGTCGCATCGAAGACAACGAGTTTGCTGACGTGGTGACCCGGGCATTGGCGGAGGTCTTTCCGGCCGATCCGCCGCGCTTCCTGGCGCGCACGCCTTATGGCCACTGCGCGGCCGACCCGATCCGGGCCGATCTTGCAGTCGCGGGCTTCGGCAAGATCGAAATCGACGACGTTCGGCTGCAAAGCCGGGCCAATGCGCCTCATGATCCTGCGATCGGCTTTTGCCAGGGATCACCGTTGCGCGGCGAGATCGAGGCGCGCGGCGGTATCGGCCTTGATGCGGCGACCGAGCACGCCGCATCGGCCGTTGCGCGCCGCTTCGGCAGCGGCGCGATCGAAGGCCGGATTCAGGCGCTGGTGATCTCAGCGGCCGCGTAACGACGCGCTTCAGATCGTGGGCAGGACCGAGAACCGCTCCCCTGCCCGGCGCTGGTTCAAAAGATCGGAATTGCCAGATGCGGCGTGCACGGCAGCGACGCGCGCCGAGAACGGACCGCGGCCACATGCCGTGATCATTTCAGTGACGACGTCGTCGGGACCGGCGAATACCGCCTCGACGCTGCCGTCGCGGCGGTTGCGGACCCAGCCTTCGAGGCCGCGTGCGTTTGCCTGCTCGTCGACCCAGCCGCGATAGCCGACACCCTGGACGCGGCCGCTGATGGTGACGTGGCGGATCACGCCGCTCATTTCTTCAGACCGAGGAACTCGCCGCTGCGCGCCTTGGTCTCCGCCTCGCGCATGACGCGGCCGGTCAGTTCGGACGAGGCGATACCCTTGAGGTTCTTCGGCGAGGTGCCTTCGCGCAGCGCCTTCAGCGTCTCGTAGACGGCCTGGGTTGCGGCCGCGAATGGCGCGTGGCCTTGCAGCGCGATCCTGACGCGCCGGCTTGCCAGATAGTCGAGCGCGGTCATCTCCTCCGGCGCGCCGCCGAGCACGATCGGCAGCGTCGTCGCGGCCGAGAGCGCCTCCAACTCGCCACGCGATTTGATGCCGGTGAAGAACAAGCCATCGACGCCGACCGCCTCATAGGCCCTGGCGCGTGCGATCGCATCGTCGAGACCAGTGATCGAAACGGCACCGGTCCGGCCCAGGATGACGAGCGACGGATCGCTGCGGCCGTCAAGCGCCGCCTTCATCTTGCCGACGCCTTCCTCCAGCGAGATCAGCTGGGTCTTGGCCTGGCCGAACACCTGCGGCAGCAGCGTGTCCTCGATGGTGAGGCCGGCCGCGCCGGCGGCCTCCACCTCCTGAACCGTGCGGCGGACATTGAGCGCGTTGCCGTAACCGTGGTCGGCATCGACCAGCACCGGCAGCGTCGACGCACGCGACATGCGGCGTATCTGCTCGGCGAATTCGGTCAGCGTGATCAGCGCAATATCGGGATCGCCGAGCACGGCGAGCGACGCCACCGAGCCGCCGAACATGCCGAGCTCGAAGCCGAGATCCTCCGCAATCCGGATCGAGGTCGCGTCATAGACCGAGCCCGGGCGGATGCAGATCGATCCGGTGAGTATCGATCGCAGGGCTTCGCGGCGTTTGCGGAAGGCCATGATGTGTCTCCATCCACGTCATTGCGAGGAGCAAAGCGACGAAGCAATCCATCTCTCATCATATGAGGCTAGATGGATTGCTTCGCTGGCGCTCGCAATGACGGTGCTAAGCGAACTCCAGGATCAGCGCGTCGACCGCGAGCGTGGCGCCGGCGGCGGCGTGGATCTTCTTGACCGTGCCGTCACGCTCGGCGCGCAGCACGTTCTGCATCTTCATGGCTTCGACCACCGCCAGGGTCTCGCCGGCCTTGATCTCCTGCCCCTCGGTCACCGCGATCGACACCACGAGACCGGGCATCGGGCACAGCAACTTCTTGCCGGTGTCGGCGGCCGAGACCACCGGCATCAACCGCGCCGAGGTCGCCTCGGTCTCGGTGAAAACATAGACCGGGATCTCAAAACCCTGATGCGCGAGGCGGAAGCCGTTGTTGATCGCCCGCACCTGCACGGCGACGAAGTTGCCGTCGATGGTGCCCTGCCAAACCGGATCGCCCGGCACCCAGCCCGACACCAGATTGTGCGGATTGCCAGGGAGCCCGTCGGCGGCAATGAAGCGCACCGCGATGGCGTCACCCTCGCGGGCGACATCGAGCGCGATCTCGGCGCGGTCGAGCCACACCGCGCGGCGGCGCTCGCGCAGCACCACGCGGCCGCCCATCTGGCCGGAGATCTGCCGCTTGCGCTCGCCCAGCACGTGGTCGATGGCGGCGCCGACCGCAGCCAGCCGCCGCGCGAACTCGCCCTCGGGTGCGTGCGCCGAAAATCCCTTGGGGAACTCTTCCGCAATGAAGCCGGTCGACAGCCGGCCCTCGCGCCAGCGCGGATGGTTCATCAAGGCCGACAGGAACGGAATGTTGTGCCGGATGCCGTCGACATAGAAGGCGTCGAGCGCGGTCGCCTGCGCCTCGATCGCCGCGGCGCGCGACGGGGCGTGGGTGACGAGCTTGGCGATCATCGGATCGTAATGGATCGAAATCTCGCCGCCTTCCTGCACGCCGGTGTCGTTGCGGATCGTGATGCCGTCATGGCTGGCCTCGGCCGGCGGACGGTATTTCACCAGGCGCCCGATCGACGGCAGGAAGTTGCGGAACGGATCCTCGGCATAGACGCGGGATTCCACCGCCCAGCCGGTCAGCGTCACGTCCTTCTGCGCGATCGCGAGCTTCTCGCCGGCGGCGACGCGGATCATCTGCTCGACGAGATCGATGCCGGTGATCAATTCGGTGACGGGATGCTCGACCTGCAGGCGGGTGTTCATCTCCAGGAAGTAGAAGCTCTTGTCCTGGCCGGCGACGAATTCCACGGTGCCGGCCGAATCGTAGTTCACGGCCTTCGCCAGCGCGACGGCCTGCTCGCCCATCTTGCGGCGGGTGGTCTCGTCGAGCAGCGGCGACGGCGCCTCCTCGATGACCTTCTGGTTGCGGCGCTGGATCGAGCACTCGCGCTCGCCGAGATAGATCACATTGCCATGCTTGTCGCCGAGCACCTGGATCTCGATGTGCCGGGGATCGACGATGAATTTCTCGATGAAGACGCGGTCGTCGCCGAACGACGACTTCGCCTCGGCCTTGGCGAGGTTGAAGCCTTCGGCGACCTCCGCCTTCGAATGCGCGATGCGCATGCCCTTGCCGCCGCCGCCGGCGGAGGCCTTGATCATCACGGGGTAGCCGATCTCGTCGGCGATCTGGACGGCGTGCTTGTCGTCCTCGATGACCCCGAGATGACCCGGCACGGTCGAAACCTTCGCCTTCGCCGCGGCCTTCTTGGATTCGATCTTGTCGCCCATCGCGGCGATGGCGCCGGGGTTCGGACCGATGAAGACGATGCCGGCGGCTTCCAGCGCGCGCGGAAACGCCTCGCGCTCGGACAGGAAGCCGTAACCGGGATGCACCGCCTGCGCGCCGGTCTTGCGGCAGGCCTCGACGATCTTGTCGATCAAAAGATAGCTCTCGGCCGCGGCGGGCGGTCCGATCAGCACGGCCTCATCGGCCATCTCGACATGCAGCGCGTCGCGGTCGGCCTCGGAATAGACGGCAACCGTCTCAATCCCCATACGGCGCGCAGTCTTGATGACCCGGCAGGCGATCTCGCCGCGGTTGGCGATCAGGATTCGTTTGAACATGCTCTTCTTGCTTGGGCTTTTTCGGACTTCGAATTGTCCATTTGGCAGGATTCCTCCCCGCGCAATCTGGCACGGGCGATTGGGCGTAACCACTCCGTTGGTACAGCAAATTGCCCCGGAGGCAACGGTCTAATGCAGACCCTGCCCGCTGCCCGGCCAGTCCCTGGTCAGTCCTCGGCGGTAGCCCGATCGGTATTTCAGCCCGAATAGGTCTTGAAGCGGCCACGCGAATGAGCCTTCGCGACGGCCTTCATCAGCTCGCTGACCTCGTTCTCCAGGAATTCATTGGCCACGATCAGCGCCCGGATGGTGGCGCGCAAATTCCCGCCGCAGGCGGAAATGGCCTGATCGACAGCGGCTTCCGGCCCGTCATCGTCGTCAGATTCGGGCCGTGCAGACATCATGGGGTATCCGGGATTCAGGTGGTGCATCATGTTCCTATTTTGTTCTCATCAAGTCAATTGGATCTTTGATCGGGCGCGGCCTCCTGGGCCGTCTTTCTCTTCCGCCGCCAGCGCGCGAGGCATTGCAGGCTCCAAATGCCGGTGATGATTTCGGCGGAGGACGTTGATAACGAAACTCGCCCATGCGCATCCCTTCAATGGCAATGTCCGGCCGTTCTGCGCCACGGAATGCCGATCGGGATGTGACGGTTCGCACGCCCCGCTCGCGAACAGTCCTTGGTTGGATCGTACCGGCTTGTGCTAGAAGTTCGGCTGCCCGCCAAAGATCTGAAGTTGAGAAAATGCGGTTTCGAAATCCGGTCGCCACGACGCTTCTCCTGGCCTTCCTGTCTGCAACCACCAGCCCGACTGCAACCGCAGGCCCCACGGCCACTGCGGTCATCAAGGACGCCGGCACCGTTCAGCTCGGCAACACGACCTATCGGCTCGACGGCATCGACGCGCCGGCGGTCGATCAGCTCTGCATCGACGAGCACGCCGACGCCTGGACTTGCGGGATCGAGGCGCGCGACCAGCTGACCAGGCTGATCGGCGGCAAGCCAATTCATTGCGACGATATCGGCGTCGATCCGACCTTCAAGAAGCGCCGCCTCGGCGTCTGCAAGATCGAGGGCGACCCGACCAGCCTCAGCCAGGTGCTGGTCCAGAAGGGCTATGCTCTCAATGTCGAGGGGTCGGCCACTGGCCGATTCAAGCCGGATGAAGCCACCGCCAAGGACAATCGCGCCGGGCTCTGGAAGGGCTGCTTCGTGGCGCCGCGCGATTTTCGTACGGCCAGGAAGGATGGCGCCCTGCTCGGCAACGCCTGCCCCGCCGACCGTGACACGCAGATCCGCAATGTGCTCTTCCCCGACGACCTGCCGATGCCGGCCAGCTGCAACATCAAGGGCAAATACGCCGTGCGCGCCCGCGTCACCGGCAATGTCGGCATTTATCATCTGCAGGCGTGCCGCAGTTACCCGGGCCTCGGCAATCCGGATCGCTGGTTCTGCTCCGAGGAAGATGCACAGGCCGCTGGGTTCCGCCGGGCCTATAATTGCCGGCCGCCCAAGAGCAAATGAAGAGCTCGTGGATTGCATCGTCATTCCGGGGCGCGAAGCGAACCCGGAATCTCGAGATTCCGTGTTCGACGCTTCGCATCGCCCCGGAATGACTCAGCCTAACGATTGCCGTAAATCAAGCTGGCAAAGCTGCCGCGTCCTGTGTGAGACTGCACCGAGAGGTTGCCGGCGCGTATGACCCCATCCGATCCCGCTGATGTGCTTCCCGAAGCTGCGGCAGCCGAACGGCTGCGGCAGCATCTTGAGGAGATCGCGCGCGAACGCGATCGCGCCCATCGCGAGCTCCAGGAGCGCGAAGCGGAGCTGGCGCGGATCCAGCGCATCGCGCGGGTCGGCGGACTCGAGATCGATTTCCGCGACGGCGTGCGCAACCGCCGCTCTCCCGAATATCTCCTGGTGCATGGGCTGCCGCCCGAAGAGATCAACGAGACCTATGAGAACTGGGTCGCGCGCATCCACCCCGAGGATCGCGAGCGCACGATCCGGCACCTGTTCGGCGTGCTCAAGGCCGGCGGCGAAGACTACACGGCCGAATACCGCATCATCCGCCCGAACGACGGCGAGAGCCGCTGGATCCGCGTCGTCGCCAAGATCGAGCGCGACCGCAGCGGCCGTGCGCTGCGGCTGGTCGGCGCCGATCTCGACGTCACCGATCAGATGCTGGCACAGGAGACCCTGCGCGAGAGCGAAGAGCGCTTCCGCCTGATCGCCGACAGCGCGCCGGTGCCGATCTGGGTGACCAAGCTCGACCGCACCCGCTCCTTTGCCAACCAGGCCTATCTCGACTTCCTTGGACTGCCGTTCGAGGAAGCGATCGTGTTCGACTGGCGCAAGGCGCTGCATCCGGATGACCTGCCGCAAATCCTGCAGGAGCAGATCACCGGCGAGCTCTCGCTGAAGCCATTCGTGCTCGAGGCCCGCTATCGGAACGCCGCAGGCGATTGGCGCTGGCTGCGCTCGGAATCGCAGCCGCGCTGGGACCCGAACGGCAAGCACATCGGCTTCATCGGCGTCGCCCACGACATCACGGCGGCCAAGGAAGCCGAGATCGAGCTGCGCAAGCTCAACGAGTCGCTTGAGCGGCGCATCCTGGAGCGCACCGCGCAGCTCGAATCCCGTGAAGCGCAGACGCGCGCGATCCTGGAAACCAGCCATCAATACCAGATGCTGCTCAACCGCGATGGCGGCTTGCTCTACACCAACCAGACGGCGCTGGCCGGCATTTGTACCGATGCCGCCGACGTCGTCGGCAAGCCGTTCTGGGACACGCCGTGGTTCGCCGCGACCGAGGGCATGCCGCGCGTGATCCAGAATGCCTTCGCGACCGTGATGCGCGGCGAGGAAGTCAAGATCGAGATGCAGCTGCGCCTGCCGATCGGCGAGCGCTATTTCGATTTCGCGATGCGGCCGCTGCAGGACCAGCACGGCACCATCGTCGGCGCCGTTCCGGAGGCCGTCGATATCACCGAACGGCGCCGCGGCGAGGAAGCCCTGCGGCAATCGCAGAAGATGGAAGCCGTCGGCCAACTCACCGGCGGCGTCGCGCACGATTTCAACAACCTGCTCACCATCATCCGCTCCGCGACCGACTTCCTGCGCCGCCGCGATCTGCCGGATGACCGGCGCCGCCGCTATATCGATGCGATCTCCGAGACCGTGGAGCGGGCCTCCAAGCTCACCGCCCAGCTATTGGCATTTGCGCGCAGGCAACCGCTCAATCCGGAAGTGTTCAATGTCGGCACGCAGGTCGACAGCGTGACGCAGCTGATCCGCCCGCTGGTCGGCGCGCGGATCCACATCGAGGTCAGGATCGAGGATCCCGACTGCTTTGCGATCGCCGACATCGGCCAGTTCGAGACCGCGCTACTCAATCTCGCGGTCAACGCCCGCGATGCCATGAGCGGCGAAGGCCAGCTGACGATCGGCGTCCGGAAGGTCAAGAATATCCCTGCCCTGCGCGCCCAGGCCTCGCGCAGCGGCGATTTCGTCACGGTCTCGATCCAGGACACCGGCACCGGCATCTCGCCGGAAAACCTCGACGCGATCTTCGAGCCGTTCTTCACGACCAAGGAGGTCGGCAAGGGAACGGGTCTCGGATTGAGCCAGGCCTTCGGCTTCGTCAAGCAATCCGATGGAGACATCGAGGTCACCTCTACGCCCGGGCACGGTGCGACCTTCACCATCTATCTGCCGCACGCGATGCGCCCGGCGGACGCCAAGGTCGCCGCCAGCGCGGGCACCGAGCAGGCTTCGATCGGCCGCGGCTATCGCGTCCTCGTGGTGGAGGACAACGACGATGTCGGCCAGTTCTCCACCGAGCTGCTCGAGGATCTCGGCTATTCGGTCAAGCGCGCGGCCAATGCCAATGCCGCGCTCTCGATCCTCTCGGAGAACGAGTTCGCCGCCGACTTGGTGTTCTCCGACGTGATCATGCCGGGCATGAACGGCGTCGAGCTCGCCGGAATCATCCGCGATCGCTTTCCTGGACTGCCGGTGGTGCTGACCAGCGGCTACAGCAACGTGCTCGCCGAGAACGCGCACAGCGGCTTCGAGCTGATCCAGAAACCCTATTCGGTCGAGGCGCTGTCACGGACGCTCCGCAAGGCGATCGCCGAACAGCGGGCGACTGCTCCCAGGCCCTGATCCTGCCGCCGGCCGCGCTCTACTGGATCACGACATGCGCGACGCCGAGCTGAAGGATGCCGAGCGCGCGGGCCGCCGTGGTCGACACATCGATGATCCGTCCACGAACGAACGGGCCCCGGTCGTTGACGCGGCACCGGATCGATTTTCCCAGATACGAGACGGTGATCATGCTGCCGAATGGCCGCTTGCGATGCGCGCAGGTCATCTCGCCACTCCTGCCGATGCCACGATAATAGGACGCAAGGCCACTCTCTGCGTTTGCCATGCACGAGGCAAATAGCAGCATGGCCGCGGACGTTGCTGCGGTTTTCATTGATCGCCTGCCGGTCGAGCCCCGCAAGGGAACGCGGTTCCACGGGTTCGGTTCCGCGCCTCGGCGTAGGCAGGTCGATTTTTAGGAACTTTTCGGAGGAAAGCGTCAGGCGGTCGCGGCTGGATCGATCAGGGCAATGCCGAGCTCGGGCCGCTTCCGCCGGCGAAGCCTGGCAGGGGCTTCGGTGACCACAACCTCCAGTGTCGGCCGAACGATGCCGGCAAGCAGATGGCCGCCACGCGTCGATCCATCCGACAGTCCGAGCACGATGTGAATATGCAGGCTGGCCTTGCCGTCGTCGCCGGTCGCGATATCGCCGATCGCGCACAGCACCTCGCATTGCTCGTTGATCTCGATCTTCCGATAGCTCTTGGATGCGAAATCGAACCAGCCGACGGTTGCCCGCTCGAACGCGCCGATCGCGGTGAGCGATGCCGCCGTCACCTTCGCATCATTGGCGAACTTCGTCAGCGCGCCGAACGCTTCCTCGCCGCTATCGAGCACGACGACGTGAACCTGCGCGCTGGGCGCATCGGACACGAGCTTGCTTTTCATGGACCGCCTCGCCTCTCAAGAGCTTCCACTTTCAATCGGAGACGGCGACGATTGTTCCTGAGGGACCGGATCGGCAGGCGCTCAGGCGGCGACGCAATCGGCCGCGAGCAACGTCCGCAGGTCCCGCGCAGGAACCGGCCTGCTGAACAGGTAGCCCTGCATCTGCGTGCAGCCGAGCATCTGCACGGTGTCGCGCTGCTGATCGGTCTCGACGCCCTCGGCGGTGGTGATCATGTTGCGGTCGGCTGCGATCGAGACCACGGCGCGGATGATCGAGGCCGAGCCGCTGTTGCGGGTCACTTCCTTGACGAAGCTGCGGTCGATCTTGATCTTGTCGAACGGGAAGCGTTGCAGATATTGCAGCGACGAGTATCCGGTGCCGAAATCGTCGAGCGCGATGTGGACACCGAGCGCGCGGAGCTGGCCGAGCGTGACCAGCGCCGCATCGTCGTCGGCGATCAGCACCGCCTCGGTGATCTCGAGCTCGAGCCGGCGCGGGTCGAGCCCGCTGTCGGCAAGCGCATTCGCAACCTTCAGCGCCAGCGTCTCCGACTTGAACTGGATCGGCGAGACGTTGACCGCGACGCGCACATGCGCCGGCCAGGCTGCCGCCTCGGTGCAGGCGGTGCGCAGCACCCACTGCCCGATCTCCTCGATCAGCGCGGTCTCTTCGGCAACCGGTATGAACTCCGCCGGCGAGATCATGCCGCGCACGGGATGCCGCCAGCGCAGCAACGCCTCGCAGCCGGTCACCTCGTCGCTGCGCAGGTCGACCAGCGGCTGGTAGTGCAGCTCGAAGCCGCCCTCGGCCAGCGCGATACGCAAATCGGCCTCCAGCGCGCGGCGCAGATTGGCCTGCGCCTCCATCGCCGGATCGAAGAAGCGATGGGTCCTGCGGCCCGCCGCCTTGGCGGCGTACATCGCAAGGTCGGCACATTTGAGCAGGCGGAACAGATCGGAGCCGTGGCGCGGGGCGATCGCAATGCCGATGCTGGCGTCGCTCGACAAATGGTGGCCGAGGCAGTCGAACGGCGTGCGCAGCGACTGATAGATGCGTGCGACCAGGTCGCCGACGTCGTCGTCCGAGGTGATGTCGTGCTGGACGATCGCGAACTCGTCGCCGCCGAGCCGCGCGATGAAGTCGTTCGACCCGACCGACTGGCGCAACTTCTCGGCGACGCGCCGCAGAAACTCATCGCCGATCAGATGGCCTAGCGTGTCGTTGATCCGCTTGAACTCGTCGATATCGATGTAATGGATGGCGAACTCGCGCGTAGCGGCCTCGAGCAGCAGCCCCTCCGCGTGGCGCTGGAACAGCGTCCGGTTCGGCAGATTGGTCAGCGCGTCGTAATGCGCGAGATACTCGATCCGCGCTTGCGCACGCCGCCCATCGGTGACGTCTTCGAGCGTGGTGGCCCAGCCGCCGTCGGGCGCACGCTTGTAGATCAGGCGGATGCTACGACCGTCCGGCGTCATGATCACGGAGTCCCGAACCTCATCGCCCCTCGGGTTGGTGAAGCGGGCGCAGTACTCGTCGACGTCGCCGACAAACGAGCCGATCGCCTGGCGATGCAGGATCAGGTCGCGCAGATGGCAGCCCGGCCTCGCGACATCAGGCGAGAGGCCGAACATGTCGATATATTGCTGGTTGCAGATCACCAGCCGCGCCGAGGCGTCGAACAGCAGCAGCCCCTGCGTCATGGTGTTGATGGCGGTGTCGAGGTGCTGGCTCTTCTCGGACAGCCTGCGGCTTGCCGCATCGTGCTGCCGCTGCAGCTGGCGGACGATCAGGAAGACCGCGAAGCTGATGATCAGTACCGCCAACACGGCTGCGCAAAATTGCAGTTTGGTCTGAGTGCGCCAGTTCTCCAGCGCGCTCGATGTTTTCGTGGTAGCGAGGATCAGGATTGGAAAATGCGACAGCGATCTGACCGCACCGACGTTCTCCTCGCCTGAAGCGCCAACGAACCGTCCCGAGGTGTTGCCGCCAAAGCTGATGACCTTCTGAAACACCGGCAGATTGATGATGTTGCGACCGATCACGCCGGCATCCTGCGGATAGCGTGCGATGATGGTGCCGTCGCGGTGGATCATCGAAATCACGGTGTCGCCGCTCAGCGCCAGCGAGGCGACGAAATCCTCGAAATGGCTTGGCTCGACGCCGCGGCTCGCGAAGCCGATGATCTCGCCGTTGCGCCCGGTGATCTTGCGCGCAAAGATCGTGGTCCAGTTGCCGGTCACCTTGCTCATTGCGGGCTCGACGATGACAGGAGACGTTGGCCGTCCCGAAGTGAACTCCTGGAAATAGCGCCGGTCCGCAACGCTGATGTCGGGCACCGGCCACATCTCGGATGAGTTGATCAGCCATCCCTTGGCGTTGAACAGATTGAGCCCGCCGACATGCGGCAGCGCCGCCAGCCGCGTGCGCAGCATCTCGTGCGCGCTCAGGAGTGACATGTTCTTTTCGAACTGATCGGCGGTCTCGACCTGTTCGGCCCGCAGGTAATTCACGATGTCGTCGTGGACATGCTGGAGATCTGTAAGCTGCTGGTCGAAATGTCGCGACAGCAGCAGCGCGGTGTTGTTGAGCTCGCGCTCGGACATCTCCAGCGCGCGCTCGCGAAACTGCAGCGCGAGATAGCCGGTGCCAAGCGTGATGGCGAGCACCAGCAGCGCGGCGCTCAAGACGAGCCACTGGATCGCGCCCATCCTGCTGGCGCGCAACACACCCTTGATCGACAGCCGCCGGTATTCCGGCACGCTGCTCGTTGAGACAACCGACATTTTCCTGCCCCTGTGGATGCCCTTGTACGGGAACACAACCCAAGGGGTGGTTAGGAAAATCAGTTATCGGACGGTTAAGGCCAACGTGGACTCGCGCAGAGCCGGCCACTCGGCCGCTCCATACTCACGAGCTGCCGCAAGCCGAAGCCTCGGGCGGCGCGGCCTTGGGCTGTGGGGCGCAACACGCGCTCTGTTTGTCTTCCTGCTTCTCGTGCGCGACACGCGCGGTCCGCTCGCCGGTGCCGTCGCCATAGACGATGCTCTCACCGGTCGTGTGGAACGTCTCCCAGGCGATCCCCGCGGGATCGTCGATCCACGACTTCTCGGACTTGGCATAGCAGCACACCGTTTGGCCCTGCTCGATGACCTCGCCGCCGGCCTTGCGCAGCCGTCCGTACACCTCGCCGAGCTCTTCAGCGCTCTCGACCTGAATGCCGAGATGGTCGAGGCCCGGTTCGCGGCGTCGGCTCGAGATCGCGAAGTTGACGCGGGGATCGTCGAGCATCCATTTGGCATAGTCTGATTTCACGACCGTCGGCTCGGCCCCGAACAGCGCCGAGTAGAAGCCGACCGATTGCGGGATGTCCTTGACGGCGACGTGAACATGCATGCGCTTCATGGTGCAGTCCCTTTAGGTTAGGGCGGCGACGCTGGATGGATATTCCATCCCAAGCATGATCAGATATCAACAGCGTTACAACAGGAGTTCTGCTGCGGAATGGATGCGCTGACGCTGTTCGGATTATTCGCCGTGACCATGATGCTCGTCTGCTATGCGGCCGAAGATCGCAGCCCCTGGTTCATCCTGGCCTTCGCTGTCTCCTGCGCGCTCGGCTCGGCCTACGGTTTCCTGCAGGGCGCCTGGCCGTTCGGCCTCGTCGAAGCGATCTGGGCGGTCGTCGCGGCGCGCCGATGGCTGCTGCGCCGAACCGCAGACCGCGCGTAACGTTATAGTATCCGCGGCCAATCTGTCGCGGACCGGAACTTGAATGCGCGCGGGCACGGCGCTAAGTAGGCCCCATGGACGCTTCGCGCACCATGATTCAGTCTTCTCCTCACGCAACGGGATCGCGCCGCTGGCGCAGCCTGCTTGCGGGACTGATTTCGCTTGCGCTGGTGCTGTCGTTCTTCCACGGCTGGACCTCCGACGGCGATGCCGACGCGGCTCCCGGCTTCTCGATCGCGCAGTCGATCAACGACGCCGGCGGCAAGGCTCCGGCGCATCCCGCCTCGCCTCACAGCGACCATTGCCTGACGCACGTCGCCTCCGTGGCTCCGCAGGAGGCCGCGTTCCCGATCGCCTATGCGCCGCACAGCTACGGCGACACCAACATCGGGCTGCCGGCCTTGGCCGATCGCCGCTCGCCCTTCAAGCCACCCCGCGCCTGATCCGGTCGACGTGACCGGCCGTGCGCTGCTGCCATTCGGCAGCGCGCACCCTTCCGCACAGATCGATGTCGCGACAGCGCAGGGCCATCGGCCTGCGCTGCGGAGAGGCGCATATGAAACGGGTTGTTCTATTTTTCGCCGGCGTGGCCGCCGGCATTGCACTGGTCGTTGTGGCGGCCGGATGGATCGGCTGGCCGGTCAGGTTCCCGGCCGCGACGCAGGAGACTGCGACGACAGACGCAAAGACCGAGGCCCGGCACGAGGCCCCCGGGCATATCGAGCTGAGCGAAGACCAGGTTCGCGAAGCCGGCATCACGTTCGCGCAAGCCAGCGGCGGCATGCTGAAGCGGCATTTCCTCGCGCCGGGATCGCTGATCCCCGACGCGGATCATATCGGCCGGGTCTCGGTGCGCGTGCTTGCGACGGTCACAGAACTGCGCAAGCGTCTCGGCGACGTCGTCGAGAAGGGCGAGATCGTCGCCGCGATCGAAAGCCGCGAGGTGGCCGACGCCAAGAGCGAATACCTCGCCGCACGGCTCACCAACGATTTGCAGCAGACCCTCTACGCGCGGCAGAAGACGCTGGTCGAGACCCGCATCGTGTCGGAAAACGAGTTCCTGCGCACGCGACTGACCGCGAACGATGCCCAGATCAAGCTCGACGGCGCCCGGCAGAAGCTGTTCGCGCTTGGTCTCTCGGAGGCCGAGATCGCCGACCTGCCGAACCAGCCGCCGGAGAGCCTGCGGACGCAATTCTTGCGCGCGCCGATCAGCGGCCGCGTATCCGAGCGGCGTGTCGACCTCGGCGGATTGATCGGGCGCGAGGGCCAGGAGAGCGAGCTCTATGTCATCGTCAATCTCGACGACATCTGGGTCGACCTCGCGGTCTCCCCCGAAGACATCGGCGCGGTCCGCGAAGGTGTTTCAGTGAAAATCCGCGCTATCGGCACCGAGGATGAAGCCAATGCCGGTGTGATCTTCGTCAGCCCCCTGCTCGACCGCGAGACCCGCAACGCGCGCGTGATCGCGACCATGCCCAACAAGGACCACCGCTGGAAGCCGGGCACCTTTGTCACCGCCGAGGTCCCGCTGTCAGGCGCGCCGTCGACCGTGATCGTCTCGAAGAAGGCGCTTCAAACCATCAAGGGAACGCCGACCGTGTTCGTGCGCGATGCCGACGGCTTCGAGGCGAGATCGGTGCGGACCGGCCGCGAGGACGACGACGATATCGAGATCGTTGCCGGCCTCACAGCCGGCGAGACCGTCGCGGTGCAGAACACCTTCACGCTGAAGGCGGAGTTCGAGAAGGACGAGGCGGAGCACGACCATGATTGAGCGCATCATTGGTCTTGCGATCCGGCGGCGCTGGGTGGTCGTCACATTGACGGCGATCCTGATGGTCCTCGGCGGCCTTGCATTGACGAAGCTGCCGATCGACGCGGTGCCCGACATCACCAACAAGCAGGTCCAGATCAACACCGTGGCCCCGGCGCTGTCTCCGGCCGAAATCGAGAAGCAGATCACCTTCCCGATCGAGACGGCCCTGGCCGGCGCGCCGGGGCTCGAGAGCACGCGCTCGCTCTCCCGCAATGGCTTCTCCCAGATCACGGCGGTGTTCAGCGAGGCCACCGACATCTATTTCGCCCGCCAGCAGGTCGGCGAGCGCCTGACCGAAGTCCGCGCGCGGCTGCCGCAAGGCATCGAGCCGCGGATCGGCCCGACCTCGACCGGCCTTGGCGAAATCTACATGTGGACCGTCCATTACTCCGGCCAGAAGGTGCAGACCGACGGCGCGCCGGGCCTGCAAAGCGACGGCCGCTTCCTGACGGCGGACGGCCAGATGCTGCAAAGCGAGGTCGAGAAGGACGCCTATCTGCGTACCGTGCAGGACTGGATCATCAAGCCGCAGATCAAGATGGTGCCTGGTGTCGCCGGCGTCGATACGATCGGCGGATACCTCAAGCAGTATCAGGTCCATCCCGATGCGGCGAAGCTGATTGCGCTCGGTCTCACCTTCGCCGACGTTGCCAAGGCGATCGAGACCAACAATGTCAGCCGCGGTGCGCGCTATATCGAGCGCAACGGCGAAGGCTTCGTCGTGCGCTCCGGCGGCCGGCTCGAGAACATCGACGAGCTCGGCGCCGTCGTCGTCACCACCCGCGGCGGCGTCCCGGTTCGGATCCGCGACCTCGCCACGCTTTCGATCGGCGGTGAGACGCGCACCGGCAGCGCCAGCGAGAACGGCCGCGAAGTCGTGGTCGGCACCGCGCTGATGCTGATCGGCGCCAACAGCCGCACCGTGTCGGCCGCGGTCGACGCCAAACTGCGGACAATCATGCCATCCCTGCCGGCCGGCATCGAGGTCAAGACGGTGCTGGATCGGACCCAGCTGGTTGATGCAACGATCGGCACGGTGGCGCGCAACCTCAGCGAAGGCGCATTGCTCGTGATCGCCGTGCTGTTCGTGCTGCTCGGCAATTTCCGCGCGGCATTGATCACGGCGCTGGTGATCCCGGTCGCGATGCTGATGACCGCCATCGGCATGTGGCAAGGCCGGATCAGCGCCAATCTGATGAGCCTTGGCGCGCTGGATTTCGGCCTGATCGTCGACGGCGCCGTGATCATCACCGAAAACAGCCTGCGTCACCTCGCCGAGAAGCAGCATGCGCTCGGCCGCGTGCTGACGCGCGATGAACGGCTGGCGACGGTGCGGGCCTCCGCTGTGGAAATGGTGCAGCCGAGCCTCTACGGCCAGGCCATCATCCTCCTGGTCTATGTGCCGCTGCTGACCTTCACCGGCGTCGAAGGCAAGATGTTCGAGCCGATGGCGCTGACCGTGATCCTTGCGCTTGCGGCCGCCTTCGTGCTGTCGCTGACGCTGGTTCCGGCGCTGATCGCGATCGGCATCACCGGCCGCGTGCAGGAGCAGGAAAACCGGCTCGTTGCCGCCCTGAAGCGCTGCTACAGCCCGCTGCTCCGGCGCGCGGTTGCAACGCCTATCCCGGTCATCGCGGTGGCGGTCGTGCTGTTCGCAACCGCCCTGTTCGGGTTCTTCCGCCTCGGCCAGGAGTTCATCCCCTCGCTCGACGAGAAGAACATCGCCATGCACGCGCTCAGGATTCCGAGCACGGCGCTGTCACAGTCGCAGGCGATGCAGCTGTCGGTCGAGAAGGCCGTCAGCCGCTTTCCGCAGGTGTCGTTCGTCTTCTCCAAGACCGGCACCGCGGAGGTGGCGAGCGATCCGATGCCGCCGAACGCGTCCGACACCTTCATCATCCTGAAACCGCGCGAGCAGTGGCCGGACCCATCGCTGACCAAGGAACAACTGATCGAGGACATCTCGAAGGCGGTCGGCCGGCTGCCCGGCAACGTCTATGAGTTCACCCAGCCGATCCAGATGCGCTTCAACGAACTGCTCGCCGGCGTTCGCGGCGACATCGCGGTCAAGGTGTTCGGTGACGAGTTCGGGCCGATGCAGAAAGCCGCCAACCAGATCGCCTCGGCGCTACGCAGCGTGCGCGGCGCGACCGACGTCAAGGTCGAACAGGCCGGCGGCCTGCCCGTGCTCGAGATCAAGGTCGACAAGGCGGCGATCGCCCGGCGCGGCCTCAGCGTCTCGGCCGTGCAGGACGTGATCGGTGCCGCGGTCGGCGGTCAGGATGCCGGTGTTGTGTACGAAGGCGATCGCAGCTTCGACATCGTGGTGCGATTGCCGGAGAGCGTGCGCTCCGATCTCGAGGCGCTGAGCAATTTGCCGGTCGCATTGCCGAAGGCAACGCCGAGCTCGCCGGTGCAGAGCCTGCCGCTCAACCGCGTCGCCCAGTTCTCCTTCACCGAGGGGCCGAACCAGATCAGCCGCGAGAACGGCAAGCGCCGCATCGTGGTGACAGCCAATGTTCGCGGCCGCGATCTCGGCTCGGTGGTCGAGGAAGCCCAGGCAAGAGTCACGCAATCGGTGCAGCTGCCGCCGGGCTATTGGATGACCTGGGGCGGCCAATCCGAGAACCTCGCCGCGGCGCGCCAGCGCCTGGCCGT
The DNA here is from genome assembly GCF_055264925.1 of Bradyrhizobium sp. KZN70725. Lineage (NCBI taxonomy): Bacteria > Pseudomonadati > Pseudomonadota > Alphaproteobacteria > Hyphomicrobiales > Nitrobacteraceae > Bradyrhizobium > Bradyrhizobium sp. KZN70725. Next base: position 232,168 of record NZ_JBUYWT010000001.1, read on the forward strand.
CGTGGTGCCGGCGTGTTTTGCGATGATCTTCCTGTTGCTGCTGGCGGCGATGGGCTCGGCCCGCGATGCCCTGCTGGTGTTCAGCGCGGTGCCGCTGGCGCTCACCGGCGGCATCGCCGCACTTTGGCTGCGCGGCATGCCGTTCTCGATCTCAGCGGCGGTCGGCTTCATCGCGCTGTCGGGCGTTGCGGTGCTGAACGGGCTCGTGATGCTGAGCTTCATCCGGCAGTTGCGCGAGCGCGGCGTGCCGATGCGGGAAGCCATCGAGCAAGGCGCCCTCACCCGCTTCCGCCCCGTGGTGATGACCGCCTTGGTGGCCTCGCTCGGCTTCGTGCCGATGGCGTTCGCCACCGGCACCGGCGCCGAGGTGCAGAAGCCGCTCGCCACCGTCGTGATCGGCGGCCTGATCAGCGCGACCCTGCTGACGCTCGCCGTGCTGCCGGCGCTCTATGCCCGGTACGGGCATGCCGGCAGCGCTGCGCGCAATGAGAGAACCGCGATTCAGCCTGCGGAATGACGGTGTGTTGACCGGCGTCCTGCGGGAAAAATCCGGCCGTTACAGCGCCGAGCAAGCGCTGTAACATTTCTGTCATATGGCAAAACTAAACGAAGGCTGCGGCGGGCTGCCGCGGGGCTTCATCAGGGGGAACAGCAATATGCGTCGTGCCATTACCTTACTGTCCGCGAGCATGATCGCGCTTTCGGCGGGCGCCGCCTCGGCGCAGAACGCCAAGCCCCGCAACCTCATCCTGTTCGTCCCGGACGGCCTGCGTGGCGGCATCGTGACGCCGCAGACGGCGCCTGCGATGGCGGAAATCCGCGACAAGGGCGTCAACTTCAAGAATTCGCACTCGCTGTTCCCGACCTTCACGATGGCGAACAGCTCGGCGCTGTCGACCGGCCATTATCTCGGCGACACCGGCACCTTCTCCAACACGATCTATACCGGCTACACCTCGGCGCCGGCGGGCGACACCGTGGTCCCCTTCATCGAGAACGACGCGGTGCTCGCCGATGTCGACGATCACTTCAACGGCGACTACCTCAACGAGGAGACGCTGCTAAAGATGGCCCGCGGCCAGGGTTTCAGCACCGCCGCCATCGGCAAGGTCGGCCCGACCCTGCTGTTCGACCACACCGATCGCGGCAAGAACACGATCGTGGTCGACGATTCCACCGGCGGCAAGACCGGCGTGCCGCTCTCCGACGAGATGAAGGACGCGCTGACCAAGGCCGGTCTTCCGCTCGCCACCCCGAGCCGCGGCGACAACGCCAAGGCGGGCGATGCCAAGACGCCCGGCACCACGGTCGCCAACGTGGCGCAGCAGGCCTACATGGCCGACGTCGCGACCAAGGTGGTGCTGCCGATGTTCAAGGCGCGCAACAAGCCGTTCGTGCTGGTGTTCTGGTCGCGCGATCCGGACGGCAGCCAGCACAACACCGGCGACAGCCTCAACACCATCACCCCCGGCATCAACGGCCCGACCTCGATGGCGGGCATCAAGAACGCCGACAACAACCTCGCGCAGCTGCGCAAGGCGCTCGACGAGCTCGGCCTTTCCGCCGACACCAACATCATGATCTCCTCCGACCACGGGTTCTCGACGATCTCGAAGGAGAGCAAGACCAGCCCCTCGGCCAAGATCGCCTACAGCGACACGCCGAAGGATTTCCTGCCGATGGGCTTTGTGGCGATCGACCTCGCCAGGGCGCTGGACCTGCCGCTGTTCGACCCCAACGACAAGAACGCCAAGGTCGCCGACAACGCACACCCGAAGGCCGGCAACGGCGTGCTCGGCCAGGATCCGGCCAAGCCCGATGCCGTGATCGCCACCAATGGCGGCTCGGACCTGATCTATCTGCCGAACCGCGACAAGAAGCTCGCCGACCGCGTCATCAAGGCGCTGCTCGAGCAGGACTATGTCAGCGGCCTGTTTGTCGACGACAAGCTCGGCACCTTCCCCGGCACGCTGCCGATGTCGAACCTCAATCTGAAGGGCAAGGCGGTGACACCGAACCCGTCGATCGTGGTCAATTTCCGCTCCTGGTCGAGCGGTTGCGAGATCCCGACCAACTGCTCGGTGCAGGTCGCCGACACCGTGCTGCGCCAGGGCCAGGGCATGCATGGAAGCTTCAGCCGCGGCGACACCTTCAACTTCACTGCGGCGATCGGCCCCGACTTCAAGGCGGGCTATGTCGATCCGCTACCGGTCAGCAACGCCGATGTCGGCATGACCGCCGCCCAGCTGCTCGGCCTGCGCGCGCCGAACAATGGCGGGCTGATCGGCCGAGTGATGTCGGAGGCGCTGCCGAACGGCATCGTGCCGAAGATGGTCGAGGGCACCATCATGTCGAAGAAGCCGTCGGCCAACGGCCTGCGCACCGTGTTGAAATTCCAGCGAGTGCTCTCGACCCGCTATTTCGACGTCGCCGGGTTTCCGGGGCGGACGCTCGGACTCGAGGAAACCGGCGGCAAACAGAAAACGGCGGGGAAGTAATCCCCGCCGTTTTCGTCGAATTCCAGTTACGCGGGATGATGGCTTACATCATCCCGATGTCGAACACGTTGGGGAGCTGCGCCGCGAGCGGCAGCGCGGTCGCGCCGACCAGCGTCGCTACCATCGCCGCCAGCGCGCGGCCGGTGCGGCGCTGACCGCGCATCTGGCCCGCGATCCACTCCAGGACCTTGGTGTCCATCTTGGCGCCCTGCCTCGGCGCCCAGCGATCGATCTCGGTGTCGGGCGACAGCGCCACCGTGCGCGGCGGCACCGGCAGGCCGGACTCGGAGGCGGCATGGTGGGCGATCGCCTTGGCGAGCAGATCGTCGAACCGGCCGCCATCGCTGCGCTCGGCGGCGGCCTCGTTGATCGCGAACAGCGCCTCGATCTCGGCCCGGCTGATCGGCTGATGCTCGACCGCGGCCGCCGTCAGGATGCGCGCGCACCAGGCAGCGTCATCGGCATCGAGAGACCGGGAGAAATGGATGCGGCCCTTGGTGGTCGGGCCTTCGCCGGTGATCACGCCGTCGCGCACAATGGTGAGCGCATGGGCGGCAGTCTTGCGGCAGGACGGATGCAACGCACCGCTGAGAGGCTCAGCGGTCTTGGTACTTGGGGTAGACATTGTGGGAGCTTTCAATTCCTATCTCAGGCCAGCTTTTCCATGCGGGCGTAAACGAGTGGTTAATGATTCGGAACTTGCGTTCCGAGATTTTTAGATGGTTGCTATTTGGTCGCTTTAAACGTCGTCACGGTTCAGTCCTATAGCAGCCAGGGCCGGCGTGATGACTGCGATAAGCGGCATTATCTGGGCATTTCCAAGCCTTTGTGCCGCAGCTGATGTTTCGCCGCAGGGATCCGGATCAAAACAAGTTGCTTGGAATTCCGTCCTCAAGGAGAAATGTTTCACCTTTTTTCAGAACCCGTTCACTTAAGCCTTATCCCGTCCTATACTGGAACAGACAGCCTCAAATACAAATTCAATCGCAACTTCAAAGAGATGAGGTAAAATCATGGCACTTCAGATTGGCGCCGTCGCCCCCGACTTCGAAGCCGAGACGACCGAAGGAAAGATCAAGTTCCATGACTGGATCGGCAACAGCTGGGCGCTTTTGTTCTCCCATCCCAAGGACTTCACCCCGGTCTGCACCACCGAGCTCGGTGCGCTCGCCCGCCTGAAGCCTGAGTTCGACAAGCGCGGCGTCAAGCTGATGGGCTTGTCGGTCGACCCGGTGGACCGCCACGCCAAATGGTCCGACGACATCAAGGAAACCCAGGGCGCGGCGCCGAACTATCCGATGATCGGCGACACCGATTTCAACGTGTCAAAGCTCTACGACATGCTGCCGGCCTCGACCTCGGGCGATCCCCTCACCCGCACCGCCGCCGACAACCAGACCGTCCGCAACGTGTTCGTGATCGGACCGGACAAGAAGATCAAGCTGGTGATGGTCTATCCGATGACCACCGGCCGGAATTTCCAGGAGATCCTGCGCTCGATCGACTCGCTGCAGATGACCGCCAAGCACCGCGTCGCCACCCCTGCCGACTGGAAGCAGGGCGAGGACGTGATCATCGCGGGCTCGGTCAGCGACGACGAAGCCAAGACGATCTACCCGCAGGGCTGGAAGGCGCCGAAGCCTTACATCCGCATCGTGCCGCAGCCGAAGTAGCGGCAGGCTCACTGCGTCCGGGTGACCCGCGCACAGACGATCATCGTCTGGTTTCGTGACGATCTGCGGCTGTCGGATCACCCGGCGTTGCATGAGGCGGCGGCAAGCGGCGCGCCGGTCGTCGGCCTCTATGTGCGCGACGAAGAGAGCCGTGCATTGATGCCGCCGGCCTTACGTCGGCTCGGGGGTGCGACGCGCTGGTGGCTGGCGCAGTCGTTGCGCGCACTTGGCAAGAGCCTCACCATGGCAGGCGGATCGCTGGTGCTGCGCACCGGACCGGCCGCGTCGGTGATCGCCACGTTGGCGCGCGAAATCGGCGCACGCGCCGTATTCTGGAACGACATCGCGCAGGCTCCGCATCAGGCCGTTGCCAGAGAAGTCGAAGCCGCGCTCGCAAGTGACAGCATCGACTCGCAAATTTTCCGCGGCGATCTGCTCGTCGAACCGAAGGCGCTCCGCAACAAGGACAACCGGGCCTTGCGCGTGTTCACGCCGTTCTGGCGGCGCGTCCAAGGCCTCGGCGATCCGCCAAGGCCATTGCCGGCGCCGAAGAGACTCACATCCATCGGCGGCATCGCGAGCGACGCCCTCGATGACTGGGGTCTCGAACCGACACGGCCGGATTGGGCCGGCGGCCTGCGCGAGACCTGGACACCGGGTGAAGCCGCGGCGCAGGCGCGGCTGAAGCGATTCCTCGATGAGGGGATCAGCGGTTACACCGACGACCGCGATCGGCCCGACCGCGACGGCACCTCGCACCTGTCGCCGCATCTGCGCTTCGGCGAGATCAGCCCGCGGCAGGTCTTTCACGCGGCCCGCTTCGCCGCCGCGGAAGACTCGCGCCTTGCCGGCGACATCGACAAGTTCCTTAGCGAGCTCGGCTGGCGCGAATTCTGCCGCCATCTGCTGTTCGACGTCCCCGATATGGCGGATCGGAACTTGCAGGAGCTGTTCGATGCCTTTCGGTGGAGGCGCAACGCTCTCGCCCTGGAGGCGTGGCAACGCGGACTCACCGGCTATCCGATCGTCGATGCCGGCATGCGCGAGCTCTGGCACAGCGGCGTGATGCACAACCGGGTGCGAATGGTGGCGGCCTCGTTCCTGGTCAAGCACCTCTTGATCGACTGGCGCACAGGCGAACAATGGTTCTGGGATACGCTGGTCGATGCAGATGCCGGCTCCAATCCCGCCAACTGGCAATGGGTCGCGGGCTGCGGCGCTGACGCCGCGCCCTATTTCCGCGTCTTCAATCCGGTCCTGCAGGGCGAGAAATTCGATCCCGACGGCGGCTATGTCAGGCGCTGGGTGCCGGAGCTCGCGCAGCTCTCCAACGAGCTGATCCATCAGCCCTGGACAGCGACACCGATCGAGCTGGCGAGCGCCGGCATCGAACTCGGCAAGACGTACCCGCCGCCGATCGTTGATCACAAGCAGGGGCGCGAACGCGCGCTTGCAGCTTACGCGAAGATCCGTCGCAAAGACTAAGCGCGGCGATTGACCAGCAGCACCGCCGCGGCGCAGGCGGCCATGCCGGCAATGGCGACATGATCCAGCCGCTCGTCGAACAGGACGTAGGCCATCAGCGCGGTCACCGCCGGCACCAGATAGAACAGGCTCGCGACCGAGGTCGCGGCATGGTGACGGATCAGCCAGTACAACAGCCCGATCGAACCGATCGACAGCGCGAACACGAGCCAGGCCAGCGCCAGCACGAACTCGCCGGTCCAATGCACCACATTGGTCTCGAACACGAAGGCGCCGATACCGAAGAAGATCGTCACCGCTATGTACTGCACCAGATTGCCGGCGCGCCAGTCGATCCGGTTGCAATAGCGCCGTTGATAGAGCGTGCCCAAGGTGATGCTGATCAGCGAGACGCCGGAGGCGAGCCAGCCCCACCCCGCCTCGCTCGTCATCGGCCGGTTGTGCAGGATCAAGACGACGCCGGCGAGGCCGAGCACCAGTCCGCCCCATTGCAGCGGCGTGACGCGCTCGCCCAGCCAGCGGTTGGCAATGGTCGAGGTCAGGATCGGCTGCAGGCCCGGGATGAAGGCCGAGAGCCCCGCCGGAACCGAATGCGCGATCGCAATCGCGGTGCCGCCGAGATAGAAGCCGTGCACCAGGATGCCGGCGACCGCGCTGTGGAAAATACCAGTCCGGTCCGGCCAGTTCGGCCGCGCGATCGCGGCGATGACCGCCATCACCACCACCACGAACGCCATCCGGATCGCCAGATAGGTCAGCGGCTCCGCATTGTTGATGACGTATTTGGTGCCGATGAATCCGGTGCTCCACAGCACGACAAAGATCGCCGGCGCCAGACGAGCGGCAGTTTCCTCGAAGCTCTTGTTCATTGCAGACCGTCATTGCCTGAAGATGAAGCAACCAGCAATCGCGAATTTTGTGGGGTGCCGCGCCTGTTTCCGCAAGCACACTTTCTTCCCGGCGCAAGCAGGCACGACAGTGGGGATGAGTCGCAATTCAAGATGACCAACACGCGGTGTCATCACCCGCGCATGACGCCGGAAAGAAGGAGAATGAGAGCTCACGGCTCTTTCCTGGCGTCGTCCCTGCGAAAGCAGGGACCCATACTCCGCGGCGGTTGTTGTGAACGGGACTCGTCGTATCAGCATCGCGCAACAATCAGCATTTGTGGTTATGGGTCCCTGCTCCCGTGCGCAATTGCGCACTAGGCAGGGACGACACTGGCTGTGTTGCGCGGTCAGTGGTTTGACAGGTTTTCACTGAGTTGCCCGTCGGGTCGACTTGCCGCGGTGACAGAGGCTCGCGAGCTCGCGGACCTCGCCAGTCCTCTCACGCGAAGCGCCGGCCGCACGCGCTGCCAATCACGACGATTTGTCCTCAGGGATGCCATGCGCGTTTATCGGATGCGACACGTCGCCCTCACCGATACGCTTCGGCAGAATCTCGCAGCCGTCGGTCGCGGCACGTTCCGGATTGCACTGGAATATACCGTCGCCGAATACCGGCGGCCAAAAACACTGCACAAGAAGAGCCGGCCACGAGCCGGACAAGAAGAAAAACAATGGATCAAGTGGCGTTGGTCGTCGTTCGGGCGGTCGAGAGCGGCGCGACGACGACGAAAGATATTATCGGTGTGACCAGATTGTCGCGTCTCAAGGTCGAGCGTGCACTGAGCACGCTGGAGAAGCAGAAGCTGCTCCTCCGCGAACGGCAGGGCTCGTGGGCCCTCGGCTTTCCCGTGGCTCCGACGGTCAGAAAATGTGGATCATGCACCCTCTGCTGCAAGGTGCTTGAGGTGACCGATCTCAGCAAGCCGGTGAATACGGTCTGCAGCCACATCCTGGCGGGTGGCGGATGCGAGATCTACCACGAGCGTCCCCGGCAGTGCCGCTCATTCAGCTGTGCCTGGCTGCAAGGCCACCTCGATGATGATTGGTTTCCCGAGACCACGGGCATGGTGCCGCATTTCGGGCTCGACGCGCTGAATGTGCAGGTCGACCTCGATGATCCCGACCGCTGGCGCGAGGAACCCTATTTCAGCAAGCTGTGCGAACTTTCGTTGAAGGGCCTCAGGGTAAGTGAAGGGCGGCCGTATGCCACCCTCGTCATCGTCGGTCAGGACCGCTACCTGCTGCTCGGGCGGACCATCGTGCCCGATCCAACGCTGTTCGGCACCGCCTTCGTGCCGATTACGCTCGACACCTTCCGCTACTGGAAGGCAACATCGCTTGAGCATCTGCAGCGGTTGAACGATCGGGTCATGGAGATCCAGCGCATCCAGCAGGAGTTCGGCCATTGCGCCATCCCTGACGACGACGATCCCTCCCCGCCTTACCGGCCGGCTCTTCTCCAACGGTCGAAGGAACTGGGCGTGATACGCACGACGTGACGACAGCCGGACACAGCGCAGGTCAGTTCGTCATCTCAGGTGATACTTCCTGCCGTTGGTATTCGGGTCGGTGTTGTCGCTTGTCGAGAACATCAAGGCCGGGCCAAAGTAATTCCAGGTGTCCCGGTAAAATGCGAAGCGGCCGGCACCCTTGTCGATGATCTCTTGCTGGGCGGTGTTCGCGGGGCCGAGCAGCCGGTCGTCTTCGTACAATCGGGCAGTCTCGAGCGTGCCGTCCACGTATTTGACGGGGATGAGATACGCATATCCCTTGTAAACACGGAAGGCGCCACGCAGCAGGTTCCTGTCGATCGGACTCGGAGGAACCAGAAAAAGGAATGCGCTCGACGCCAAGGCAAAGAGCGTCGATCCGATCACGATGCGCGTGCTGGCAGATGTCCTCAACGATACTTTTCCCTTGGCTCTTGCTTGCGAAGCTTCCCGCCTTCTGTAGCGCGCGCCTGCGGCGCAGACAACCGACCGCCCGCCGCCGCGCCTTGTGGCGAGTGGGATCTGGCTCGCGATATTTCCGCATCGAACGACAATCAGATTGTCGCCGCACGGCCGGCTGATCGGCCCAGGACTGCCATCAACACCGTCGCGACGACGCAGCATGCGAGCGCAACCTCCCAGCTTCCGGTCGCATCATGGGCAAGTCCGGCGAGCGGCGGGCCCGCGGCGGCGAGCGAATAGCCCAGGCACTGCGCCATGCCCGACAGCGCTGCCGCCTGATGGCTGTGCGAGGTACGCAAGCTGACGAATGTCAAGCCGAGGATGAAGGCTGCACCCGCCCCGAAGCCGAACAGCGCGACCCACAGCATTGCGAGCGACGGACACTGCCACAATCCCAGCAGCGAGAGGCAGGTCGCAAGCGACACGGCGATCGCAATCCCGCGCTGGTCCTTCATGCGCCGGACCATCGGCCCGAGGATCAGGCCGGGAAGCGCGGTCGCCAATTGCAGCACACCGTGCAGCGTACCCGCCGTCGCCGCCGCGTAACCTGCCTGCACGAGGATGGCGGGCAGCCATCCGACGATGATGTAGAACACCAAAGAGGTCGGGCCGAGGAAGCCGGTCACCTGCCAGGCGAGCAGCGAGTGCCAGATGCGCCCGCGATGCGGCGGCGAGGCCGGCTCGACCGTCGGGGCCGCGTGCGTGCCCAGCTGGGGTGCCCAGGCTATCAGCGCCACCAACGGAAAGATCAGCGTGCTCGCAAGCGAGAGATGCCAGTTCGATCCCGGCAATTGCGCGAGCGGGATGGCCACGACAGATGCGAGCGCCTGGGCCAATGCGGACGTGATCGCGTAAGCGCCGGTCAGGCTGGCGATGCGAGTCGGAAAGTCCCGCTTGAGCAGGCTCGGCAGCAGCACATTTCCAACGGCGATTCCGGCACCAATGGTGGCGGTGCCCGCGAACAGCGCCCAGACCGGACCGGACGAGCGCAGCGCGATCCCGGCCGCGATGACAAGCAGCGCACCGAACAGCGACCGCTCGATGCCCCATTCGCGCCCGAGCACAGCTGCAACCGGTGAGATCGCGGCGAACGCCAGCAAGGGCAGCGTCGTCAGGATTCCGGCCTCGCCGCGCTGATCCCGATGGTCTCACCGATCATGCCGAGCATCGGCGCGACGCCGGTAATGGGCGCGCGGAGCGTGGAGGCGATCAGCAGGATCCCCATCAACAACAGCCCCTGCCCGCCCAGCGTGCGCATCGGCGCTATCATCGTCATCGCATGCTCCTGCCCATCTGCGCCAAGCTATCGACTTGGCTGTCGGAAGAATTTACATATCTATTCTATCGATCGCTAAATTCGGTCACTCGACGGGTTTCCAGCTCCGTTATGGGCTTTCAACTTCGCTATCCCTGGCCGGACCTTGATCCGGATGACGTCGCGGCAACGGCCATCGCCGTGCGCCTCGACGTCACCGAAAACAAGGTCGAGGCAGCCGAGCATGCACACCGGAAGGGACAGCTCGTCTTCGCACTCGGCGGCGGCGTGATGTGCCGCGTTCCGAACGGGTTGTGGATGGTGCCGCCGCATTGCGGCGTCTGGCTTCCCGGCGGCACGCGCCACACCAATATCGCAACCGCCAATGCACGAATCTTCTTCGTCTTCATCGAGCCCGGTGCGGCCGACCTGCCCGACCGCTGCTGCACATTGTCGATCTCACCCTTGCTGCGAGAGCTGATCATCGCGCTTTCCGACCGTATGCAGCAGGACCACGGCACTGAAACCCTCGTTGCGCAATTGCTGCTGAGCGAATTGCCGCGCATGCCGCTGCAGCAGCTGCATCTGCCGATCTCGCCCGAGCCACGCTTGCGACGGATCGCGGCAGCGCTCGCCGACGATCCGGCCGATCGCCGCACGATCGCTGAATGGGCCGAACGCGTGGCGCTGAGCGAGACCAGTCTCGCGCGTCTCATCCTGAGGGAAACCGGCCTGACATTCGGACGCTGGCGTCAGCAACTGCATTTGATCGTCGCGTTGCGCGAACTCTCCGCCGGCGCGAGCGTTCAGCAGGTCTCGTCCGAGCTCGGTTATGAATCCGTCACAGCCTTCATCACCATGTTCAAGAAGGCGCTCGGCAAGCCACCGGCGAAATATCTCAGCGATATCATGCAAGGGAGCGGCTCGGCGTTCGCGGCTGGCGGGCGAATTTAGGAACACCGGTCGGCAACGGACGTTTTCGACATATCGGGCGAACGACAAGCGAGCCGCCTACGCCAAGCCAATGCAGCGAGGATGCCAGATGCCCTACGCGCTGTTCGATCGCGACAGACAGATCGACAAGGCTTTTCCGACGGAGAAGCAAGCGTGGGAACATGCACTGATCTGCGGACTGATCTTCGACGTTCCGGTGGCGGATGAAGCGCCGGGCCAGGTGCTGCCGGCCGGCTATCACATGAAGCGAATTCCCGGCGACAGCGAAGTGTTCGAACCGGCGCCCGAATGGAAGTTACCGAACGAAATTTCGTGATCGGCCCGCGGCAGGGTTGCCGGTTGCGATCGTGACGTTGCGCGATAAGTAACGCCGAACCAACCAACAATTCAGGATGAGCGCATGGCCGAAACCGGCAAGATTTTTCACGTTCGCTGCGTCGACAACACGTTGCAGCGGGAGACGCTCTCGCTCGGACGCGTCTACGAGGTGACAAAGGATATCGAACGTGACGGCTATTACGAGCTCAGCGGATTGGGCCGCTTCAGCCGGTCCAGATTCGAGGTCGTCGAGCCGAACGACGACACGGCCGAAGTCCGGCGGACGTCTCGATCAAAATAGACAGGAGAGCGCGATGCCCAGAGGCGACAAGTCGAGCTATACCGACAAGCAGAAACGGCAGGCCGAGCACATCGAGGAAGGCTACGAGACGCGTGGCGTTCCGGATCGCGAAGCCGAGCGGCGCGCATGGGCGACCGTCAACAAGGAGACCCACGGCGGCAAGAAGAGCGGCTCCGGCCGCGGCACGCGCGAGGATCATTCCCCGTCGCGCAAGGGCGGCAAGCTCGGCGGCAAGGCGGCCGCGAGCCGCCCCGCGGCGGAGCGGTCGCGCTCGGCGAAAAAGGCGGCACGTACCCGCAAGCGCCGGGCCGCCTGACCGGCCGCGGGCGCCCCCACAGACAGCAAGACAATACCGCACGCCCGAGCATGATCCGGGAAAGTGCGCAGCGATTTTTCGAAAAAATCATGCTCAAACAACGAGCTAGAACGCGATGACGACGGCACCCGATCTCATCGCACGTTAGGCGGCGGGCTCGCAAATGCGTGATCGGGTGCCACCACCGGTTGCCTTCATTTCGGCACCTATCGGGAACAGGCTGTCGGCCCAGGAAGCAAAAGCGAAGCGCAAAAGCGAAGCAAAGGCGGCCACCGCAGGGGGTGCCTGCAATTGACGTATCGGTCCCATAGCAGCTGGCAGGACGTGGATTTGCGCAATCTCGTCCGGGTCATATCGGCCTGCACCCTCGGGCTGTGGGCATTTGCGGCCGGCCTCCTGATCGGGACCTTCCTGCTTTGATGGATCAGCGCGGCACGCGCCGCCTTCCTACCCGCCGCTCAAGTGATGCGCGGCGACGAACAGGACGAGCGCACTAAGCACCAATGCCGATGTAGCGCCGGCAACGCTACGCGCGAGTTCAGCCTTCGAAAGATTGGATCTGGTTGCCATTGCGGCCTCCCGTTCGCGCGAGCTGAGCCACAGCCGCTCCGGCGGTCAGGCTCGCTCATGGAGACATTCGCATCACCAGGATGAACGCATCCTGAGCAAAACGAACCGCCGGTGCCTCTGTTCCAAAATCTGACCCAGGGGATCGCTTTCGGAACCCGGGCGTTGACCGCATGCGGCAAGCCGGCCGAGCCGCGCCGGAATTGGAAATCGGAGATGCCATGGTGATCCGCTGGGGGACACCCTCGGCTGGATCATCATCGCTGTCATCTTCAGCCTTGCCTCGCGCGGCAGCCTCGACATCCTCTCGGTCGCGCAGGCGCAGTTCTCCACCCTCGCCTTCCTCGCGGTCAGCTTCACGATCGGCCGGCGGGTGGTGTTCCGGCTGATCCGCTGGGCCAACGACAATCTGGTCTCTTCGGCGGCGGTGATCACCGCGATCCTGCTGTTGATGAGCGGGATAGCGATGATCACGCATCTGATCGGCGTGCACACCGTGCTCGGCGCCTTCATCGCCGGCGTGCTGGTCGGGGAATCCCCGATCCTGACCCGGCAGACCGACGAGCGGCTGCGCGGGCTGATCTCGAGCCTGTTCTTGCCGGTATTCTTCGGGCTTGCCGGCCTCAGCGCCGACCTCACGGTGCTGAAGGATCCGTCGGTGCTGGGGCTGACCGCGGCGCTGGTGCTGATTGCGAGCATCGGCAAGTTCGGCGGCGCCTTTGTCGGCGGTGCGCTCGGCGGGCTGACCCGGCAGGAGTCCTTGCGCTGGCGAGCGGCATGAATGCGCGCGGCTCGACCGAGGTGATCATCGCCACCATCGGCCTGTCGATGGGGGTGCTGAGCCAGACCATGTTCTCGATGATCGTGACCATGGCGATCCTGACCACGTGGCGATGCCGCCGATGCTGCGCGGCGCGCTGGCGCGGCTGCCGCTCGGCCGGGACGAGAAGGAGCGGCTGGAGCGCGAGGAATATGAGCAGCGCGGCTTCGTCGAATGCGCGGAAGATCCTGGTGCCGGTCTCGGGCAGCAACGTCTCGCGGCGCGGCGCCGAGGTCGCGATCGCGCTGGCGCGCCTTTCGAGCGAGCCGCTGCAGGTGGTCTACGTCTCGACCACACGCGACAAGGGCGCCCGCCGCACCAGCCCCAGCATGTCGCTGGCGCATGAGGAAGCCATCCTGAAGGACATCGCGGCGACCGCGGCGCGCTACGACATCAACGTAACGACGCGGCTACGTGCCAACACCGCACCTGAGGTCGCGATCCTGCAGGAAATCGCGTCAAGCCGGGCCGACCTCGTCGTGATCGGCGTCGACCGCATCCAGGGCGACAGCCTGAATTTCGGCAGCATCGCAGCGGCCGTGCTCGGCAAGTCGAAGGCGTCCGTGCTGCTGGTGTCGGATGGCGACGTCAGGCCCAAGACCTGAAACCCGAAGACTTGAAGCCCGAAGACCTAGAACAAGGACCTGAGGAAGGAGGTTCGAAGCGCGAGCGCGTCCGCGCCTACCACTCTTCCGGACAGGGATCGACGATCTTCCAGAGATCGATCCCGTTCTTGATCTTCTTCATCTCGGTGGTGAGCCCGCCATTGCGGCGGATCCAGTCCTTCACCGTATCGGGGTAGTAGGACATCAGGTCGGAGGTGCCCTCGAGGCTGGTGACCTTGATGCCGAAGGTGAAGGCCTTGTCGTAATAGGCCTGGTGGAAGCCGATGCTGGCCCGCGGCGTAACGCAGATCTTGTTCAGCGGCACGATGCCGAACACCAGCGTGCAGGCCGAGTTGCAGATGCCGTCGATCACGACGCGCTCGCGGCGCTCGCGGATCTGCTTGTACTTAGCCTTGTACTCCTCGACATAGCCGCCATGGTCGCGCGTGATGTGCAGCACCGCCCGCGCGGGCGTCGCGGCCAGAACCGAGAGCAGCAAGGCGACAAGGGGCGTGATGCGCATGGATCGTTCGAAACCGCGGGAAAGGCCGGGCCCGGGGGGACCTGACCGCAAGACTCTGGCCGGACTGTGTTGGCAATCCGTTAAGCATCCGCAAAAAGGCAAAATTTGGCGCGCTGTGGCTGATTTCCCGCAGCTTTTGGCCCCGCTTCCGGGTTAAATGGACCCCGGGGCGGCCCACAATGCCGATTCCCGTAAATGACCGGAGGCCGCCCATGACCAAGACCAAGCTTTTCGCCGCCCTCGCTCTGGCCGTGATGGCCCTGACCCCGGCGGCTGCGGCCGACCTCACGGCCCATCCGCGCCACCACCGGCATCACCACCACGCCCATTGGGGCCTGCCCTACCACATCAGCTATCTGCACAATTACGGCCCCGGCCCGACTGCCGGCAGCTTCGCCTATTACGACGGCTCCCCGCGCAACAAGTGCTACCAGAGCGCGGCCGCCTATATCGGCCAGGACCACCGCCGGCATCCCTGCTTCTGACGGCTATAAGGGAGACGGCGGGACGTGCCGGCACCGCTGGGTGCCGCGCTCCGTGCCTGCCTGCTGGCCCTCCCCGCCCAAGTCTGATAATCGACCCGCTACGCGCTCGTAGCTCAGCTGGATAGAGCATCGGATTTCGATTCCGAGGGTCGGGAGTTCGAATCTCTCCGAGCGCGCCAGCGATTTTACCGATAGATCAATAATTTAAGCCGCGCTCATTTCGTTCTGAGTGAGCGTTTTCGCGTTGCGTCTCTTCTGAAGCGATGCTGCAAGATGAGAACGACCCCGACGCCGCGCGCCGAGGCCGCCCCTGTGGCTCCCAGCCGGGTTGGGGGTATGAGAGCCGGGAGCCGGAAGACACTACTTCCAAAACCACCGCTCGTTCCTGCCGCCAATAGCACGAATAGGGATTACCTCCCGGCCAGGCTCGCCGAAAAACGATATCAGAATTGGAGTGATGGTATCGGCCGCCCTGCCGACGAGAGGGGACGGTTAGCAAATCGGCAACTAGATCGGCGCAGGCTTCTCAGAGGGACGGGACCGTTGGGGACGCAGCACGGTCACGTTTCGGAGGAGCTGACGTGTAGGCCCTGGCGTCGGCTCCTCTCTTAGAAGCTTGTGTGAGTTCGGCAACAGCCGTCTCTCCGCGGATCTGCTAAGGAAATGACACTGGGAATTTCAGGGCCCTAGCGCTGGGAATGACAGGGCGCCGCCGGGACAAACCATTTCGGGCCCGGCGGCGTAGCTTTTAGGTCGGCGTCACAGTATCGATGCCGAGCGATCCGAGCACCGCGCGAGCTCGATCCGGCAGCCGATTGTTGCAGCGATCCTGCCACGAAACCATTTTCATCAGCGGACGAAACCGGGCGGAAACATTTGACCGGTACCACTTCTCCCAATTAATAATGGGGAAGTGTCATGATGGAAGCGACCATTGTCGCGCTGCTGCTCCTCAGCGCCGCTGTGTTTTTTGCGCACGCCTACGACGCCCTGCATACGCATTGACGGGATCGGCATCGCTTAAGTCTGCGTATCGTCCACCAGGGTCTGTGGGCTTGCGCGAGCCATTGACCGCGCCCTAATCCCGCCCGCCCTTCTCTCCGAACCACCGCCGGCACGCCCGGCTGAAGCTCGTCGCGTCGGTATAGCCGAGCGCGGCCGCCATTTGGTCGCGCGATTGGGTGCCTGCCGCGAGCATGATCCTCGCGCGCTCGCGTAGCACGCCGTCGAGCAGCGGGCGGAAGGCGCAGCCGGTCTCGGCGAGCCGCCGCACCAGCGTTCGCCGCGAAGTGCCGACGAGGCGCGCGGCCTCCTCCTCACCGAGGCGCTGCGGCAGGCGCGCCGCGATCAGGCGCTCGACGATCCCCGCCAGCGCCGCGGTGTCGGGCTGCGGATTTTCGATCGCCTCGAGCGCTTCAATGGCCTTGGCGTGCAATTGCGGATCGGCAAACGGCGACGGCCGTGCGCCGAGCGCTTTCGGCACCTCGAAGATGAAGGCGGCGGCGTTGAACTTCACCGCGCAGGAATAATGCTCGAGCAGCCGCTCCGCGCCCGCAGGCGGCGACCAGGGAAATTGCAGTGTCGCCTCACCGATCGCATCCTCGAGCAGCTGCACGTACACGGCGTGCACGTTGAGGCTGACCGCCAGCGCCACGGCGTGCCACAGCGCTTCGTCCATCGCGACGGCGGGAGAGATTTCGATCTGGATCGCGCGCGCTGTCTTGCGCAGCCGGTTGCGGACGAAGGGCGCGCGGGTCGACCCGAAGCGCGCGCCGGTCGCCAACGCATCCGCGATGGTCGGCGCCGTCCTGGTCGCGACATCGAGCGCGCCTTGCAGCGATGTCGACCACACCGCCGCGGCCGACAACGGCCACAGCTCGCCATGCCGGCGGGTGATGTTGGCCGCCAGCACCACCAGCGAGGATACCGGCATGTGAGCGCCGGGCTGGTCGAGCGCCTCGAGCCGAATTCCGGTGCCCTTCAGCAGCTCGTCGCGATCGCCTCGCGTCTGGCCAAATGCCCGCACCAGGGCCCGCGCATAGACCGCGGAGACCGGCGTGCGAAGGGCATCGGATTCCGATCCGTGCATGGCGTCGGCGACCTCCCCCTCGCGAACGTCCGGCCGAACAAGCTTGGCGCAAAATGCCACAAAATTGGCCTGTTGTGAACTGGCGGCGCAGGCCCGCCTGGCGGCATGCTTGGCCCAACAATGGCGAACGCCGCCTCGCAAGAGATGCTGGAGGGAATGCGATGATCTTCACGGGCACCAATGCTGCTGGCGAAACGATCACCTACCGGGACGGCAAACGCTATCTCTGGATGCTCTCGTTCATTCCGCCGCTGATCCCGCTGTTGTCCTACTGGCTGTTCCTGCGGACACACAATCCGCTGGTGACGCTGATCCCCTTCGTCTTCATCTTCATCCTGATCCCGTTGCTCGACGTCGTGTTCGGCGAAGACACCCACAATCCGCCGGCGGAAGTGGTCGCCGCGATGGAGGCCGATCCCTATTACCTGCGGCTCGCGCGCATCACCGTGGTATTTCCCTGGATCAACTACGTCGCGCTGATCGCCTTCTTCGGCACCCAGGATCTGCCGTGGTGGTCCTATGTCGCCTTGCTGCTCGGCGTCGGCACCATCAATGGCGGCGCGCTCCTGATCGGGCACGAGCTCGGCCACAAGCCGGACAGGCTCAACATCCTGTTCGGCATGCTCGCCAACTGCGCGGTGGGCTACGCGCATTTCCGCGTCGAGCACAATCGCGGCCATCACACCTGGGTCGCAACCCCCGAGGACCCCGCCAGCGCGCGCTTCGGTGAATCGATCTATGCGTTCGCGACGCGCGAGTTGCCGGGTGCATTCAAGCGTGGCTGGCGCAACGAGGCCGAACGGCTGACCCGGCGCGGCGAGCCGGTCTGGTCGGTCAACAACGAGATCCTGCAAGGCTTTGCGCTGACGCTCGTCGTCGCCGCCGTGCTGATTGCGCTGTTCGGCTGGAAGGTCGCGCCGTTCATCGTCGCGCACCATTTCCTCGGCTGGTACGCGCTGACCCAGGCCAACTATGTCGAGCATTACGGGCTGCTGCGCGAGAAGCTGCCGAACGGCCGCTACCAGGCGGTCGAGCCGCGCCACTCATGGAATACCAACCACATCGTCTCGAACCTGATGACGTTCCACCTGCAACGTCACTCCGACCACCACGCCAACCCGATGCGCCCCTACCAGTCGCTGCGCGATTTCGACGACATCCCGCGGCTACCGAACGGCTACACCGGCATGTTCGGGCTGGCGGCAATCCCGCCGCTCTGGTTCCGCGTGATGGACCCGAAGACCCTGGCCTGGGCCGGCGGCGACAAGAGCAAGCTGAACCTCCGCGATCGGCCCGCGAGCTCGTGATCGCGGCGATTGCCCGGCTCCCGGTCCTACATCTGGGCCGAGCGCCGCTTCATGGCACCGATGCCGAGGAATGAGCCATTGATCGACAGATACTGGCTGGTGAATTCGAACGTATCGAAGCTCGGCGCCTCGAACTGCTTCAGCGCCTTCCAGAGCAGCGTGGTATCCGGACAGGCTTGGGAATGGATGTCATGATGCACGATGATGCGGGCGTGGGAACGCACCAGCAGATGATCCTGTAGCGCACCGCGCAGGCTGTGATCGCCGTCGATAAAGACGAAGTCCGGCTTCAGCCGGTCGACATGCGCACCGACCAGCGGCGAGGTCGAAAAATCCTGGATGTAGATCGGCTCGATAGCGGCCTGCTGCTGCAGCAGATCGAAATAGGTCGAGATAAAGGGCGTCGGCGCGATCGGATCGAGTGCAATCACGGTCTTGAGGTCGGCGCCGCTGTTCCTGAGCCACTCCGTAACCAGGACGAACATGCCGCCCCAGCGGCAGCCGATTTCCATGTACGAGGAAACGCCGGACGAATTGCGCGCAAGCCAGGCGAGGTATGGCGCAAGCTGGTTCGGGTATTGCCAAAGGTGGAGGCCCTTGCCGAAGTTCGGCGCCAGCTCCGGCGGCTGCTCATGAAGCAGTTCGTCATTGAGCCCCAGCGCCGGGATGAATTCGCGTTCGAGGAAGTCCACGTCTGTACGCTGAGCCGGATTCAACCCGGCGATCGCATTGATCGCGTCACCGACGGTGACAGCGAGATCGGCGAAACGCTGGTATCGGTCGGCTTGATATCGGTCGGCTTGGGCTAGCTGGGCGTTGAGCATCGGCGCAATCAGCGGTGGGCTGACGAGGACACAAAGAGGCCGCAGGTCGTCGCGCCCCCGATGATTGAACGGATGGGACGTCCGTCTCGGGCGCGAAATCTTGCATTCGGTCGCGAATGGTCCGCCTTCCCCACCGCATGCGTAAGCCGCTTCGGCATGGCGCGCCCGGCGTGCAGCCGGCATTCTCTTCACCCGCTCGGAATCTTCCGCCGCACCGCCTCCACGCCGGCATCGGTCACGTTGTATCTGCGCCCCATCTCCGGGACGATCCAGCCCTTCTCGATCATTCCGGCAATGGTGCTCGGGCCGACGCCCGCGGGAAACGGACGGCGGTTGCGGATCGCGTCGATCGCGACCCGCTCGAGATGGGTGGCGACATGCGAGGGGCGCGCGCGAAACGCCTTTGCCATGATCAGGACCGACAGGACCTCGGCGCGCCTGCGCACGGCCGAAGCGCTGCGGGTCAGTTCGTTACTGATCTCGAGAGCGTTCTTGCCGGCCCTGGCGAGTTCTCTGAGCTTCTCGTCCTCGTCAGGGCTCCAGCGCCGCACGATCCCCATCTGCCCCTCACCGCCTGGATACCCATCTCAAACCGATGCATACGCAGGCGGCGCTGATTTGCCATGTGACTTTCGGCACCTCTTGATGCGACGTCGGGGCTGTCGCCATCAGGACGGCCGATCGCGGTGTCGCACGATGCAGCACAAAGAGCATGATCCGATTGAATCGGATCATGCTCTCAATCCCCTTGCTTGATGGCGTTTTGGTTGCGCGAACCGGTATTCACTTCGCGCTGGAACGCTTCAGTGCTTGCTGGGTTCAAGCGCGATGAGCACGCCGGTCGGTTCGGGCTCGTGCGGCCGAAGCGAGGTCAGCTCCGGATCGCTCCACTCGGCGAGACTGACGACTTCGCCGGTCTGCCCCGGCATGTCGGAGGTCTGGGCCGGTTCAAGCACCTTGAGCCCGCTGGTGTCGACGAAGAATGTGTGCTCACCGAACACGCTGTTCAGTTGCGCCACGGCCGGGTGATCGTCCGGAAGCACCTGGGCATTCAGTTGCGTCATGGTCTGCTTGACTTGCGTGGAATTGAGTTTCATCCGCTGCTCCTTCTCGTTGGTTCCGGCCGCGATGGTTTCCTTGACAAGTTTCCTTGGCTGGTTCCTCCCCGCCCGCACCCCACATCGGGGGCTTCAAGGTCTCGAACCAATCAGGCAACGAAACGTTCCGCACGCGCGACGCATTGACCGCCTGCGCAGCGGTTCCCCGCGCATCAGATGTGAAGTGCGACCCTGAAGTCACGCCCATCGCTACGAGACGGGAGGCTTCTTCCTTGCGAGTCCTTCCAGATGCACGCGGTGTGCGGCGGATTTGCGCGCGCGCTCCCTGGTGCGGCAGGCCCGGCAGCGCACCGCCGCGGTAAATACATCGCCCTTGGCGGTCTCGTACCACCATTTCTGCTGCAACGGCGTCCAGACCTCGGCAACGCCGCAGTCCTTGCAGATGAAGGGCTCCGGTCGATAGGTTCCGCGCGGCACGAAATCGGGAGTCGAATAGCTGTTCGATGGCGCGAGCCGCGTCGTATCCACGGCAACCTCGTCGCGCGCCAGCGCAATCTTGTAGTCGCGAAGCCGTTGCCGTTCAGCGGCGCGTCGGGTCTGCAATGCGGAGCCATTCCTCGGCCTTGCGCCGCCTGGCTTCGATCTCTCCGTTCGTCTGCTTGCTGCGTTTCACGGCGGCACATCCGTCTGGGTCGAATGCGTTCGGCGCATCGACGAAGCAAATACCGGGCAGCACGACCTCGTCGATGATGACGTCATTGATGCGCTGCCGTTCTGCCGCCGGCTTGTCATAATTGCCGCAACATTGCGCGACGACAAGGTCGCGTGTGGGGAACACGTAGAGGCGCTGACGGCCGTCCGAGGCGGATGACTTCGGGATGTCCCTCAGGCCGCGCCTATGCCGGCCCCTGCTCCGCCGGCCGCATGCGGATCAGCGCGTCGAGCACGAGGACAAGAACCGGGCGCTGCTCGTCGTTGACCAGCTCCGTCTTGAAGATCACGACAGCGTCGCGCCGCTCCGGCCTGATGGTGATCTTCTGGATCTGGGATTGGCCGGTGAGCGTGGCGCCGGGCCGAACCGGGCTCGGCAGGCGGATCTCGAAGCTCCGCCCGACGACCCCCGCCACCTTGGTCCAGATCGCCTCCACGACGAGCCGCTGATAGATCGCAATGGTGTTGAAACCGCTTGCGATCAGTCCGCCGAACGGGCCTGCCGCAGCCGCGACGGGATCGGCGTGGATTGGCACCGGATCATATTTGCCGGCGAACTCCAGGATCTCGGCCTCGCCGATCGTGTAGCTGCCAAGCTTGAACGTCTGGCCCTCGGTGAGATCTTCCGCATACAGCATCGCGCGCCTCCATCTGTCGCGCGACGATAGACGAATGGTGCGGGCTTTCCATTACCCCGGACGTCATGAACTTCGCGCGCGATACGCGAGCGACACCCGCCGCTCGCATATCGGCACGGGCATCCCGCGCTATTGCAGCCGGGCCGCCCTCGCCTTTGCGGCCTTCAGCGTGTTCTCCATCAGGCAGGCGATCGTCATCGGGCCGACGCCGCGCGGCACCGGCGTGATCGCGCCGGCGACCTGCACCGCCTCGTCGAACGAGACGTCGCCGCACACCGCATAGCCGCCGTCCGGCCTCTCGACGCGCGTGGTGCCGACGTCGATGACGATGGCCTGGGGCTTGATCCAGTCGCCGCGCACGAGGCCGGCCTTGCCCACCGCACTCACCAGGATGTCGGCCTCGCGGCAGATCCTGCTGATGCCGCGGGTGTGGATATGGGTCTGCGTCACGGTCGCGTGCTCCTGCAGCAGCAACGCGGCCATCGGCTTGCCGACGATGTTGGAGCTGCCGATCACCACGGCATGGGCGCCGGTGAGGTCTGATCGGACCGACTTGATCAGCCGGAGACAGCCGAGCGGCGTGCACGGCACCAGCGCGTCATCGCCGTGAAACAGCCGGCCGGCGTTCAGGGCGTGCAGGCCGTCGACATCCTTGGCGGGATCGACCGCCGCCATCACGCGCAAGGCGTCGATATGCGCCGGCAACGGCAGCTGCACCAGGATGCCGTCGATATCGTCGCGCGCATTGAGCGCCTCTACTCCGGCAAGCAGATCGGACTCGCTGGCATCATCCGGCAGGCGTGCGACCTCGCCGCGCAGGCCGAGCCGCTCGGCCATCCTGACCTTGCTCTGCACATAGATCTGGCTCGCCGGGTCGCAGCCGACCAGCACGACCGCAAGCCCCGGCGCGCGGGGCAGCCGGTCGAGTTCGCCAGCAATCTTGTCGATGACAATTTGGGCATGTGCATGCCCATCGAGAATGTTCGCCGTCATGGCACCTCCGTTTCGAAGCGGTGCCCAGGCGCGCGGCGTTCAGTCTCTGCGCTCCCCGATGGTCAGATGGCGTGGTCATAGCCGCCCCGCCGGGCAAAGGCAATTCACGCTCTCCCGCGGGTCGAACGGCGACGAATTGCCCTCACTTTTGCCGGTGGATCGGTGCCGGGCGGGTCACCTCTGGGGGTAGGATTCGGGCAAGACTTGCGTTAAGTCTCGGCGCTTGCCGGGCTTTTCCGATCCCCGGCGCCATCCTTCCGGTCATCACGCCATTTCGGACATTTTCGACATGAGACATATCATCCTCGCGCTGGCGCTCTTCTGCCCGGCTGCCGCGCTTGCCCAAGGCACCACGCCGGCCCCCGCCGACGCAGACAAGCCGGCGGCGGCGACCTCGCAGCCGATGGTCGGCGACAAGCCGCTGGTCCAGGTCGGCAAGAAGTCGGCCGCCAAGAAGGGCGAGAAGCCTGCCGCGCCCGGCAAGCCTCAATCGGTCGCTCAGAAGCTTCAGGCCTGTCAGGACATCGACGACGCCACCAAGGAGCGGCTGATCTGCTACGACGAGATTTTCAAGCCGCAGCCGAAGCCGAAGGCTGCCCCGGCCAAGGGCGTCAACGATTGCCGCTTCGTGAAGGAAGAGGACGAGCGGCTGACCTGCTACAACGGCTTCGCGGACAAGATTCCGCGCCTGCCGCGCTAAAGGTAGCGAGCGCCGCTCGGACGCCGTCCCGGATCAGGCCACCCGCCTGATCGCGGACATGAAAAGCCGCCGCAAGTGTTTGCGGCGGCGGATTGATTGCCGGCTGCGGCAGCCCTTTCTTACCAGGTGCCGAAGCCGCCGAAGAAGCCCATGCGCTGCTGCTGCGCGACGCGGTAGGGCTGATACATGCCGGGCTGTGCCAGCCGCATCGGCTGCTGGGGATGGGCATGGTAGCGCGCGACCTTGCGCTTCTTCGGCGCCTGAGGCTGGGCCTGCGCCGATTGTTCAGCCGATTTTGCCTCAGCCGCGACCTTCTGCGCATCAGCCTTCTCCGGCGGAATGAACTGGGCGAACGTATTGCGGACGCGGGCTTGCGCCGACGCATCGCCCGTAGCCGACGGGATAGCCGCGGCGACCGCGTTGACCTGCGCCGGAACAATGGTCGGCAAATTGGTGTCGTACACCACCCGCTCGGGCAATTTCTGGGTCGACTTGATGCGCACCATGGTCTTGTCGACGCCCGGCGACGACAGTCCCTGGTTCTGGCCGGCGACCACGGCCTCCTGCGGCACGATGGCATTGACGACGAAGAGCAGCGCGAGCAGCACTCCACCAACGAACAGGAAATAACGCGCCACAGGCATTTTGGTAGCTCCCCCCGCGCAGCAGGGCGCGGTTCATCTCGGCGCGACGACATCAGTCATCGCGCGGGCGATTTCATCGTCTGCGCATGATCACCCGGACGCTGTCCGCGCTCCCGGGTCGTTCGCTAACGGCTGGTTTATTAGTTAGTTCCTGTCCGGCCGTTACGGTTCACCCGACAAGTCAATTCGCGGTCACTTTTTCGAGATGCCGGGAATTAGAGGCGGCTCGCCGTCACGACCGAACATTTCGCCTTGTTTGCGTTCACGTTGACGAACCCGACCAACATTTGCGAGTAAGTCTTGCGGCTCTTCATGGCGATGGTGTCGGAGATCAGCCGCTTGCGCTCGGTCAGCGGCCGACCGTCCCGGCGGATGAAGGCGCAGGCGATCTCGATATCCTTGACGGCGAAATCATTGGCATTGCGGAGCGTCAGGGTGACCAGCGCCTTCGAACCTAGCCCGCCGCGCCGCCACGATTGCGAGGCGATCCGCAGCTTATCCAGCGGCGACCTTTCAGCGCCGGGCCCGGACGGCTTGGCCTCCTCTGCCCCCTGTGGAGCGATGGCCACACCGACGGTGGTCGGCTCGTCCGCCGGTGCGGCAAGCGCATCCCTCGCGGTCTGATTTGTGATTTGGGCTGGTTGCTCGCCGGTCGGGGCATTCTGCGCGGTACGGATCATGGACGACACCGGCCAGACGTCCTGGTCCCCGGCGTCGCTCGGCTCGGGGAGCATGAACCATGCGGCGATCCCGGCAAGCGCAATCAGCGGCAGCAGCAGGCTGGCGTAGAAGCCCCCTTCACCGAGACGTCCGGCGGCCAACCTCCGAAACGACGCCAAGCCGATCCGCATCGTCGTGCCCTCACCCTGGCAGCCTGATCGGGCCGCCCCCACACAGAGAGGAAGCCGCACCGCGCGGCTTCCGGGACGGCCGCAGGTCGAGCGGCCACGCAAAAACAATCGCTGACGGCCGCAATGGTTTCATTCCAGGACGACAATCTTGGGCAGGCATAACGAGGGATGGTATCCCAGCGAACAGCTCGCTAGATTTGCGCCGCCCGAGAGCGAGTGCCGCGCACCGAACAGCGGCACGACAACAACAAGGAGATCGCAATGCCTGTCGTCACCTGGGACCACGTCCACCTGCGCAGTCCCGATCCCGAGGCCACCGCGACCTGGCTGCGCGACATTCTCGGCGGCGAGATCATCCGCGGCCCCGGCCGCATCGACGTCCAGCTCGGCGGCGCCAAGGTGTTCATTGCGGAGGTGACCCAGGGCGACGGCGTCAACGCCGCGCCGGTGACGCCCTATCAGGGGCTCGATCATTTCGGGCTCACGGTGAAGGACATCGACGCGGTCGCGGCCGAGATCAAGGCCAAGGGCGTCGAATTCACCAAGGAGCCGACCACGATCCGTCCCGGCGTGCGGATCTGCTTCATCCGTGGCCCGCAGGGCATCTCGATCGAACTGCTCGAGCGCGACCAGAAATACGTCTGAGCTACGCGTGCGGCGCTAAGTCATGCTGCCGGGCATGAAGCAGCGGATCGTCACGCCCATGTAGCTCGGAATCGGCCAGACCATGGCGCGACCGACCCGGTTGGGCTCGGTGACCACGGCCTCGTCGGGGACATCGATCCACGCCCCGTCGAGGCGCACACGATAGTGCCCGTCCTTGGATTCCCAGTCGACATCGCTGACCGCTGTGCCGTCGGCATCCGAACAGCACGGCCCTTTGCCGCTGCGCAGGCCGTCGAACCATTCCTTCAGCGGCGAATTGGCGTAGCGGCCGTCGGGATCGCGCGCCTGCGCGATTCGCACGGCCGCAACCAACACCAGCGTTATCAGCACGAGGGATGCGATCACGTGGCCCGCATAACGGGCCGAAGTTCCATTGAGCCTGCGAGGGCGTGCCCAATGGCCGCCGGATTCAATCCAGTCAGACATGTGTTTGCTCCAGCACTCACCGGCCAGTGCAACCAGAGCTATGCATTTCGCGGGCCACTTTGATTCGCGCGTACGGTCCGCTGTCATTGCGCCGTCACACTGCCTGGCAGGAACCGAGGGTCACCCGAACGCGGGACACCCGGGAATCAACCTGCCGCATTGCACGAGGTTGCTCGCTTTGGCATAAAAAACCAACTGGCTTGCCATGGGCGCGGCGGCCAGCAATCGGGACGTCATGAAGAACGGACTTTACTCAATTCACGTCACCCTGCTGGACGGTCGCGTCGGCAAGGGCAGCGGCGTCATTCTCTTCCGCGATGGCCAGATACTGGGCGGCGACGCCTATCTTTACTACACCGGCAGCTACACGGTGAAGGGCAATGCCTTCAAGGGCGAAATCCTTGTGCAACGCCACACGACGCCGCGCGACACCGACAACCCGCTGTTCGGCGGGCCCGCGCCCGTCGGCATCGGCGTCTCCGGCACCTTCACCGACACCCGCGGCACCATGAGCGGGACCGCGCTGGTCGGCAAGGCGAGCCTGATCTTCGGCGCCACGCTGCACAAGCTCGCGGATATCAATTAGCGGTTTGAAACCATTAGACCCGTCATCCCCGCGCAAAGGCTTCGCCTTTGTCGCTGGAGGCGCGAGCACAGCGAGCCTCGAAGGATCGACGGCCACGAGCCGGGCCGTGCATCCTTCGAGACGCGGCTTCGCCGCTCCTCAGGATGACGGATCGAGAGCAAACGCGTGGTTGGCCACTACGCTTCGCGCTATTCCGCGGCCTGCTCCAGCGGCGCGACGCGCGGGAGGATCATCTGGATGCGTGTGCCGTTGCCCGGTGCGGAATCCAGCGAGAGCCGGCCGCCGAGCCGCGTGGTGACGATGCTGTAGACGATGTGCAGGCCGAGCCCGGTGCCGCCCTGATCGCGCCGCGTCGTGAAGAACGGATCGAAGGCACGGCGGCGCACGTCGAGGCTCATGCCGCAGCCATTGTCGGCGAAGATCACCTCGACATTGTCGCCGCCGGCGGCATGGACCTGGATCTCGACCTCGCCGGCCTTGCCGTCCGGGAACGCATGCGCGACCGCGTTGAGAAACAGATTGGTCAGCACCTGGCCATACGGTCCCGGATAGGAATTCATGATCAGGTTCGGCTCGCAATCGACATTGAGCGTCAGATTGTGCTTGCGCAGGCCGGGCCTCAGACTCATCACCACCTGCTCGGTGAGATCGCCGAGGTCGAAGGTGCGCTGGTCCGAATAGTTGCGGTCGGCGGCGACCTGCTTGAACGACTGGATCAGCTCCGCGGCGCGGTTGAGATTGGCGACGAGTTGCGAGGAGGCATCGCGCGCCGTGTTCAGGAAATCGTTGAGGCTGGAGCGGCGCAGGTCGCCGCGCTCGACCTGGGTGGCGAAATTCGCGGTCTTGCGCTCCAGCGCGGACGCCACCGTCAGGCTGATGCCGACGGGATTGTTGACCTCATGGGCGACGCCGGCCACCAGGCGGCCGAGCGCGGCGAGCTTTTCGGCCTCGATCAGCGAATTCTGGGTTTCCCGCAGATTGCGCAACGCGGCCTCCGCGGAATCCCTCGCCTTGCGCATCTCCTGCTCGGAGCGCTTGCGCTCGCCGATGTCGAGCGCGACCGTGACGATGTTCTCGATCTCGCCTTGCGCGTCGAGGATCGGCAGCTTGTTGACCAGCCATTGCCGCATGTTGCCGGCGACGTCCTTGTACTCCTCTTCATAGAAGCCGAGCTCGCGGCGCGCCGACAGAACGCGCTTGTCGTTCTCATCGGTCTTCGCCGCGCCATAGCGCGACATCAGCTCGCCGGTGGTCTGGCCGATCGCGTCCTGCGGCTCGATGCCGAAGATTCCCGCCATGTAGCGGTTCATCAGCACGTAGCGCAGGTCGCGGTCCTTGACGTTGATGACGGCGGGCACGGTATCGATGACCATCTGCAACAGCCGACGGCCTTCGGCGATCGCGTCTTCGGCGCGCTTCTGGTCGGTGATGTCGCGCACCGTGCCCTCGTAGCGGATCACTTCGCCCTCGTCGTTGCGGACGACGGTCGCCGAATCGGACAGCCACAGCACGGTGCCGTCGCTCGCGCGCACCTGGTACTCGTAGTCGCGCACCGTGCCGTCGCGCTGCATTAGCTGCTGGTACTGCTCGCGCGCCGCCGGATCCACGTAGACGGTGGTGGCGATGTCGTCGATGCCCTTGATCAGGTCCTGCGGCGCGGCATAGCCCATCATCCGCGCCAGCGCCGGATTGGCGTTGAGCAGCGCGCCGCCCGGCGTCGTGACGTAGATGCCCTCGACCGACGCCTCGAACAGCTTGTGGTAGCTCTCCTCGGCGAGCCGCTGCTCGGCGAGCGCGCGCAGCGCCGCCTCGCGCGCGCTGTCGGCGTCGACCAGGGTCTGGCGGAACACTTCGGCGGCGCGTGCGATGTCGCCGATCTCGTTGTCGAGGTCGGCGCCGGGAATGAACGCGCTCTTCTCGCCGCCGGCGACCTTGCGGATCGAGCCCGCGATCCTGGCGAGCGGGCGGACGGTGCGGCGAACCACCAACACCGACGCGAACAGGCCGATCAGCACACCCGCCGTGCCGAGCACGATGCTCTGCCATTTTGCTTCGGCCAGCGTCCGGGCAAAATCGCGCGACAGCACGTGGCCGCGGCGAGAGCTGAGCTCGCGGAGCAGCTCGGTGACCTTCTGGATCAACCGGCCTTCGGCGCCGAGCACCTCCTTGTCGATGTCGGCGATCTGGCCCTCGCGCACCGAGACCGCGATGATCGCCTCGGCATAATTATCGACGGCGCCGCGCAGCGCGGGATCGGAGATGGTCATCGCCCGCATGCTCTGCGCGGCCTGCTCGGCAGCGGACGTGTTGTGCGCCAGCAATGCGGTGGCAATCCGGCCCTGGGATTGCGACAGCGCATTGGCCAGCGCCGCATCGTTGCTCGCGGCGACCGCCTTGTCGAAGGCGTCGCGCAGCGGCGGCAGCCCGGCGACCAGCTCGGCGCGGCGGCTGAGTAGCGCCGAGATGCGCTCGATGCCGTTGCGATAGGTCGCCAGCCGTTGGGTGACGCCGTCGATCATGTCCTGCTGCTCGGGCGCCAGCTTGATGCGGGTCTTTTTCAGGATCTCGCTCAGCGACTGGGCCGCCTCCGCGACCTGGACCGACTGGCTGCCCGGCTCGGTGACGAAATCGCGCGCCGCGAGCCGCAGCTCGTTCATGCGGCGGTCGATATCCTCGGCGATGTCGCCGACACTCTGCAGCCGCTGCAGCTCGGCGAAGGTGGTATCGATGTGGCGGATCGCGATCACGCTGGCGGTGGATGTGATGATGATCACAGCCAGGACCAGCAGGAAGCTGCCGAACGTGAGCTGGCCAATGGAGAGGGAGAACGCACGCGGCGCTTGCGAATTCGGCGGCAATTCAGCGGTCATGTCATCAAGGCCGGGGTCCAATGCGCCCTAATATACGGGAAATTACGGGCTTTGGGGAAACATGCTGCACGGCCCAACCCGCGGGCGGTGTGACCGGCGTCACCCCGGGCGGGTGCCGGTGGCCGATTCCGGCACAGGGCGGCGGGGCTCAGTCCGGCGGGATGCCGGCCTCCTTGACCACCCTGGCCCAGAGCGCAACGTCCGCCTTGATGATATCGGCGAACTGCCTCAGCGGCGCGCTACGGGCGTCGCAACCGGCGACATCCAGCTTCTTGCGCACCTCGGTGGAAGCCAGCGCGGTTTCGAGCGCGGCGCTGATGCGTTCGACCACCGGCTGCGGCGTGCCGGCCGGCACCACGAAGCCGAACCACGGCGTCACCTGCGCCTCGGCAAAGCCCTGCTCGGCCATGGTCGGCACGTCGGGGAAATACTTCGAGCGGCCGTCGCTGATCGCCCCGATGATCCGGATGCTGCCGGACTGCACCTGGGCCAGCGCCTGGTTGGCCGACAGGAAGCTCGAGGTGATCAGGCCGCTCGCGATATCGGGCACCATCTGCGGATAGCCGCGATAGCCGATCGCGGTGACGTCGATGCCGGCGAGCCGCTTGAACAGCTCGAAGCCGAGATGGCCGGTCGAGCCCTTGCCGGGATGGCTGTAGTTCAGCGTCCCCGGCTTGGCCTTGGCCAGCGCGACATAGTCGGCGACGGTCTTCACCGGCAGCGAGGTCGGCACGATGAAGAAGTTCGGGGCGAGACAGATCTGCCCGACCGGCACGAAATCCTTCACGGGATCCCAGCGCAGCTGCGTGTTCAGCGCCGGGCTTGCGGTAAAGAAGGTCGTCACCAACAGCCATGTGTAACCGTCGGGAGCGGCGCGGGCGACCTCCTCGGCCGCGATCGAGCCATTGGCGCCGGATTTAGCCTCGACGACGATCGTCCCCTTCCATTGCTCCTGCATGTCCTGCGCCATGATGCGCGCGAACACGTCGGCGACGCTGCCCGGCGCGTAGGGAATGACGATGCGGATCGGCCGGCTCGGGAAGTCCTGTGCGCGCACCGTGCCGGCCATCGCCAGCAACGCCATGCATGCACCGGCAATGAGGCTGACCCGCCGCAACATCGTCCGTTTCCCGCCCTGTGGTCTCGTTGCGGGCAGCATGCAGGGATTGCCTGACGTCAGCAAGGCGCCGGTTTCAGCGGGCGAAACTTCAGGCTGTAGCGATCTTACGCGCAGGAATCGTCATCGCGGCGATGACGTCAGGCTGTGGCGATCCTTCGTGCAGGAATCGTCATCGCGGCGACGCCGATCACAACGCAGGCGAGGCCGATCCACGCCGTCGGGCTCAGCCGTTCGCCCAGCACCGTGACGCTGAGCGCCACCCCGATCGGCACCCGCAAGTAAGCTTGCGCGGTGGTGCCGACCGAGCCGAGGGTCTGGATCAGGCGGAAGTAGATCACGAACGCGATCGCGGTCGAGAACACGGCAAGCGCCAGCAATGCGGTGAGCGATGTCGTCGACGGCGAAAGCGTCCAGGGCCGCTCGACGACAAGGCTGAGCGGAACGAGGATCGCGGCGCCCGCGAGCAGCGAACCCGCCGCCGGCGCCATCGGATCGAGCTCCTTGAAGCCGCGGCTGAAGATCGCGGCACAGGCGTAGCAGATGGTGGCGGCGACGATCGCGACCTCGGCCACGATCCCCTGCCCGAGATCGCGGAACGCATCGACGCCGACGATCAGGCAGATGCCGGCCATGCCTGATATCACCCCGAATAGCTTGCGCGGGCTCGCCCCCTCATGGCGGGTGATCGCGGCGGTGAACAGGAAGGTGAAGATCGGCGAGGCCGAATTGAGGATGGTGGCGAGCCCGGCATCGACGAAGCGCTCGCCCCAGGCGATCAGCGTCCACGGGATCACGCTGTTGAGGCAGGCCTGAAAGATGAAGCGGCGCCAGGTCGCGCGATCGGCCGGCATCGATACGCCGCGCATCCGCATGATGACGAGCAGCAGCAGCCCCGCGATCGTGGTGCGCGCCGCGATCAGCGTGATCGGCGGGATGGTCGCGACACCAAGCTTGATGAAGGTATAGGAGCCGCCCCACAGGGTGGCGAGCGCGAGCAGCAAGGCGAGCTCGAAGGCCATGCTCGGCTGTCGTGGGGCGGTGGTCATTGGCGGGATTCCGTCTCGATGGTTGAGACGGAAGCTACATCGCTGCGAGGTGATGATATTTCGATATAAGCCGAAATGTGGAGAAGCGACTCTCCTTCCCCGTCGTCCCGGCGAAGGCCGGGACCCATTACCACAGGGTTGTGTTGTTGGAAAAAGCTGCAGCCTCGGCGTCGCGCAGCAATGCAGTTCGGTGGTTATGGGTCCCGGCCTCCGCCGGGACGACATAGCGCTGCCTGTGAGTCACGCACTCGACGTCTCTCAGGACGACGGACCTACCCCAGCGCCCCGACGTCGAACACCTCGCCATCGTAGCCCGCTTCCTTGGGGATGCGGAGCTGGCGGCCGGTGGCGGTCTTGGTCATCACGGGCATTACGGCGACAATCGACTTGCCCTTGCTGTCGGCGAGCGCGGCGCCGACGTTCGGCTGCTTGCCGAGCCTGATCAAATTGCGCGTGGTCGGGAACGGCAGCTTGAAGCGGCCGGTCTCGCCGCCCTCCAGCGCCTCGCGCGTCGACACCCAGATCGAGTCGGTCGATTCCTTGCCGTCATGGGCGCCGAGCTGCTCGGGCGGCGCGGCGGCCAGGAAGAACCAGGTGTCGAAGCGCTTCGGCATGCCCTCCGGCGTGATCCAGTGCGCATACGGCACGAGTGCATCGAGCGCGAGCACCATGCCGTTGTCGGTCAGCACCTTGAGGAAGCTGATCTTGCCTTCGTTCAGCGCCGTGCGATGCGCGGTCGCGATCTCGTTCGCGCGCTTCGCATCGACCAGGTCTTTCGAGCCTACCGGCCGCGCCAGCAGGATGCCGCTCTCCTCGAAGGTCTCGCGGATCGCCGCGATGCGGAAGCCGAGCGCGTCGCCGTCGAGCCCTTCGCCGCCGGAATAGAGCGCGGGATCGGCGGCGATCTCCTTGTCGTTCTTGTCGACGCTGCCGCCCGGAAACACCAGCGCACCCGAGTTGAACTCGATCTGGTGATGGCGGACCATCATGAAGACTTCGATTTCGCCCGATGAGCTGCCGTCACGCAGCAGCAGCACGGTCGACGCAAGGCGCGGGGCAACGATCTCGGTCATGATTAGCCTGCTGCACTGGATTGCGGTTGCAGATTGGCGCGACGGTCGACGCGCGCCACACGGGACAAGAGATAGTCGACCTCCGCCCTTGCCTGCGGCGTGATGACGGCTCCGGGCTTGCGCTGGGCGCTGGAGGAGATGATGCCGCGCTTCTGCAGCACGTATTTGCGCACGGTGAGACCGACGCCGGGCTGCTGCTCGTAGCGGATCAGCGGCAGATGCGCGTCGAACAGATCATGCGCGGCATCACGCTTGCCGGCCTTGGACAGGTTGACTACATCGATCAGCAGCTCGGGGAAGGCATAGCCGGTCATTGCACCATCGGCGCCGCGCTCCATCTCGAAATCGAGGAAAAGGCCGCCATTGCCGACCAGGATCGACAGCGGCCGCAGCGAGCCGTCCTTCTGGAAGTTGCGCAAGGTCGAAATCTTCTCCAGGCCCGGCCAGTCCTCGTGCTTGAGCATCACGCAGGACGGCGAATCCATCACGATCTTGCGGATCACGGCCGGCGTGAACACGACGGTCAGCGTCAGCGGATAGTCCTGCAGCACCCAGGGAATATCGTCGCCGATCGCTTCCTGCGCCTGCTTGAAATAGCCGATGATCTGGTCGTCGGTACGCAGATGCGGCGGCGGCGCGATCATGACGCCGGCGGCGCCCGCATCCATCGACTTCTTCGCCAGCGAGCGCATCGTGGCAAAGCCCGGCGCCGAGACACCGACGATGACCTGGAGCTTCTTGGCGCGCTTGACGAAGCGCAGCGCGACCTGCTCGGCCTCCGCGGCGTCGAGCTTCGGCGCCTCGCCCAGGATGCCGAGCACGGTGACGCCGTCGCAGCCGACCTCGGTGTAGAAATCGGTCAGCCGGTCGATCGATGCCTCGTCGATGCGGCCGTCGTCGTGGAACGGGGTCGGCGCGATCGCAAAGGTTCCTGCGGCCTGGGCGGTGAGTTTGGTCATGGGTGCCTCGTTTGTTTCGCCCTCTATACAGCGTCATTTCCCGATGCGCCATTGCGCATCGGGAAGCCGTCCCGCGGTCGCGGGTGCCAATCCTTACTTGAACCGCCGCGCCGACTTCTTGATCTCCTCCTCGGAGAAGAAGATCTCCTTGGCGTGGGTGACGATGTCCTCCGCCTTCCATCCCGTGAACGGCGGCGTCCAGCCCTCCATTTCCATCATCCGCATCTCGCGGACGCCGCGCGGGCCGGAGACGCCAAGCACCTTGCCCGTCTGGTCGCCGGACAGGTCGCTGACCATATAGAGCACGGCCGGCGCGATGCCGTCCGGGCCGAGCGCCGCACCCGGGTTCTCTTTGTAACGCGGCAGGTCCGCGGTCATGCGGGTCAGCGCGCCCGGCGCCAGGGTCCAGATCCGGATGTTGTACTTGCGGCCCTCAATCGCCAGCACGTTGGACAGGCCCCAGATGCCGCCCTTGGCGGCGCCGTAGTTGGTCTGGCCGAAATTGCCGATCAGGCCCGAGGTCGAGGACGTGTTGACGATGACGCCGCCGCCATTGTCACGCATCCATTTGAACACCGGCTGGGTGCAGCAGAAGGTGCCCTTCAGATGCACCTTCATCACCTTGTCCCAGTTCGCTTCCTTGGCCTTGTGGAAGGTCTCGTCGAGCAAGATGCCGGCATTGTTGACCAGGATGTCGGCGCGGCCGAAATGCTTGATGGCGTCGTCGAACACCGACTGGCCGCCGGCCAAGGTCGAGATGTCGGCACCGTTGGCGACGGCGCGGCCGCCCTCGGCCTTGATCGCGTCGACCACCTTGTCGACCATCGACTTGTCGGAGCCCGAGCCGTCGCGCGGGCCGCCGAGATCGTTGACCACCACGGCCGCGCCCTCGCGCGCAAACAGCTTCGCATAGGCTTCACCAAGCCCGCCGCCGGCGCCCGTGATCAGCGCCACCTTGCCGTCGAGTAATCCCATGGTTGTTTTCTCCGTTTTGTTCTTGATTGCCGTCATTCCGGGGTGCGCGCAGCGCGAACCCGGAATCTCGAGATTCCCCGGTGCGCAATTGCGCACCTGCGGTCTGGTCCTTCGGACCATCCCGGAATGACGGAAAGCTACGCCAGCACCGTCTTGCCGCTCTTGATCACGGTGACGCCGCGCGACTTCACCTTGGCCTCGAACGACACCACATTGCCGTCCTTCCACAGCTCCATGGTCACGGTCTCACCGGGGAACACCGGCGAGGAGAACCGCGCCACGTGCTGCTTGAAGGCGGACGGATCGTAGTCGGCATAGGTCTGCAGCACGCCGCGGCAGGTGATGCCGTAGGTGCACATGCCGTGCAGGATCGGCCGCGGGAAGCCGGCCTTCCTGGCGAACTCCGGATCGGAATGCAGCGGGTTGCGGTCACCGCACAACCGATAGACCAGCGCCTGGTCCGGCCGCGTCGTGATGTCGACGACCTTGTCCGGCGCGCGCTCCGGCACCTTGTGCGGCTCGGGCTGGCCGTCGGACGGGCCGCCGAAGCCGCCATCGCCGCGGGCGAAGCGCGAGGCGACCAGCGTGGCGAGCTTGTCGCCCTTCTCGTCCTTCAGCACGGTCTGGTGGCGGATCACCGCGCCCTTGTCTTTGCCCTTGTCGAACACGTCGAGCACGGTCGAGTCGGCCGTGATGTGCGCGGCGGTCGCGAACGGCTTGTGGAAGGTGATGTCGCGCTCGCCGTCGACCACCATGACGCGGTTAAGATTCATCTCGCCGGGACCGGCGCCCCAGGCCGCGACCGAGGCAAACGTCGGCACCACCTTGAGCGGGCGCGGCGTCAGCACGCCCTCATTGACGAAAGCGAGCTCGTTCTCGTCCATCGGATCGGCACCCAGGCCGATGCCATAGGCATAGAGCATCACGTCGCGGTCGGCGTAGCTGTATTTCTGGCCGAGATTCTTCAGGGCCATCAGCTGTTCGTACACGATCGGCATTGTTGTTTTCTCCCCGAATGTATTCTTAACGGCACGGTGCCCATTACTGCGCCCTCTCCCCTTGTGGGAGAGGGCAGCACCGGCAGTCGTCTCAAACTCGTTTCGGTGAGGGGTTCGCGCCACAGAGAGATTCTCTACGCGGAGAGAGACCCCTCACCCGCCTTCGCTTTCAGCGAAGGCACCCTCTCCCACAAGGGGAGAGGGTAAAATCAGGCCGGCGTGAAGAACGGCAGCGGGGCGCCGTCGGTCGGCTTCCACACCACCTTCACCTTCTGGCCGATCTTCACCTGCTCCAGATCGCAATCGACGATGTTGGTCTGCAGCGACGGACCTTCCTTCAGCGTCACATAGGCGATCGCATAGGGACCGGTCGGCGACTTCCGCATCAGGCTGTAGGTGTAGACCGTGGCCTCGCCGCTCGACTCTTCCCACACCGTCTTGTCCGAGAAGCAGAACGGGCAGATCGCGCGCGGGAAGTAGTGCGCTTCGCCGCAGGTGTTACAGCGCTTGATCATGAACTTGCCCGCCTTCGCCGCCTCCCAGAACGGCGCGGTCTCCGGGTTGGTCACCGGGGCATTGTACTTCTTCGCTTCAGACATCACGCACGCTCCAGAATGCAGGTTGAGGCGGCGTGGCGAACGCCGAGCAGACCGCCGGTGCCGTGGGCGATCGCGAGGTCGCAGTTCTTCACCTGCACCTTCGGATGCGCCTCGCCGCGCAACTGGCGCACAGCCTCGAGGATTTTCGTCATACCGCCGCGATTGACGGGATGGTTACTGCACAGACCGCCGCCGTCGGTGTTGAACGGCAGCTTGCCGACGCCCGAGATCAGATTGCCGTCGGCGACGAACTTGCCGCCCTCGCCCTTCTTGCAGAAGCCGAGGTCCTCGAGCTGCATCAGCACCGTGATGGTGAAGCTGTCATAGATCGAGGCGTATTTGATGTCCTTCGGCGTCACGCCCGCTTCCTCGAAGGCACGCGGACCGGACCACACGCCGGCGGAGTAGGTCAGATCGAGATCCTTGCCGCCGCGCGGGCCCTTCATCGCCTCGCCATGGCCGATCAGGCGCACCAGCGGCTTCTTCAGGCTCTTGGCGATCTCGGGCGTCGTGACGATCATCGCGCCGCCGCCGTCGGTGACGACGCAGCAATCCATCCGATGCAGCGGATCGGAGATCATCGGCGAGTTCAGCACGTCCTCGACGGTGACGACCTCTTTCAGCATCGCATGCGGATTGTATTGCGCATGATGCGAGGCCGCGACCTTGATCCAGGCGAGCTGCTCGGAGGTGGTGCCGTAGTCGTGCATATGACGCATGGCACACATGCCATAGGCATTGTGCGTGGTAGCCCCGTAGGCGGATTCGAAATCGGCCTCGGCGCCCGAGGCGCGCGGCGGCATCGGGCCGGTGCGCGGTTTGCCCGCCAGCGTGACCAGCCCGACCGAGCATTTGCCCGCGGCGATCGCCTCGGCGGCGTGGCCGAGATGGATCAGATAGGAACAGCCACCGGTCTCGGTGGAGTCGACATGACGCAGCTTCTTGGTGTTGAGGCCGAGATAATCGACCATCGGCCACAGCCCGCCCGGCGCGTCGCCGGCGCAGAAATAGCCGTCGATGTCGTCCTTCGTGAGCCCGGCGTCCTCGATCGCGCCCTTGGCGACCTCGGCGTGCAGCTGTGCTGTTGATTTATCGGGTGCGTGCCGGGTGGGATGTTCGTAGATCCCGGCAATGTAGGCCTTGCCCTTGATGGTCAAATCGCTCTCCGCTGGCGTTTCTTCGCTCGAGCGTTTTTCTGAACCGACGACGCGACCTTGGCAAGCGCGGAAATATTCCGTCAGGCGAGACTGTGCGTAGGCACGGTACGCGCTGCCAAAACACCAGGTGTCGTCCCGGCGAAAGCCGGGACCCATAACCACAGGATTGTGTGGTGAGAGTGAGCCGTGGCCCCAGCGTCGCGCTACGACAAAGTGCGGTGGTTATGGGTCCCGGCTTTCGCCGGGACGACACCGCGTGTGTGGCTACACTACTCCGCCGCCATCTGCCGCGGCGCGGACGGCGGGTTGGCGAGGTCGGCGGCGAGTTGCGCGTAGCGAACCTTCGCCTCCTTGATCGCCTTGTCCTTCACCGGACCGTAGCCGCGGATGCGATCGGGCAGCGCCAGCAATTCGACCGCGATGTCGTGATTGAGCGGCGACAGCAGGCCGAGCACGGTCGCGACATCCTTCTCGTAGCCCGCGATCAGATCGCGCTCCAGCTTGCGGTCGGCGTTGTAGCCGAAGATGTCGAGCGGCGTGCCGCGCAGAAAGCGGAATCTCGCCAGCACCCTGAAGGCCGACATCATCCACGAACCGAAGGCGCGCTTTTTCGGCCGGCCCTGCGCGTCGAGCCCGCCGCCGAGGATCGGCGGCGCCAGATTGAAGTTGAACTTGAACTCGCCCTCAAACTGATCGCGCAGCTGCTTCTCGAAACGGCCGTCGGTGAACAGCCGCGCCACCTCATACTCGTCCTTGTAGGCGAGCAGCTTTGCGTAGTTGATCGCGACCGCGCGCGGCAGCGCCTCGCCATAGCCGCCCTTGGTGGCGGCGTCGCGCACCTGGTCGACCAGCTTGCGATAGCGCTTTGCCAGACGTGCATTCTGGTAGTCGGTCAGGAACGCCATGCGATGGGTGATGATCTCGTCCAGCGACATCGCATCCAGCGATTTCGGTGGCGCGATTTCGTCGTCGCCCTTCATCATGCCGCTCAGCCGTGCCGGATCGGCGGCGGCCAGGCGCCCGAGCTGGAACGCCTGGGTGTTCATCTTGATCGAGACGCCGTTGACTTCGATCGCCTGCAGAATCGCCTCCGCCGACAGCGGCAGCAACCCGCGCTGATAGGCAAAGCCCATCATCATGATGTTGGTGGCGATGGAGTCACCGAGCAGCGCTTCGGCCGGCTTGGTGAAGTCGAAGAACGCGGAGTCCTTGCGCAGCTCGGTCTCCAGCACGCTGTTGACCTTGCGGCTCTGGAAGTTGAAGTCGCGGTTCAGGATAAAGTCCGCGGTCGGGATCACGTGGCTGTTGATGATGCCGACGGTGCGGCTCGCATCGCACAGCGTGATGGTGTCCTTCGACGCCGCCACGACCTCGTCGGCCGCAAGCACCAGATCGGCCGTTCCGGTCACGATGCGCGAACAGGTCACGTCGGCGGTGTGCTCGGAGAGCCGGACGTGGCTCAGCACCGCGCCGCCCTTCTGCGCGAGACCCGACATGTCGAGGATCATCGAGGCCTTGCCCTCGATATGGGCGGCCATGCCGAGCAGCGCGCCGATCGTCAGCACGCCGGTGCCGCCGACGCCGCCGACCGCGATGTTGTAGGGCCGGTCGAGCGCGGGCTTGGAGGCCGGCTCCGGCAGATTATCGATGCTGCCGAGCTCGGGCGGCGCGCGCCGCCTGAGCTTGCCGCCGTCGACCGTGACGAAGGACGGGCAAAAGCCCTTCACGCAGGAATAATCCTTGTTGCAGGTCGACTGGTTGATGGTGCGCTTGCGCCCGAGCTCCGTCTCCAGCGGCTCGACCGAGATGCAGTTCGACTGCACCGAGCAGTCGCCGCAGCCTTCGCAGACCGCGGGATTGATCAGCACGCGGCGCTGCGGATCCTCCATCAGGCCGCGCTTGCGGCGACGACGTTTTTCGGCGGCGCAGGTCTGCACGAACACGATCGCCGACGTGCCCTTGGTGTCGCGGCACATCTTCTGGACGTTCTCGAGCTCGTCGCGGTGATACAGCTTGACGCCGGGCGCGATCGTATCGGCCGGATAGGCGTCCGGATTCTCCGAGACCAGATAGATCTCGCGGATGCCTTCGGCATGGAGCTGGAAGGTGATCTGCTGCGGCGAGAGATCGCCGTCGTGGCGCTGGCCGCCGGTCATGGCGACCGCGTCGTTGTAGAGGATCTTGTAGGTGATGTTGGCCTTGGAAGCGATCGACTGGCGGATTGCGAGAATGCCGGAGTGGAAATAGGTGCCGTCGCCGAGATTGGCGAAGACGTGGTTCTCGTTGGTGAACGGCGCGATGCCGACCCACGGCACGCCCTCGCCACCCATATGGGTGAAGGTTTCGGTCGAGCGGTTCATCCAGAGCGCCATGAAGTGGCAGCCGATGCCGGCCAGCGCGCGGCTGCCTTCCGGCACCTTGGTCGAGGTGTTGTGCGGGCAGCCCGAGCAGAAATACGGCGTGCGGCTGACAGGCGCGGTTGCCTGCATCTGCGTCGACTGACGGCCGTTGAACCAGTCGGCCTTGGCGCGCAGCATCTCGGCGATTTCAGGATTGAGATTAAGTCGAAGCAGCCGTTCGGTGAGCGAGCTCGCAAGCGAGGCCACGCTGAGCTCGGCGGCGAAGGTCAGGAAGCGCTTGTCGTGATCGTCCATCTTGCCGACGATGCGCGGACGCACGTCGTCGCGCCAGTTGAACAGCTCCTGCTTGACCTGGTTCTCGACGATCTCGCGGCGCTCCTCGACAATGAAGATCTCCTCGAGGCCGACGGCGAAGTTGCGCACGCCTTCCGGCTCCAGCGGCCAGGGCATGCCGATCTTGTAGAGGCGGATGCCGATCTTGGCGGCGATCTCGGGCGTGATGCCGAGCTCGCGCAACGCCTGGCGGATGTCCTCGTAGCTCTTGCCCGAGGCCATGATGCCGTAGCGCGCGTTCGGCGAATCCATCGTGATGCGGTTGACCTTGTTGGCGCGGGCGAAGGCGATCGCGGCAAAGCCCTTGTAGTCCTGCAACCGGCGGTCCTGCTCGAAGCGGTCGTCGGGCCAGCGGATGTTGAGGCCGCCCGGCGGCAATTCGAAATCGGTCGGGATCACGAACGGCGTCATCTCGTCGGTGAGGTCGATCTCGGCGGTCGTCTCGACCGTCTCGGTGATCACCTTCATGCCGACCCAGCAG
Organism: Bradyrhizobium sp. KZN70725; assembly: GCF_055264925.1. NCBI lineage: Bacteria > Pseudomonadati > Pseudomonadota > Alphaproteobacteria > Hyphomicrobiales > Nitrobacteraceae > Bradyrhizobium > Bradyrhizobium sp. KZN70725. The sequence continues at coordinate 272,274 of NZ_JBUYWT010000001.1, forward strand.
CCAGAGTAGCGCGACATCGCGATACCCAGGAGGCCCATCTCGATCATTTCGTGGATGCTGGAGGGGTAGAGGTAGGGCATCAGCGCGGAGATGAAGGCGTGGTCGGACTGATGCGGGACGGTGGAGGATTTCGCGCCATGGTCGTCGCCGGCAAGGCAGAGTACGCCGCCATGCTTGGCGGAGCCGGCCGCATTGCCGTGGCGGAACACGTCGCCGCAGCGGTCGACGCCGGGGCCCTTGCCGTACCAGATGCCGACCGCGCCATCATATTTGGCGCCCGGCGACAGGGCGAGCTGCTGCGAGCCCCAGATCGCGGTGGCCGCGAGGTCCTCGTTCACGCCGGGCTGGAATTTAATGTTGTACTGCTCGAGATGCTTGCGGGCGGCGAACAGCTGCTGGTCGTAGCCGCCGAGGGGGGAACCGCGATAGCCGGAGATGAAGCCTGCCGTGTTGAGGCCCACGGCGCGGTCGCGCCTGATCTGCGCCATCGGCAGGCGGACCAGCGCCTGGATGCCGGTCATGAAAACGTGGCCGGTGTCCTGGGTGTATTTCTGGTCGAGGCTGATAGGCCCTTGGTTGATTCCCATTTAGCCCTCTTTTCGCTGGTCGCGACGACTGCTTTTAGCTAGTCATCCGAGCTTGTTAGAACCAGTCTATGTCGGATTTTCCGGCCCGCGCAGCACAATTCTGGGCGACCAGGCCCGTCGCTCAAAAATCGCAATTTCGTGCCGGGAATATTGCAGGGCCGTTTCGGTTTCTGTCGCAGGACAGGCCCGTGGCGAAATGGCGTGACGCGTCTTGTGGACCGGAAGGTGATCGGATGCGGCGACGATTTCGAACGACGGGTGCGATTCTGGTTGCAGCGCTGTTGTGCGGCGCGCTCGCGACCCGCGAATGTGCCGCCGCGCCGACCGACGACGTCATCGCCCGCGGCAAGGCGCTCACGATCGCCGGCGACTGCGCCAGCTGCCACACGGCCGATCCGGCAAAGCCTTTTGCCGGGGGGAAGCGGATCGACACGCCGTTCGGTGCGGTGTTCTCGCCGAACCTCACCCCCGACCGCGATACCGGCATCGGCGGCTGGAGCGACGACGATTTCCTGCGCGCGCTGCGGAGGGGCGTCGCGCCGAGCGGCGCGCATTATTATCCCGCCTTCCCCTACCCGTACTTCACGAAGCTGATCCGCGGCGACATCCTGGCGATCCGTGCCTATCTCGCGACGCTGGCGCCGGTCAACGACAAGGCGCCACCGCCGGAGCTGCGCTGGCCGTTGAACTACCGCGTGCTGATGCGGGCCTGGAACGCGCTGTTCTTCACGCCGGGCATCATCCAGCCGGACCAGGGCAAGGGTACGGAATGGAATCGCGGACGCTATCTCGTCGAGGCCCTCGCCCATTGCGGCGCCTGCCACACGCCCAAGAACGCCTTCGGCGCCGACAGGCGTGACCAGGCGCTCAGTGGCAGCACGGTGCAAGGCATGTTCGCGCCAAGGCTCGATGGCGCCGCGCGCAGCGGGCTGAAATCATGGAGCGTCGCTGACATCGCCGAATATCTGCAGAGCGGCCGCAACGTGCACAGCCATGCCGGCCCCCTGATGTCCGAGGTGGTGCTCAATTCGACCTCGAAGATGCGCGACGCCGACGTGCGCGCCATTGCGGTCTATCTGAAGGGCCTGCCCGCCGGCGCGCCGGAGCCGGAGGTCACCCCGCCCTCGCCGGCGCAGATGAGCAATGGCGAACGCATCTACCGCGGGGCCTGCATCGCCTGCCATGAGCTCGACGGCTCCGGCGCGCCGCGGATCTATCCGCCGCTGCCCGGCAACGCCAATCTGCAATCGGCCAATCCAGCAAGCACGCTGCGCATCATCCTCGACGGCGCACAGACCGTGACCACGCTGCGCGCCCCGAACGGCGGCTCGATGCCGGCCTATCCCAAGCTCACCGACCAGGAGGTCGCGGACGTTGCGACCTACATCCGCAATGCCTGGGGCAACGCGGCGCCGGCCGTCACCGCGGACGAGGTCGCCAAGGCGCGGACGGCGAAATAGCCGTTCAGCGCTCCTCGTCGCTGAACACGAATTTCGGCATCTCCCATCGGTAGCGGATCGCAAGCATGCGGAACGTCAGCCCGAGTGCGAAGGTCAGCGCGGTCCAGAGCTGGGTGTTCACCTGCAGCCCGGAGCCGGTCACATAGAACAGTCCCGTCACCACGGAGACGCTGGCGTAGAGCTCGCTGCGAAACAACAACGGCACCTCGTTGCAGAGGATGTCGCGCAGCACGCCGCCGGCGCAGCCGGTGATCATGCCGGCGACGATCACGATCGGCAGCGGGACGTCGACTTGTGAGGCCACGTCGCAACCGGCCATGGTGAACACCACAAGTCCGATCGCATCGAGCACCAGGAATGCGAGGTTGAGCCGGTGCACGAGCCGCGCCAGGAGGATGGTGGCGAAGGCGCCCGCCGCCGCGACCGCAAGGTAGATCGGGTGCGCGACCCAGAGCAGCGGATAATGTCCGAGCAGAACGTCGCGGATGGTGCCGCCGCCGAGCGCGGTGATCGCGCCGAGCATGCAGACGCCGGCCCAATCCATGCTGCGCCTGCCTGCCGCCAGCGCCGCCGTCATCGACTGCGCCGCAACCGCAATGAACGAGAGCAAGTGCAGCACCGAATCGGTGGGCGGCATGGTCCACATTGAAAAGGCCTCATGAAACAGGTTGGAACCCGAGGAATCGGCGGTTCCTGCATGAACAGGTTGCAACATTGGCGCGGAACATCCTCGCGCGCCAGCCATTGTCCTCTGCGTTTAGCTTTCAGGTGCTAACGGAGGAACTTTGCAATGGCCCATCAACCTGACGATCCGTATCGCGCCAACCTGACCGAGGACGAAATGCGCCGTCAGGCGCGCTTCAACAGCCTGGACAACGAGCTGCAGCCGGACCCGGAACTCCAGGAGGGACCGGCCAGCACCACCAAGATCGCGATGTTCGCCGTCGCGGTGGCCGTGGTGCTCGGTGCGTTGTTCTACGGCTTGAACAATACCTCGGTGCATGAGGCGGGTACCACGCCGTCAGCGCAGACCGCGCAGCAGCAGCCGGCCAATCCGGCCGCGCCGCCTCCGGGCATGCGCGACGTGACGCCGAAGCCGAACAGCCAGCCCGGCACGACCACGGGCGCGGCACCTGCGCAGCCGGCCTCTCCATCGGCCAACAAGCCGACTGGACAGGAAATCGACCGCTCGGCGGCGCCGGCCGACTCGACCGGCGACAAGAACAAGTAATCCGCTCGCTATCGTGAGCGATGAAGCAGCGGGCCCCGGCGGCCCGCTGCTTTTTTGCGTGTGAGTCTACTTGAACATCTTGTTGAGCTCGCCGCCGGGATAGCCGTTGGCGAATTCCGTGAAGGTGCCCTTCTCGGCCATCTCCTTGGCCGCCTTCATCACGCCGGTCCAGGCCATCCGCGCAAGCGCTCCGCCGACGCTGATCCGGCGCACGCCGAGATCGGCGACCGATTGCAGCGTCAGCTCCGACGCGCCGCCGATCAACAGATTGACCGGCTTTGGCGCCACCGCCTTCACAACCGCGGAAATCTCCTCCTTGGTCGCGATGCCCGGCGAATAAAGGACGTCCGCTCCTGCTTCCGAATAGGCCTGCAGCCGTTCGATCACCAGATTGAGGTCCTTCTTGCCCCACAGGAATGCCTCACAGCGGCCGGTGAGCAACACACCGCTGTTGTCGGCATCGATGGCCTTGCGCGCCGCCTTGATGCGCTCCACCGCAAGCTTGTGCTCGAACAGCGGCTTGGCGGCGTCTCCGGTGGAATCCTCAATGGAAAGCCCGGCGACGCCGGTCTTGACGCCGCGCGCGACATTGGCGGCGACCTTGTCGGGCTCGACCGCGAAGCCGCCCTCGAAATCCGCATTGACGGGAATATCGACCGCCGCGCACAGTGCGGTCAGGTGGTCGCAGACGTCATCGACGGTGACGCGGTTGTCGGCCTTGGCGATGGTCCATGCAAAGCCCGCGCTGGTCGACGCCAGCGCCTTGAAGCCGAGATGCTGCAAGGCGCGGGCGCTGCCGACATCGAACGGATTCGGAATGATGAAGCACCCGCTCTCATGCAGCTTCCTGAAGGCGGCGCGTTTGTCAGCAGTTGGCAGTGGCATTGGTCGCTCCCTGGAGTCATTGGCCGCGCACAGATAGGCACCCACGCATCCGCCCGCTAGTGCGGCTCATGCGCCGCGCGGCTGTCCTTCGGCGCCTGATCGCGTTCGTTCAGGCCGTAATCACGGATCACGCTTGCCACCCGCAGCCGGTAGTTCTCGAAGATCCGCGCGCGGCCCTTGGCCTGGGTACGGCGATGTTCGATCGTGTTGCGCCAGGCTTCCACCGCAGCCTCGTCGCGAAAGAATGACAGCGACACGAACTTGCCCTTCTCGGTGATGCTCTCGAACCGCTCGACCGAGATGAAGCCGTCGATCTCCTGCAGGATCGGCTTCAGCTCGGCGGCGAGGTCGAAATAGAGATCCCGTTGCTCAGGCTTGGGCCAGACTTCGAAGATCACTGCGATCATGGGCGCCTCCCGCACATTGCTGTTGTGGCCCTACTATACCTCGACCTTGCGGAGAAATGTCCGTTCCTCGGCGAGGATGAAGCGGTTTTCTTCCGCGAAGTTGAAGTTCGCCACTCCCTCCTTGTCCTGGCGCAGCCGCGCGCGATAGGCCTCATAGGCGGCAAGGCTGTCGGACGAGATCAGCGCAAAGGCGATGTTGTTGGTTCCCTCATGCGGCATCCAGTAGCCGATGAGGTCGCCGCCGCAGCGCGGGATGATCGAGAGCCAGTTCCGCGAATACTCCTCGAACATCGCGCGCTTGAACGGATCGAGCTGGTAGCGGATGAAGACGGTGACGGTCATTGATGGCCTCCAGTCATGTTTCCGTTATTGCGAGCGTCAGCGAAGCAATCCTCGCAATGACGGCCCGTTGAACAATAGCGGCTTGTCCGACCTCGATGCTTCGGCTATCATCGAACTATGAAAGCAGGACCCGACATCTCCCGGATCGCCGCTCTGGTCGGCGATCCCGCGCGCTGCAACATGCTGACCGCGCTGATGACCGGCCGGGCGCTGACCGCGAGTGAGCTGGCGCAGGAGGCCGGCATCACGCCGCAGACGGCGAGCTCGCATCTCTCCAAGCTCGAGGCCGGCGGGCTGATCGAGCCCGAGAAGCAGGGCCGCCACCGCTACTACCGCCTCTCCGACCCCGACGTCGCCGACGTGCTGGAAGGCCTGCAGGGCATTGCCGCCCGCGCCGGCCATATGCGGGTGCGCACCGGGCCAAAGGATCCGGCGCTGCGCCGCGCCCGCATCTGCTACGACCATCTCGCCGGCGATCTCGGCGTTCAGATGCTCGACAGCATGAAGCGGCAGAAGCTGGTCCGCCAGAGCAAGCAGGCGATCGAGCTCACCGGCGAAGGCAAGCGCTTCATGGCCGAGGAGCTGCAGATCGACGCCGATGCGCTGACGCATCCGCGCCGGCCGGTGTGCAAGGCCTGCCTCGACTGGAGCGAGCGGCGGCATCATCTCGCCGGCACGCTGGGCGCTGCCATGATGGACCGCTTCACAGAACTGAAATGGGCCGCGCGCGACGCTGCACCGGGCAGCCGCGTGGTCAATTTTTCGCGCAACGGCGAGAAGCGATTTGCCGCGCTGTTCGGCCCAGACCAGTAGCGGTGCGCCTTCGGGCAAGCGTCGATGAACCGCCGGTCTCGTTTGCCTCGCCTTCCGATGTATTCTCGTACGCTCGCCAACAGCGCGCGGCTGCCCGGCGTCCGCGAAATATTTCGAAGTGATGCTGAGCCGGCTTGCGGCGTGCTGACGCAGCTGTGAGCTGCAACATTCATGTCGCATTCAGGCCGCAACATTATGGTCGGCGACATCGGGCACGCCTTCTGCAATGATCCGGCCGGGCGAATCGGTAGACGAAAGCTTGTTGCGGTGCCGCAGCGCGGCCCAAAATAAAAAAGGAGAAGACATGAAGTATCTTTTTGCTGCAGCAGTTCTGCTGACGACCGCATTCGCCGGCATCAGCGCCGCTGATGCGGCCGGTGGCTGCGGCCCCGGCTGGCACCGTGGCCCCTATGGCGGCTGCGTCAGGAATCGCGGCGTCGTCGTCGCGCCGGGCGCCGTTGTCGTGCGCCCGCCGGTCGTGGTCGAGCGCCCCGTCGTGGTGGCGCCGCGTGTCCGCGCCTGCCCGTACGGCTTCGTCTGGCGCTACGGCCGTTGCCGCCCGATCTGATCGCGGCAGATTCCGAACTAACAAAACCCCGCCTGGCGCGGGGTTTTTCTTTTCGTCATGGAGTCGATATCACCAGCGGCGCCAGTGATGACGGCGCCAATGGTGGCGACGCCAGCCCCAATGCCTGCGGTGCCAGTGCCGGTGACGCCAACCCCAATGGCGATAATGCCAGCGTACTTGCTCGGGCTTCATGCGGCCGACCTCCTCGGCCGTTGTGACGGCGGGATGCGCTTCGCCAGCCGCTGGTGCGCGTGCATCCTGGTTGAGGGGAAGCGGCGCGAGCGGCGCCGCCTGCGCCGTCGCTGCGAAGGTGACGGCTCCGGCGGCGACACCGAAGGCCATCTTCAGAAAATCCCGACGTTCCATGAGCGTTTCCCTTTGTTGCTGAGTTGGACCAACTGCAGCAGTAAGTTTTTGCCTCGCGAGCTGAACGCTCGCTGAACCGCGCGTTCACGTTTCATGGAACTCGAGCGTTGTCGACGTCGTGACGTCACGCAACCATCATGCCGCCGTCGCCTCCTCCGCCAGCACCAGGAGATCGCGCGTGCGTGTCACCTCCGGCCAGTCACGGTTGAAGTCGGCGACCAACCGCTTCATGTGATCGCTGCTCACCGCGCGCTCGAGCGCCTTCTCGTCGGCGAACTGATAAGTCGCCTGGTGCAGCGAGGGATCGCTCAGGCTCCAGCATCGCCAGGCGCGCTCGGCGCCGAACGATTTCATCGCGTCCGGCAGATGCTCGCGCGAATACCAGGCGTCGAAGGCGGCACGCCGGGCGATGTCCGTGACGGTGGCGCGGACGACGAAATAGGCTGCGGGCATTGGTTTTCCTCCATGGTTTCATTTCGCACAGGCGGCCGGCATATGCTCCGTGATATGTCGGCCTGCTGACAATGCCTGATCAGGGGGATCACCCATGCTTGCCCGTCACCGCACCGCCCTGCTCTCGTTCCTGCTCGCCCTCGGCGCCGCGCTGCCCGTCGCCGCCGGGGAGATCGCGCTGCCGCGCGAGGCGCAGCTCGGGCCGCGCCCGTTCTATCTGGTCGACAAGATGAAGGACGGGCCCCTGAAGCAGCAGCTCAGCCAATGCACCGGGCCGTTCCACAAGACCGATTTTTCGATTGGCCATCGCGGCGCCGCGCTGCAATTTCCCGAGCATAGCCGCGAATCCTATCTCGCCGCCGCACGGATGGGCGCCGGCGTGATCGAATGCGACGTCACCTTCACCAGGGACCGCCAGCTGGTGTGCCGGCACTCGCAATGCGACCTGCACACCACGACCAACATCCTGACGGTGCCGGATCTCGCTTCAAAATGCACGCAACCCTTCAGCCCGGCCGATCCCGCCGCCGGCAGGAAGGCCTCGGCGAAGTGCTGCACCAGCGACATCACGCTCGCCGAATTCAAGCGGCTCACCGCGAAAATGGACGGCTTCAATCCGGATGCGAGGACGCCCGAGGAGTACCAGAACGGCACGCCGCGCTGGCGCACCGACCTCTACGCCAATTCCGGCACGCTGATGAGCCATGACGAGAGCATCGCCTTGATCAAAAGTCTCGGCGCAAAATTCACGCCCGAGCTGAAGGCGCCGGAGGTGGCGATGCCGTTCGACGGCGACTACACCCAGGAGACATATGCGACCCAGATGCTCGCCGCCTACAAGGCCGCCGGCATTCCGCCGAGCGACGTGTTCCCACAGAGCTTCAGCCTTAAGGACATCCTCTATTGGGTGAAGACCGAACCCGACTTTGCCAGCCAGGCGCTCTATCTCGAGGACCGCTACGAGAAAGCGGGCCTCGATCCGAACCGGCCGGAGACCTGGAAGCCGTCGATGCAGGAATTGAAGGCCTCCGGCGTCGCGATCCTGGGACCGCCGATCTTCGCGATGCTGGCGCTGAACGACAAGGGCGAGATCGTCCCGTCGGCTTACGCCAGGGCAGCGAAGGCCGCCGGCCTCGATCTGATCGGCTGGTCGCTGGAGCGCGACGGGCCGCTCAACCGAGGCGGTGCGTTCTACCACAAGTCGGTGAAGGCGGCGATCGACCGCGACGGCGACACGTTGACCGTGCTCGACGTGCTGGCAAGACAGGTCGGCGTCCGCGCGATGTTTTCCGACTGGCCGGCGACGACCACATTCTATGCGAACTGCATGGGGATGAAGTGAGATCTTGCGGGGCAGGTTACAGCCGCGCCTGCCCCGCCCTACGCACCGTGCGCGCCCGCCATGACCATTCCGGCCGTTCCGCGCGCGGCAGAACGGGACTAGCATCATCGCCTTCCCGCCCGACGGGACAACACCACAGGAAGGCCGCCATGAAGCCAGGACAACCGGTCAAGGACGCCAGCCATCTCTACGAAGTCGAGCGCCGCGCCCAGCACGCCGCCCGCCCCGGCTTCCGCATCATGGAGCTGCAGCTCTCGCCGACCCAGAAGGTGCCGTGGCACACCCACAGCAACATCTCCGACATCTTCTATGTGCTGGAGGGCCAGATGCGGCTGTTCCTGCAGGAGCCCAAGGAGGAAGTGAACCTGAAGGTCGGCGAAGTCTACGCCGTCCGCCCGACCCGCCCTCACCTCGTCACCAACGCCGGCACGACGTCGCTGACGTTCCTGATCCTGCAAGGCGTCGGCGAATACGACTACGTACCGCTGGCGTCGAAGTAACTCCCTCCGCTGTCGTCCCGGCGAAAGCCGGGACCCATTACCACCGCATTTCGGTGATGAACGGGATCGCCCCAGCGTCGCGCAACAATTGAGACTTGGGATAATGAGTCCTGGCTTTCGTCAGGACGACACTGAGTTTGCGGCGCCGCTTTGCGCGCCCGCCGCGCCTCACATCAGTTTCAGCGGCGCGTCGTGAACCAGGCGCAGGTCGATATTGCCGATCAAACGCGCGCGGCGCGCCTCGGCGGTGCTGATCGCAGCCTCGGTCTGCCGCAGTGTGCTGACATTCGAGCCGAGCGACACGATACCACCGAGCACCAGTGCGATCGATCCGAGTGCCGCGGTCTGACCGGCGCCCAACAGCTCGAGCAGCGCGACGGCCAGCAACGCGAACCCGCCTGCGATCGCGACCTTCGAGCCGAGAATGATCCGCCGGGAGCGCTCGGCGCTCTCGGCAAGCTCCTCGATCTGCGCCTCGATCTCGGAGATCTCGTCGGTCGGCTCGTCTTCGGTCATCGGGTTCGGACCTGTAGGGCGGGTCAGGCGGAAGCCGTAACCCGCCGTGTTCATTTTCGCAAGAAATCGCTACGCTTCAGGCGCGCGCTAGCTCTTGGTCATCCGATTCGGACTCAAATCAAATGTTAGCCTGTTCAACGCTCGACGACGGATGGGTCGCTGCGGCTCCCGCCGAGGTCGGCTTCGATGCCGAAAGCCTCTCCAGACTCGACGCGTTTCTCAAACAATGGCCCAAGCGCAACGTTCACGCCGTTGTCATCGTACGGCGCGGCAAGCTTGTGTTCGAGCGCTATTTCGCCGGCCGGGAGCGGCGGTGGATGGAGTGGTCGGCACCGGTTCAATTTTCGCCGGAAACGAAGCACGACATCCGCTCCATCTCGAAGAGCGAAACCTCACTTCTGATCGGCTTGGCCATCGGCAAGGGACAATTTCCGCCGCTCGATTCCGCTGTTATCGACTATTTCCCCGAATATGCCGATCTTCGTACGACGAGGAACGCTCGCATCACGTTCCGGCACCTGCTCACCATGTCGCACGGTCTACGGTGGGATGAAGCGCGCGGCTGGAACAGTCAGGCGAACAACGAACGGCATCTGCTCGAAGCGAAAGATCCCTACCGCTATGTTCTGCAACAGCGGATGGCGCTCCCGCCCGGCGTATCGTTCAACTATAGCGGCGGCGCCACCAGCCTCCTGGCTGCGGCCCTTGCCAAGAGCGTCGGCCAACGGATCGATGCTTTTGCCAGAGACAAGCTGTTCGAACCGCTCGGCATCACTGATGTCGAGTGGCTCAGCTTTACCGGCAGTGCCGAACTCGCGGCCTTTGCCGGATTGCGGCTACGGCCGCGCGACGTCGCCAAGCTTGGCGAACTCGTCGCGAATGATGGACGCTGGAACGGCAGACAGGTCCTGCCCGCCGCGTGGATCGCCGAGTCGACCAAGCCGCGGGTTAACGCCGGAGGGCACGTGGTCGTCTACTATGGTTATCACTGGTGGCTTGGCCGTTCCTTGCTGAACGGTCACGACCTGATCTGGATCGCCGCGTACGGCAGCGGTGGCCAACGCCTTTTCATCGTGCCCGGGCTCGATCTGGTGGTCGTCGTGAACGCCTTCGACCACGATGCCATCTCAAACGCCATCCTCAACCAGTTTCTCCTGCCTGCCGTGACGGACTGTCCGCCCCTTTCAGCGTAAAGGGTTGGAATGGGGCTGAGCTCAGCTCTCTGTTCGCAGGGCCGGTTACGCGACCGGGTCCGCGCGCGTAGCGCAGTGAGCGAAGGTGGAAGCCGCAACCCGCCACGGATCGTACGCCCCTGGAACCTCGAGATTCCGGGTTCGCGCTCACGCGCGCCCCGGAATGACGACAACAAGAGCAACAAAGGGAGACGCGCATGCGAAGGTCGTGGGTTACGCTTGCGCTAACCCACCCTACGCTCTCCTCACAACGGCAGATTGTCGTGCTTCTTCGCGGGGATCTCCACCTTCTTGTCCTTCAGCATCGCCAGCGCCCGCGCGATGCGGCGGCGGGTCGAATGCGGCATGATGACGTCGTCGATGTAGCCGCGTTCGGCGGCGATGAAGGGCGACAGGAAGCGGTCCTCGTACTCCTTGGTGCGGGCGGCGATCTTGTCGGGGTCGCCGATGTCAGAGCGGAAGATGATCTCGACCGCGCCCTTGGCACCCATCACAGCGATCTGGGCGGTCGGCCAGGCGTAGTTCATGTCGGCGCCGATTTCCTTCGACGCCATGACGTCGAAGGCGCCGCCATAGGCCTTGCGGGTGATGATGGTGACGAGCGGCACCGTGCACTGCGAATAGGCGAACAGCAGCTTTGCGCCGTGCTTGATCAGGCCGCCATATTCCTGCGCGGTGCCCGGCAGGAAGCCCGGCACGTCGACGAAGGTGACGATCGGGATGTTGAAAGCATCGCAGAACCGAACGAAGCGCGCAGCCTTGCGTGAGGCGTCGCTGTCAAGCACGCCCGCCAGCACCATCGGCTGGTTGGCGACGAAGCCGACGGTGCGGCCGGCGATGCGGCCGAAGCCGGTGACGATGTTTTTCGCAAAGGTCTCCGAGATCTCGAAGAAGTCACCCTCGTCGACGACCTTCAGGATCAATTCCTTCATGTCGTAGGGCTTGTTCGGATTGTCGGGGATCAGCGTGTCGAGCGACATGTCGACCCGCCCGATATCGTCGAAGCTCGGCCATTCCGGCACGCCGTCGCTGTTGTTCGAGGGCAGGAAGTCGATCAGGCGGCGCATCTGCAGCAGCGCGTCGACGTCGTTCTCGAACGCGCCGTCGGCGATCGAGGAGCGCGTGGCATGCACCGAGGCGCCGCCGAGTTCCTCGGCGGTCACCACCTCGTTGGTGACGGTCTTCACCACGTCGGGGCCGGTGACGAACATGTAGCTGGTGTTCTTCACCATGAAGATGAAGTCGGTCATCGCGGGCGAATAGACGTCGCCGCCGGCGCAGGGGCCCATGATGACGGAGATCTGCGGGATCACGCCCGAGGCCTGCACGTTGCGGCGGAACACGTAGGAATAGCCCGCCAGCGCCGCGACGCCCTCCTGGATACGCGCGCCGCCGGCGTCATAGAGACCGATGATCGGCGCCCTCGCCTTCATCGCCATGTCCTGCAGTTTCGTGATTTTCAGCGCGTGGGTTTCGGAAAGCGAGCCGCCGAACACCGTAAAATCCTTGGCAAAGACGAACGTCTTGCGGCCGTTGACCGTGCCCCAACCGGTGACGACACCGTCGCCGGGGATCCTGGTCTTCTCCATGCCGAATTCGATCGAGCGGTGCTCGACGAACATGTCGAATTCCTCGAACGAGCCCTTGTCCAGCAGGAGCTCGATCCGCTCGCGGGCGGTCAGCTTGCCGCGGGCGTGCTGCGCCTCGATGCGCTTTTCGCCGCCGCCCAGCTTGGCGCCGGCGCGCCGCTCTTCGAGGGTATCGAGGATATCTTTCATTTGTTTCCGCCCGTGTTAGCTACAGTCCGCGTCCCGGCGCGAGCCGAGGTCCGCTTCGTTCGGAAATGGCTTAGCACGGCCATTTCGGAACCGGAAAGGCGGTTGTGGACGGGTTCGGGCGCAAAAACGGTAGGATTTTCCGATATCTGGGGAGATGGCGATGACCGACACGAGCACGGCCACGGTCGAGACCGGCGCACCGACCGGCGGGGTGCGCACCCTGCTCCGGCTGGAGGGCCTCGTGCTGTTCCTCGGCATGACCGTGCTCTATGCCCAATGGGAGGGCTCGTGGCTGGTCTATGTCCTGCTGTTCCTGGTGCCGGATTTGAGTTTCGCGGCCTATCTCGCCGGCCCGCGGGTCGGCGCCATCGTCTACAACGCCGCCCACAGCTATCTGGCGCCGGTCGCGCTGATGACGCTGGGCTTTGCCGCCGCGGCGCCGCTGGTGCTATCGATCGCGATGATCTGGCTCGCCCATATCGGGATCGACCGCGCGCTCGGCTACGGGCTGAAATATTCCAAGGGCTTTGGCTTCACCCATCTCGGGCGGATCGGGAAAGCGCAGGAGCCCGCCTAGCGCCCGCTTCCTGACGTCACGCACGGCCGGTCAAATTGACAGCGTGCGCGTCGATTGCTGCGTCTCGAAGGATGCAGGCCCGCCTGTGGCCTCATGGTTCGAGACGCGCGTTCCGCGCTCCTCACCGTGAGGAGAGACAGACGTCAAGCAAAGCGGCGCGCGAACACCACACAGACGACGACGAGCATGGTCGCCACGATCATCGACCACGGCACCTGCTCGTGCAGCAACAGGCCGGCCAGCGCGAGGCCGAAGAACGGTTGCAGCAGCTGCAATTGGCCGACGCTGGCGATGCCGCCGATCGCAAGGCCGCGATACCAGAACACGAAACCGACCAGCATGCTGAAGATCGAGACATAAGCGAGCCCGAGCCAGGCCGGCGCGCCGATGCCCTGCCAGCTCGGCGGCAGCGTCATGATCGTCATCACGAGCACCACGGGCACTGAGAGCACCAGCGCCCAGGAGATCACCTGCCAGCCGCCGAGCCGCCGCGACAGCGCCGCGCCCTCGGCATAGCCGAGGCCGCAGACGATGATGGCGGCGACCATCAGGAGGTCGCCGGTCAGCGACGCCGATCCGTCGCTCGACAAGGCGAACGCGCCGACCGTCGCGCTGCCGATGCAGGAGAACAGCCAGAACAGCGGCTGCGGCCGCTCGCCGCCGCGCAGCACGCCGAACACGGCGGTCGACAGCGGCAGCAGCCCGATGAACACGATCGAATGCGCCGAGGTGATGTGCTGGAGCGCGAGCGCGGTGAGCAGCGGAAAGCCGATCACGACGCCGAGTGCGACGATGGTCAGCGACACCAGATCCTTGCGCTGCGGCCAGGGCTGCCGCAGCGCCGCAAGCAGCGCGGCGCCGAGCAGCGCCGCGATCGCCGCCCGCGCCGAAGTCAAGAACAGCGGCGAGAACTCTGCCACGGCCACGCGGGTCGCCGGCAGCGAGCCGCTGAAGATAATCACGCCGAGCAGGCCGCTGCCCCAGCCGTCGATCGAAGCCTTGTCCATCGTACTTTGCTTCCCAAAACGTAACTGCGCCCCCTCGCCCCGCTCTTGCGGGGCCGAGACGAGCGAAGCTCGCTCTTAGAGGGTTGGGGTGAGGGGCCGCCCCGCATACTCGGTAACGGCCGAACCCGTGGAGACTCCCCCTCACCCGGAACGCATCTGGCGATGCGTTCCGACCTCTCCCCGCAGGCGGGGCGAGGTGAAGCCGAGTCCGACCTCGCACCGACCATAGCCGGCGGAGGCTCGCCAAGGCAGCTACAGATCAGTACAATATCGCAAAACTGTATGGGCAAAGGTAGGCATACACTTGCAACAGCAATCCGATGCGCCAAAGGCGACGCGGACCACCGACGTGATGAACGCGATCCGCGCCAAGGTGGCGAGCCGCGCGCTGGTCGCCGACGACCGCCTGCCCTCGATCCGCGGCCTGGCCGCGACCATGGGCGTCTCGCCCTCCACCGTCGTCGAAGCCTATGACCGGCTGGTGGCCGAGGGCCTGATCCGCGCCCGGCCCGGCTCCGGCTTCTATGTCTCGTCCACGGCCCTGCCGCCGCTCGCGCTCGCCAAGGACCAGCCGCAACGCGACCGCGCAGTCGATCCGTTCTGGGTGTCGCGGCAATCGCTTGATGCCGAGACCGGCGCGCTCAAACCCGGCTGCGGCTGGCTGCCCGCCGAGTGGATGCCGACCGAGGCGCTGCGGCGCGCGCTGCGCGGCCTCGCGCGGGCCGACGACGCCGTGCTCTCCGACTATGGCGCGACACGCGGCTCGCTCACGCTGCGTCGGATCCTGATGGCGCGGTTTGCCGACGAGGGCCTCGAGGTGCCACCCGAGCAGCTCTTGCTGACCGCGTCCGGCACGCAGGCGATCGACCTCGTCTGCCGCTTCCTGCTGCGGCCGGGCGACACTGTGCTGGTCGACGATCCCTGCTATTTCAATTTCCGGGCGCTGCTGCGCGCGCATCAGGTTCGCATCGTCAGCGTGCCCTACACGGCATCGGGCCCCGATGTCGCAAGCTTCGAGGCGACACTGGCCGCCGAGCGGCCGCGGCTCTATGTCACCAACTCGGCGCTGCATAATCCGACCGGTGCGACGCTGTCGCCGCAGACCGCGCACCGCGTGCTGAATGCCGCCACCGCCCATGATCTCACCATCGTCGAGGACGACATCTTTGCGGACTTCGAGCCGGAGCCTTCGGCGCGGCTCGCCGCGCTCGATGGCCTGAGCCGCGTGATCCGGATCGGCAGCTTCTCCAAGACGCTGTCGGCATCGGTGCGCTGCGGCTTCATCGCCGCGCGGGCGGACTGGATCGAGGATCTCGTCGATCTCCAGGTCGCGACCGGTTTCGGCGGCCCGAGCGCGGTCGCCACCGAGATCATCGCCGGCGTGCTGTCGAGCGGTTTCTATCGCAAGCATGTTGAGGAGCTGCGCCGGCGCCTTGCCCGCGCCCGCCGCGACGTCGGCGACAAACTGCAGCGCATCGGCGTCACACCCTGGCTGATGCCGCGCGGCGGCTTCTATCTGTGGTGCCATCTGCCCGACGGGTGCGACTCCGCCGACGTGGCGCGGCTGGCGCTAACGGACAATGTCGTGCTGGCGCCCGGCAACGTGTTCAGCGCCTCGCAGACGGCCGCCGCCTTCATGCGCTTCAACGTCGCGCAATGCCGCGACCCGAAGCTGATGCCGACCTTGCAGCGAGCGATCGGGCGCCAATAGCGACGGCGCCCTACTCCCTCTCCCGTTCTTACGGGGAGAGGGTTGGGGTGAGGGGCTGCTTCCTCTTGCACGGTGATAGCTGTGCCTGAGGAGAGTCCCCTCACCCGGAACGCATCTGCGATGCGTTCCGACCTCTCCCCGCACGCGGGGCGAGGTGAACGGAGTCCGCGCCGCCCCTACTTCTCACCAACCTTGAACGGCTCCTCCTTGCCAGGCGGCACGGTCTCCTCCGCCATCGCCAGGATCATCGCCACCATCACGTAATTGCCGGCGACCGCGGTGAGGTCGACGATCTGCTGATCGTTGAAAATCTTCTTGGCCCGCGCATAGGTCTCGTCGGAGACCTTCTTGGTCGTGGTCAGCTCGGTGACGAAGTCGTACACGACCGCCTCGTCGTCGGCCATCTTCGACGGCCGGTTGCCGGCCTTGAGCTCCGCGATGACGTCGGGTGGCAGGCCGGCCTTGGCGGCGAGCGGCGCGTGCGCGAACCACTCGACCTGCGAGCGCCACTGCCGGCCGATGATCAGGATCGCGAACTCGTTCAGCCGTGTCGGCACCGAGGTCTGCCAGCGCAGATAATAGAACAGATCGTAGAGCCGCTGGCCGAGCACCGGGCTCCGGATCATCGGATTGTAGGGACCGCCGATGCCGACGCTCGACACCTTCATGATCTGCTCGCCGAGCGGTTTTTGCAGGTCGCTGAGCTGCTCCATCGTGAGCTGCGGGAAGCGCGGCTCCTTGCTGGTGGCCGGCACCGAGAACACCGTCGCCGCGAGCCAGCCGCCGGCCGCGGCCAGCGTGAGCGACGAGAGCCAGACTGTTGCTGAATGCATGATTCCTCCGCTTGATTTTATCGGAGGATGCTAGTCGAGCTACGTAGCGCCAGCCAGCGATGAACACGCAGATCAGGTCATCACAGCGCGACGATATCGGTGAGGCATTGCTGCGTGACGCTCATCCGCGCATCGGTCTGCGCCTGCGTCTTGCAGTCCATGTTCATCGCGAACACCGTGATGTCGGTGCCCTTCTCGGCCCAGCCGACCAGCCAGCCGAGCGAGCCGTGCTCCTTGTCGGTGAGGCCGGTCTTGGCGCGAATGACGGCGTCGCCGACTTTCGTCACCGGGAGAATGTCGCACACCAGCTGCTGGCTGCGCTTGTCGACCGGCAGCACGCCGCGGCGCAGCCGGTCGAGGAAATCGATCTGCTGCACCGGATCGATCCGCAAATTGCCGGTCACCCAGAACTGGTCGATGCCGCCGCCGATGTCGCGGTTGCCGTAGTCGATGATCTCGAGATATTTCTTCATCCGCTCCTCGCCGATGCGGCGGGCGATCTCCTGGAACACCGGAAAGGCCGACACCGCGAGCGCGGAGCGCAGCGTGTGATCCTTGTTCCAGGCCTCGATGCTGCGGGTTGTGCCGTCCCACTTGAAGACGTCCTTGTCGGGGTCCTGCACCACCCCCGTCTCGAGCGCGATCAGCGCGTTCGGGATCTTGAAGGTCGAGGCCGGCAGCCTGCCCTCGCCCGAGCGGACCTTGTCGCTGGCGATGATCAGATAGTCCTCGACCTTGTAGCCGACGAAGGTGCCCTCGGTGCCGAGCTCGAAGAACCGCTTTTGCAGCTCCTCGCGAAACTCGCTGCGCTGGTAGGACACGTTGGCGAAGCTGCGCGATGGCAGGATCGTAGCGGCAGCAAGCAGACCGAGCGCATGGCGGCGATGGATCACGACAAGTCCTGGGCAGGTTCGCATTGACGACGATGGTGGATGCCATCGTGGTGAAAGGATGGCAAGAAGACTCACTTGTCTGTCGCGTTTTCTTCACGCGAACCGGTGCCCGCTTCGCTCGAAAACGCGCCCGCTAGCGCGCCCGGCCCGACATCCGCAGCACGAACACCAGCACCTCGGCGACGGCCTTGTAGAGCTCGGCCGGAATCTCGTCGCCGAGCTCGACATTGGAGAGCGCGCCGGCCAACACCTCGTTCTCCTCGATCGGGATGTCGTTGGCCTTGGCGACCTCGATGATCTTGGCGCCGATTGCGCCCTTGCCTTTTGCCACCACGCGCGGCGCACCGGCGTGGTCGTAATGCAGCGCGACCGCGAGCTGGTTGTTGGCCTCGCTCATGATGCGCGGTCCAGGAAATGGCCGGCGCGGGCGGGTGCGGGTTGCGGCGGGCTGCCGTCGCGGATCTCGATGTCGCCGGGCGTGAGCTCGGCCCTGGTCAGCGCCCGGCTCAGCTCGGAAGCGCCGGCGCGCAGTTGCGCGGCGGTCGAGGGACGCTCGGCCCACATCCGCACCGAGGTGCGCTCGCCGTTCAGCGACACCAGCGCGTGCACCGGGCCGGCCGGCTCGACATCGAGCGTGAAGCGCGCGCGCCACACCCGCTTGGCGGCTTCGACCTCATTACCGCCGCCGTCGCGGGAAATCTCGAACTGCGCCATCGCCGTGCCCTGCGGGGTCAGGAACGGGATCTCGAAATTCCAGCGCGGCAGCATGGCGTCGAGCTGCGGCCGCGTAGCGTCGCCGCGGTCTGGCAGCGAGGCGACCTGCAGCAGCGTCTGCCGCGCCAGCGCGGCGTCGGTGTTTTCCAGCAGGCGATGCGCGGCGGTCGCGAGTGGCGCGTTTGGGGCGATCGACGGCTCGGCGACGGCCTGCGCCGACGGCAGCGCACCGTGAAACGGCGGTGGCGGTGTGTTGCCGCGTACCGGCACCTCGCCCGGCAGCATCTCCCTCGGCGCGGCGCCTTGCCGTGCGGGGTTGCCGAGTTCGTGCAGCGCTTGCTGAATGAGATTGAGCGCGCCGCCGGAGGACGGGCCGGCATCGAGCGCATCCGCGAGTGCTCCTGCGAGCCCTGCGGTGCCGCGGCTGACATCCTCGGCGACCGGCAGGCGGGCCTGCGGCAGCAGGATCTCCTGAACGTCGAGGTCTGGCGTGCCGGATGGCATGAGGCTCGGCGCCGTCGCGGCGCTGGCCTGCGCCGGTTGCTGGAGCGGTGTGGCGGACGCGGGCCTGCCGGCATCAGCGGTACCAAGCGAGGTCAGCGCCTGGCGCAGCACGATCAGCGCGGCCTTTAGATCGGGCGCGCTGCCGCTCGCGGGCGCAATGCCCGCCGCCACCGTCGCCTCGAACAGCAGGCCGGATTTCTGCAAGCCGGTCTTGACCGCATCGCCGCTCAAATTCTCGTCGAGACCGGTCTGCTGCGCCAGCACCTGCGCGATCGCGGCCTGCAGCTTCGGCGGCAGATTGGCCGAGGCGACCGCGGCGAGATTGGCGAACAGCGGCGCCTGGCTTCCCTGCACCGCCGCCGCGGTCTGCGCCGTCGCGGTGATGGTGACGCGCTCCAGCGGCGTCAATACAGCCTTCGGTGCCGTGGCGACCGGCTGGGCGGCATCGGTGGCGTTGGCCGCTGCCGGCGACAGCCGTACGGCATCGCCGGTGTCCGGCCCCGGCCCGACCAGCTGCAGGCGGATGCCGCCATTGGTCTGCGACACTGCGAGCTGCAGGTTCTGGCCCTGCTGCAGCGGCACCTCGGTCTGGACGTCGATCGACAGGCTCGCGATCGCGATCCGCACCAGATCGGCGGACAGCACTTTCAGCACCTGCGCATTGACGACGCTGCCGGCCTCAAGCGTGAGGTCCGGCGCAACGCCGTCCGCCTCCGTCGAGGCGAGCACCGGCAGCACGGGATTGATGGCGAGTGCCATGTCGGAGGTCTCGGCCCTGCGCGAGGAACGTGCCGCAGGCTAGCCCGGCGCCGTAAACCCCTCGTTAACCGGCGGCCGGCTTGAGCTCCCTGAGCACGCCGGCGGCGGCCTTGAAATCGAGCTGGCGGGCGGCGCGGCGGACGGCGACCTCCTCGTCGACGCCCCATTTCTCGATGTTCCAGTCCTCGTCGACATGGGCGGCGGCCCAGACCTGGTCCTCGTCGCGGACGCCATGGGCGAGCGCCAGCGCCAGCAGCGCCGAGCCGGTCAGCGTCGTCACCACATGGAGCGCCGCGACCGACCATGGGTCGGTCGGGAACGCCGCCCGCGCCGCCTTGATCGCAGGCTCGGGCTGGCCGACATGCATCACCCCCTCGGCCATCACGAAATGGGCGCCGAGCGCGTCGGCGGCCCAGAACAGGATCGGATCCCAGTGCTGGGCCTCGCGCGCCACCAGCGTCTCTGGATGGCCGGCCCGGTAGAACAAGAGGTCGCTGCCGAGGAACTTGGCCGCATCGTCGGCGACCTCGTCGATGCGATCGATCACCCCCTCGATCACGCTGTTGGCAAGCCGCGTCAGCGGCATGGTCATGGGATCGATGGTCTCGCGCTGCGCATTCCATTCCGCCGCCACCGTGTCCGCAATGGCCCGCGTCGGCACCGCGATCGGCTTGCCGGACGGCGTGCGGATCGGCTTGCCGTCGAGCGTGATCGAAAATCCGCCATCGGCCTCGGCGACGCCGGCGCTGGTGTAGAACCGCTTGCGCTGGGGCGTGCGGATGTGGCGCCGCACCGCCTCCTGCGGATCGAACGGAGATTGTTCTGGGACATCGTCGAAAAGTTCGCGCATCGCGCCGGGTAGCTTTCGTTCATAGGGATTTCCCTGCAAGATATGTCAGGGGCAACGGCAAATAAAGCTGATGGGACGCGGCAAATTCCTTGCGGGTTTTTCGCTGGTTGCGGTGGTTTTCGCCTCCGCCACAGCCTGTGCCGGGTTCCGTTCGCCGGAATCCCTGATCCGCAATGTCTACGCCCATTATGGGCGAGGCAGCGCCGAATATTCCAACGGCCTGCCGCGCGACGAGGAAACGGCTCGCCGATTCTTCGATCCCACCCTGCGCGGTGCCTGGACCGCGCTGCACGATGCGCCCTACGATTTTCTGGTGCAGAGCCCGACCTGGCGGCTCGGCCCGATCTCGATCGCAATCCCGCGCCGGCAGTTCGACAAGGCCGACGTGACGGTGACATTCGACAATGAAGGCCGCGCCGTCACGCTCAACTTCATCGTCGTCAATGGTCCCGACGGCTGGGTGATTTCGGATGTCGAGAGCCCGCACGATTCCTTGCGGACGTTTCTGACGCAGTTTCGGCGGTAGTAGCTGCCCTTGCCCTTCCGGCGATCGCTGCTCCACCGGCCACGTCGGCAGCCATATCGGCTACAAGCCGATGCTTTGACGCTGCCGCTTGGCCCGCCTTGTGACTATGTCCGCCTACCTGTTCCGGTCACCACCAAGAAGATTCTTGTAGACCTTCCCATCTTTCATGATGACCAGGAAATTCTTCGCCGGATCCTCTATCAGCTTGATGTTGTCGATTGGATTGCCATCGACCAGCAGAAGGTCGGCCAACGCGCCTTCCTCCACCACGCCCAGCATGCCTGGATATGGATTTCGAAGCCCGGACAGACTGAGCAATTCGGCATTCGTCGATGTCGCCATGATGAGCGCTTCAGCCGGCGTGTACCATCGCGTGAGGGTCGTCAGCATGGCGCCTTGCCGGTCAGCGAGCGCTTTCGAGAACAACACGTCGGTACCGAATGCCGTCTTCAACTTGTACTTCTTCGCAAAGCCGTAGACCCTGTCGGTGCCGGCAACGACCTGCCGCATCTTGTCCTGCTCCGCAGGTCCAAGGGCGCTGGCTCCCGACATATCGAGGAAGGGCTGGGTGCTCAGCCAAATTCCCTTCTCGGCCATCAGGCGGGCCGACGCGTCGTCCATCAAATGACCATGCTCGATACACTTGACCCCCGCTGCGATCGATCGCTGGATCGCGACCGGCGTGTAGGCGTGTACGACGGCATAAGTACCCCAGTTCTCCGCAGCCTCGACCGCGGCGCGCAACTCCGGTTCAGTGAACGTGGACACATCGAGCGGGCTGAACGGCGACGCCACCCCACCGCCCGCCGTGAGCTTGACCTGCGTAGCCCCTTGCATGAGTTGCTCGCGCGCGCGCACGCGAACTTCATCCGGGCTGTCCGCGACCATGGCGCCGCCTATCCTCTCCATGCGGCTGAGCATGCCGCCGATTGTTCTGGGCAGATCGGACAGCGGCCGGAAGTCGCCATGGCCGCCGGTGATGGTGATCATGGCACCGGATGGGTAGATGCGGGGACCGGCGACGAGACCTTCGTCGATCGCGCGCTTGAGGGAAAAGGCCGGCCCGCCCATGTCGCGAATGGTGGTGAAGCCGCGCATGAGGGTGGCCGTTGCCTCGGCGGCCGCAAGAAGATTGATGTAACCGATGTCGCTGGCCATCACGGCCGCCGGCGTCGGGCGTACCAGCAGTGCATGCCAGTGCGCGTCGATCAGCCCGGGCATCAGCACCCGTCCGTCGCCGGCAATCACCTGAGCGTCGGCCGCGATCGGCCCAGTCGAAATTTTCTCGATCTTGTTGTTCCGGATCAGCACATTGGACGGCCCGGACAGCGCGCCATTCCTGCCATCGAAAATTCGCACGTTCTGAAACAGCACGTCGCCATTCTGCTGAGCTTGCGCGGGCAGCAAGGCGACGAGGCTCATCACGATCGACGCAACCAGCGCCGAAACTCTCACGCCCTTCCTCAAACCTGACATGTCCACTCTCCGCCGATGGCGCATCGCGCGAGACCGTCATTGATGTCGCGAGGAGCCGATTTGATTTCAGACGATTAATGAGAGTTCTGCTGCTCCCTAGAGGATCGACGGCCTATTGAGCCGCTCTGGCGGCAGGCTGTAAAGCGTAAGTCAGCCATCCGATGCCATGAGACAGCAGATCGATCCCCAGCAGCAGCCCGAGCACCCACAGCCCGGTCGCCGGAAATCCCGTCAGAATGATGAGGCCGGCCAGAACGCCAAACAGCCCGGATGCCAGCATGATCCAGCCGGACTGCTGCCAATGGCCGATGCCGACCAGCATGCGCACAATCCCTGAGACCAAAAGCATGAGACCGAGGGCATAGGTCAGGAGCAGCGCGCTCGCCACCGGTTGGCTGAGCAGAACGATTCCGCAGGCAAGGTAGAGCACCCCCAGCAGAAGCTGCCACACGAATCCACCCCAGCCCTTGGTCCAGAAGGCGTGCAGGATTTCGAACCCGCCGGCAACAATGGCCGTCCAGCCGATAAAGATGGCGCTGATCACGGTGAAAAGCACGACATCTCCCAGCACCAGAAGGCCCGCGGCGATCATGACGAGGCCCAGCAGAACGCAGACCCATAAAGGCGGGCCAGGCAGGCCGCGGAGCATCGTGGGACTGTTCTCATAGGTAGCCATGTCGTCCTCCTTGATCCCTGGCAGCCATGGCACGGTCGCGCATTCCAGGCCGCGCAACCGCGCCACTCGCGCCGCCGGAGCTTGTGCCTGCCCTCACCAGCGCCATCCACAGCGGCGGCGACCTCTGTGCCACCAACAGGTCCAGCGGCGGCGGCGCGGTGGCGGAGGACGCGGGCGCGGTGGTGGCCGGGCGACGACCATATGAAGCGGCCGCTCCGGATCATCCGTCTTCGCGACGAGGGCATCTTCGGGGGCGACTGGCAGCGCCTTGGCCGCCTGCATCAGCAAGCCGGTTCCGAGACCAGCGACTGCGACGCCGCCAAGCATTCTCCGGAGCACGATGCGACGGTCGAGTTCATCCATATCTGGCACCTGGTTATTGCAGAGACCTTCTTGCCCCGCGGCGCCCGACGTCCGATCAGGCCGATCGCTCGCCCTCGCCGGTCGCTCCGTCGTCCGGTATTTCGCCTGGCCGATAATTCGGCAGCCGTCCCGCGGGAATGACCGTAAGCAGTGCGAGGCCGGCCATGATCAGCAACCCGATCTTCAAAGCGCGCAGGCGCGCTTCGGTGTTGACCCGGACGGCTTCCTCGACCTGCTGTGGCGTACCGCTCGTGCCTTCGAGTACGCTGCGCAGCCGATCATTGCTGACGAAAGTGATGTTGCCGAGATCAACCTGGCTCTGAAGCTCCTTGGTCAGCACCGGACTGGCCGCGATCCTGCCGAGCGCGATCGTGCTCAAAAGACCGACCAGAAGAGCTCCGGCCACCGCGGTGCCAACGGCAGCCGCCAGATTCTGCGTGGTTCCGCGCAAAGACCCGACATCCCCCGCCAACGCCTTGGGCGAAGCAGTGACCAGAACGTTGAACAGCAGTGTCACCAGCGAGCCCTGGCCGATACCGAACAGCACGAGGCCAAGGAGAACGGGAATCTCGCTCCAGTCGTTGCGCACGACGAACGCGAGCCACAGCAACGCAACGGTGCAGAGCCCAAAGCCGAAGCGTCCGATCTGGCGGGGCGTCAGCTTGTCGTAGAGATTGACGATCAGCATCGCCGAGAGAAAGACGGTCAGATTGAACGGCATCATCGCGATCGCCGTCGCGATTGGCGAACGTCCCTGCACGATCTGGATGTAGAGCGGCACCGTGAAGTTCAGCGCGGCCTCGAGCGCCACGACCGCGAACAGCGCGTAGACCGCACACCTCTCCTCCGGCGAATCGATCACCTCCAACGCCAGCAAAGGCGTCCTCCCCGCGGCCTGCTGGCGATGCGTCCACATCAGGAATGCCTGCCCGAGCACTATGCCAAGCACGATCAGGACCGGTGCCGGCGAGACGCCCAGCAAGTCGAATGGCGCGTTAGGGGTCGCCAGGATCACGCCCCAACTGTTCAGATTATTGAAGCCGAAGCTGATGAAGATGATCGCGCTCGCGGCAAGAGCGACCCCGATCATGTCGATCTGGACATCCGGGCGACCGTGGTCCGGCCGCAGGCGGAAACTCAGAGCGAAAGCGATCGCCGAGGCAACGATGAGAATTCCAAACGCGGGGCGCCAGCCGATATAGGTGCCGAGCAACCCGCCGACGACAAATGCCAGCACGCCGGCGGCAGCCCGCGCCGAGCCCAACGCGCCAAGGGCCGTCGCCTGCTGGCGTCCGGCATAATTCTCGGCAATCAGCGCGACGAGCGAGGGCACGATCACCGCGCCCGCAGCGCCGCAAAGCGCCTGAGCGGAAATCATGACGGAGGCCGTAGGGCTGAACGTCATCGCAATCTGCGCTATCAGGAAAAGCACGACGGCACCGCGAAATACCTGCACCGCCCCGAACCTTTGGGCGAGCTTGGCGCCAAGCATCACGAACCCGGCGACAAGCATCGAGTACGCCACGATTCCAGTCGCGACCGTGGTCGGCGGCACGCCGAAGCTGGCCACCATTCCCCCCATCGCAACCGGCAACGACGCGACGTTGAACGACATGATCATCTGGCCGAACGCAATCGCGACCATGGGCACCCATGATGCGCGCTCTTCCTGATGAATGTCGCCGATCGAGATTGCTTGCGTTGCCATCGCGTCCTCCAACCTGCCCGACGTTGCGATCGATCGGGCCACGGCTCGACCGATCTTCAGTGCCTCTTGTTCACTCGTCCGGTTGGGACACGAACAGATCCATGCCCAGTCTTTGCGACAGGAACTTCGCGGCGAGCTGCCCTCGCACGCTGTTGCCGGCCGCATCCAGTGGCGGCCCGAAAGTGCCGAAACCACCCTTTCCTGGAGACACCGCGACGATGCCTCCACCAATGCCGCTTTTGCCGGGCAGACCGATGTCGTACAGCCAGTCGCCCGACGTCTCGTACAGTCCAGCAGTGACCATGACCGCCAACGCATAGTGGCACACGGCCGCATCGACCACCCGCTGCCGGGTCACGGGGTTCACCCCGCCGTCGGCCAGCGTCGCACCCATCACGGCGAGATCCCTGGCGCTCACATTCAGCGAACACTGCCGGGTGTAGAGATCGGTCGCCTGCCTGGCGTCGCAATAGATCCGGTCGTAGCTCTCCAGCAACCGCGCGATGCTTCGATTGCGAAAATTGGTCTTGGATGCCGATGCGTAGACTTCCTCGTTGAGCGAAAGCTTGCGGCCCGCGAAGCGCGAGAGACCGTCATGGATGAACCGCCATTGCTCGTCAGCGCTCGAGCCCGGCACAAGGCTTGTGGTCGCGATCGCGCCTGCGTTCACCATGGGGTTGGTGCGCCCGGCTCCATGCTCGATCGCCGCCAGTGAATTGAACGGCAGCCCGGTCGCGTTCGCGCCCAGTTTTGCACGAGCCTCTTCAGGGCCGATGGCCTCGCACACCAATGCGAATACGAATGGCTTCGATACACTCATGATCGAGAATTCGTATTCGGTATCGCCCGCGCCGTAGACACGTCCGCTGGTGCCGGCCACGCAGACGCCGAACAGTTCACTCCGCACCCTGGCCAGGGCCGGATAAACCTGCGAATTGGTCCCTTCGCTGTTCGACTTGAAGCGCTGATGCGCTTGAGACACGAGCTCCTGCACCATCTCGGGTTCGGGCAAGTGCCCGGTCGAGATGTAGGGCCGCTCCGCTTGTTCCGCGATCGAAGGCGGCCGCATTGGCTGTCCTTCCGGATTTCGACCTTATTGCTTCAGGTCTTCTAGTCGGCAACCAGAAGTAGGCGCCCAAAAAACCACGGAGTCAACGATCCACTCCCACAGCCTTTGCAATGCTTGCGTTGGTCCAGAACACTTTACGACAAATGCGCTGAACGCATTGCGTATCGCGGAATCGCAGCGCCGTTGCGCGATGCACATTCGATATAGTCATGCGACGTTTCGGCGCGGCTAGGTAAGCAAGATTGTCCAATCGCCCGCGGCGCAATTGAATCAAAAGAGAAGTCATCATGGCAGCAACGAGCGATTTCCATCATTGGCACGCGAGAGTACGATCATCGTGTGCGGATGTGAGCCCGCCGCTTGTCCAAGCAACACCGGCCCGCGGCGACGGTGGAATGACCGCATCACTTACAGAGTGAGGTTGATCATGGTGGCGCGCGCAAGCGACGGACAGCTTCTGTTGGTAAAGAAGCTTGGTGGGCTTATTGCTATCGTTGTAGGCTGCTTGCTGACAGCAGTCGGTGTGACATTCGAATCGACAAGCACAACTGTCGTCGGTGTCTTGCTTCTCGTGCTCGGGGCGGCCCTGCTCACGCTCAAGATCATGAGACGAAATCAAAGCGGTCCGTTTGGATAGCCAGACAGATTCGCACGGTCGACAGCCTTGAACCGGATCGCCGCGGCTCCGCCGGCCGATGCCGCTTGCCTGTTCGTACTCGCGCCGGCGCGACGACAATTCCTTCCATGCGTCAGCAAGGCTTGTCTAGCAGACCACGCCCTGCCCTAATCCCGGTGGTTGGCGCAGGATCGCGAATAGGCGGCACGCTCGGCCTGGTTCAGGCCGGCGGCGGCGGCCTCGTCGAGGCACCGGCTGACGCGGTCGCCGAACGAGCTGCGCGGCCGCGAACGCAGGCTCGGCTGCGTCGGCGCGTCCATCCTGGGGATCGCCGGCACCTCGATCCGCGGCGGCGGTGGGGGTTGAGGGACCGGCGGATCCCACGTCGAGCGGCCGGGCGCAAGGATTTGCGCGCTTGCCGCGCCCATGGCCCAGAGCAGAACGCCGGCAACAATCAGGGATCGCTTCATAGCCTATATGTCGTGACGCGGCAGCAACGGTTCAAGTGAACGCACCATGCGTCAACGCCCCCCGAGATGCGAGTTCCCCGCCCTCGTCACGGTTTCTGGTAGATCACGTGACCGGCACGGATCGTGCTGCTCACTTTCGCAAGATTGCCGACGTCACCGAGCGGATCGCCGTCGAGCACCACGAGATCGGCGTCGAAGCCCTGCTCGACCCGTCCCTTCTTCGCGGCCTTGAAGAACCGCGCCGGATTGGTCGTCAGCGAGGCCAGCACCTGCCGCTCCGACAACACGCAGTGCATCAGCTGAAATTCCTGCGTGGTGTCGTACACCGTGGTGAAACCGACATCGGTGCCGAACAGCACCGTGCCGCCATTCTCCGAAAACTGCTTGAGCTGGTTGACGGTCGAGGCCACCAGACGGTTGGTGACGTTCGGATCGAGCACCACGGTGGTGAACAGCGACAGTGTGGGAACGAGCGCAGTCCCCTGTGCCTTGAACCGCGCCAGCTGATCCGCGGTGTAGCTGGGTTCGCCGGGCGTGGTGTGCGCGAGCACGTCGACGCCGGACTCGATCACCGTTTCGACGCCGACCTTGTCCTGCGGATGTGCGAACACCGGCCTGCCCTGCGCATGCGCGACGTCGACAGCCGCCTTGGCGATTGCAGGGTCCATGTTGACGACGGGCTTGTCCCCCATGAAGGCGCCGGTGAACAGCTTGATGCCGTCCTCACCCATGGCGAGCCAGTCGCGCGCCCATTTCGTGGCCTCCTCCGGCGTTGCGACCTCAGGAAGCTGCACTTCGCGAGGGATGTAGACGGGGTGCCCACCCTTCGGGAAGATATTGCCGGCGAGCAGGATGTTGGGGCCGGCGACTTCGCCCGCGGCGATGCGCTTGCACAGCGGCAAGGTGTCGCTCGGATCGGAGCCGAGATCCCATACCGTCGTGAAACCCCAGCGCGTCAGCATCTCCTGCATGTGCTGCGTCAGCGCTGCGGCCGGCGCTGCGCCAGCGTTGCGCCAGACTTTTTGCGTGAAATGGACATGGCTGTTCCAGAAGCCGGCGACGATGGTCTTGCCGCTGCAATCGATCACGCGGGCATCCGGCGGCGCCTGGATGTCGCCGGACTTGCCGACCGCGCTGATGAGGCCGTCGGTCATCACGATCACCGCATCCGGCAGCGCTTGCGCATCGGCCGATGCGTAGAGCGTGCCGCCGCGGAGCACGATGGTCTCGGCCTGTGCCGTCACCGCGGCGACAGCTGAGCTGATCAGGAAAAGCATGACCCGCAGCCAGGTGCCGATCATGGAGAGTCTCCGTTGCAGGCCGGCAAAGGCCGGCGCGCGAGGATAGCCGCAAAGCGCGGAGCCGTTTGATCGTTGTTGCTGTCCGCGCCGGATATCGGCGCCCGACCGTCACTCCTCGGGCGCGTTCTCGATCGGGTCGAAGCGGTCGGCCTCGAGCCCGAGCAGATTCCAGGATTGCAGCATGTGCGGCGGCAGCGGCGCGGTGGCATCGATCACGCCGCCCCTCGGGTGCGGAATCACGATGCGGCGGGCGAGTAGATGCAGCCGGTTCTGCAGGCCGCCGGGCAGCTGCCAGTTCTCCTTGTTGAAATATTTGGGATCACCGACGATCGCGTGATCGATATGCGCCATGTGGGCGCGCAATTGATGGGTGCGGCCGGTCACCGGCTTGAGCGAGACCCAGGCGAGCTTGGTCGCCGAGGTCTCGACCACGGCATAATAGGTCACGGCGTGGCTCGCGCCCTCGTCACCATGCTCCGCGATCCGCATGATGCTGTCCTCCTCGCTCTCCTCCTTGGCGAGATAGGTCGAGATGCGGCCCTGCTTCGGCTTCGGCACGCCGGCGACCAACGCCCAGTAGATCTTGCGCGCGGAGCGATGGCGGAATGCGCCGGTGAGGTGCGTGGCAGCGAAACGCGTCTTGGCGACCAGAAGGCAGCCGGAGGTCTCCCGGTCGAGCCGATGCACCAGCCGCGGCTTCTGCCCCTTGGCGTCGCGCATCACCTCGAGCATCTGGTCGACATGGCGCGTCATGCCGGAGCCGCCCTGCACGGCGAGACCGGCCGGCTTGTTCAGCACCAGCACGTCGTCGTCCTCGTACAGCGTCATGTCCTTCAGCGCCTGCAGCGTCTTCGCCTCGGCCTCGGAGAGCGTGCCTGATGTCTTCGGCGTGTCGAGCCGCAGCGGCGGGATGCGCACGCTCTGGCCCTCCTCCAGCCGGTCCTTGGAATCGGCGCGCTTGCCGTTGACCCTGAGTTCGCCCTTCCGGACGATGCGCTGGATGTGGGAGAACGACAGGCCGGGAAAGCGTGCCTCGAGGAAACGGTCGACGCGCATGCCGTTCTCGTCGGCGGTGACGACGACGGTCTGCACCTTGGTCGGCAGCGGCTGCTCGGCCGCGGGCTTCGTAGCGGCGGGCTCAGCCCGCTCCTGCCGGTCGCGACGCGACTCGGCAAAGCGCGGCGGCTTTGCGGACGCCCGGTGCGCGAACGGACGCTCTCCAGACTTGCGCTCACCGAACTTGCGATCGTCCGGCTTGCGGGTGCGCTCCGCCGATCCGCTCTTCCCACGATCCTTACCACGATCCTTGCCGCGATCGCCGGCGCGGTCCCGGTCGCGGCCCTTGTCGCGCCCTTTGGCGCGGTCGCCCGGCGATGTAGTTCTCTTGATGCGGCGGCTCATGGTGATTTTTCGGCTCCAGACCTGCATTGTGCCTAGCGCAAATGCCGCGAATCGTCACGGCGAAATCGGTGTGAATCCGGTGCAACATCGGCCATGTTCGGCCGCATACGACAATCGACGGGGGCCCTGGAATGAGACTGGCGATATCGGCTTTGGCGGCGGCCCTGATGCTCACGGACCCTGCGCTCGCCCAGCAAAGTCCGATGCCCGAAGCCGCGATGCCGGAAGATCTGGCCTGGAAGCTCCTGGAACTCGGCCGCGTCATCGACCCGCCCAAGACCGCTGCACTCTACGCGCCGCTGCAACAGAAGGAGCCCTATCAGGGCGTCAAGGTCGAGCGCGACCTCAAATACGGCCCCGCCGACCGACATCTGCTCGACGTGTTCACGCCGGAGACGGCGGCGCCCGCACGACCCGTGCTGATCTACATCCATGGCGGGGGCTTCGTCGCGGGCAACAAGCGCGCGCCCGGCAGCCCGTTCTACGACAACATCATGCTGTGGGCGGTCAAGAACGGCTTCGTCGGCGTCAATGCCACCTATCGCCTCGCGCCGGCCTTTCCGTGGCCGGCAGGCCCGGAGGACATGGGTGCGATCGTGCAGTGGGTTGCGGAAAACATCGCCTCCCGCGGCGGCGAGCCGAGGCGCATCTTCCTGATGGGCCAATCGGCCGGCGCGATCCATGTCGCGAGCTATGTCTCCCATGGCGAATTCCACAAGGTGAAGGGCGGCGGACTTGCCGGCGC
Organism: Bradyrhizobium sp. KZN70725; assembly: GCF_055264925.1. Lineage (NCBI taxonomy): Bacteria > Pseudomonadati > Pseudomonadota > Alphaproteobacteria > Hyphomicrobiales > Nitrobacteraceae > Bradyrhizobium > Bradyrhizobium sp. KZN70725. The sequence continues at coordinate 302,914 of NZ_JBUYWT010000001.1, forward strand.
GATCATGGTGTCGGGCATCTATGATCTGACCGCCTCGCCGGCCGGCGACGCCGAGCTCGCCTATTACGGCTCCGACCCCTCGCGCTATGCCGAACGCTCCTCGCTGCAAGGGCTGGTCGCGAGCCCGATCCCGTTCCTGATCACCGCGGCCGAGCTCGATCCGCCGCGCTTCGTCGAGCAGTTCGAGCTCATGAAGCAGGCCAGTTGCAAGCGGCCGAGCGGCTGCGCCCGCAGCTTCATGCTGCCGCAGCACAGCCACATGTCGGAGGTCTATGCGATCAACACGCCGGACACGCGGCTGACGGACGAGATTTTGGAGTTCGTGAAGAGCGTCAAGTGACGCGCGAGCGCAATATGAGGTTATGGGCCGTCGCAGCGGGCGCTGGCAAAATATCGAAAACAACCCCATGCAAAGGAGCCGGCGGCGATCGGCGTGGCACCAAGCAACTTGACACGTCGGGCAAATCAGGAATATATTTCTAATATTCCGAAGTTACGCAAGCGTTCCCTGCCCGCGCCGCAGGTGGGAACGTGCGCTATTCGCGACCACGGCCCAATCTCGTCTTGCCCTAGCTCCCGCCCCGGTCCTTGCGCAGCCGCTGCCAGTAATCCAGCCGCTTGCGGATCTCGCGTTCGAAGCCGCGGTCGGGCGGATCGTAGAAGGTCTGGCGGCCCAGCGCTTCCGGGAAATAGTCCTGGCCGGAGAATGCGTCCGGCATGTCGTGATCATATTGATAGCCGGAGCCGTAGCCCTCCGACTTCATCAGCTTGGTCGGCGAATTCAAAATGTGCTTCGGCGGTAGCAGCGAGCCGCCCTGCTTTGCGGTCTGCATCGCAGCACCAAACGCGGTGTAGACCGCGTTCGATTTCGGCGCGGTGGCGAGATAGACCACGGCCTGCGCGATCGCGAGCTCACCCTCCGGCGAGCCGAGGAAATCGTAAGCATCCTTGGCGGCGTTGCACACCGCCAGCGCCTGCGGATCGGCAAGGCCGATATCTTCGACCGCCATGCGCACCACGCGCCGCGCCAGGAACAGCGGATCCTCGCCGGCATCGAACATGCGCGCGAGATAATACAGCGCCGCATCCGGATCGGAGCCGCGCACTGACTTGTGCAGCGCCGAGATCAGATTGTAATGGCCGTCGGCCGATTTGTCGTAGATCGGCGCCCGGCGTTGCAGGATGGCCTGCAACTGCTCGGCGTTGAACACCTCGCCCTTGCGGGCGGCGCGCCAGACCTCTTCGGCCAATGTCAGCGAGGCGCGGCCATCGCCATCGGCCATCCGCACCAGCACGGCGCGGGCTTCGGCATCGAGCGGCAGCGGCTTGCCCTCGATCTTCTCGGCATTGGCGAACAGTTTCTCGATCGCCGCCGTATCGAGCGAGTGAAACACCAGCACGCGGGCGCGCGACAGAAGCGCCGCGTTGAGCTCGAAGGACGGGTTCTCCGTGGTGGCGCCGACCAGCACCACCGTGCCGTCCTCCATCACGGGCAGGAAGGAATCCTGCTGCGCGCGGTTGAAGCGATGCACCTCGTCGACGAACAGGAGCGTGCCCTTGCCGGTCTCGCGGCGGGCACGCGCGGCATCGAACGCCTTCTTGAGATCGGCGACGCCGGAGAACACCGCGGAGATCTGCTCGAAATGCAGCTCGGTGGCGTCGGCCAGAAGCCGCGCCACCGTGGTCTTGCCGGTGCCGGGCGGTCCCCAGAACACCAGCGAGCCCAGCGTGCGCGTCTCCAGCATCCGCGTCAGCGCGCCGTCAGGGCCGAGGATGTGATCCTGGCCGACGACATCGGCCAGCGTGCGCGGACGCAGCCGGTCCGGCAGCGGGTGCGGCGCGTCCTGCTCCATCCCCGCCGCAGCAAAGAGGTTGCCGGCCTCTCGCGGTTGCTTGGGGCTCATCCGCCGAGCGTCACGTTGATCTGCTGGCCGCCGCGCACCAGCGTGATGCGCCAGACCCGCGTCCCCGTCTTCGATGCCTTCTCGAGGTCGCTGGTCCGCACGATCTTCTCGTTGTTGACCGCGAGGATGATGTCGCCCTTCTGGAAGCCGACATTGGCCGCGGTGCCGTCACCGGCGAGATCAGTCACCACCACGCCCTCGGCACCGGCGTCGAGATGTAGTTCGTCGGCCAGCGCCGGCGAGATGTTGGCGACCCTCGCGCCCTGGAACGGCGAGCGCGCGGTCAGCACGATCTCGTCGCGGTTGGTGTCGGGCGCGGTCTCCAGCGGTATGGTGAGCTTCACCGGCTTGCCGGCGCGCTGCACCTCGATCTCCGCGTTGCCGCCGAGCGGACGGGTCGCGAAGCGGTAGTCGAACGCGTTGGGATCGTCGATCGGCGTGCCGTCGATCCCGACGATCAGGTCGGAGAGCTTCAGTCCGGCCTTCGCCGCCGGGCTGTTCGGCGCGACGTTGGCGACCAGCGCGCCAGACGGCAGCTTCAGCCCGAGCGTCTCGGCAATCTCCGGCGTCACCGCCTGCAGCCGCGCGCCGAGCCATGGCCGCTTCACATTCTTGCCGCCGCTCTTGGCGGAGGCCACCACGACGCGCACCATGTTGGCGGGGATCGCAAAGCCGATGCCCTGCGAGCCGCCGGAGCGCGAGAAGATCGCAGTGTTGATGCCGGCGAGCCGGCCGGTCATGTCGACCAGCGCGCCGCCGGAATTGCCGGGATTGATCGCGGCGTCGGTCTGAATGAAGAATTGATAATCCGTGATCCCGACTTGAGTGCGCGCCAGGGCCGAGATGATGCCGTGCGTCACGGTCTGGCCGACGCCGAACGGATTGCCGATCGCGAGCACGACGTCACCGACCTGCAGCTGGTCGGAATTGGCGAAGTCGAGGGTCGCGAACTTCTCCTTGTTGGTGTCCTTCAGGCGCAGCACCGCGAGGTCGGTACGGCTGTCCTTCAGCACGATCTCGGCCTCGTATTCGCGCTTGTCGGCGAGCGAGACCTTCACCTGATCGGCGCCCTCGATCACGTGATTGTTTGTGACTACGAGGCCGGAGCCATCGACCATCACGCCGGAGCCGAGCGAGCGCTGCATCTGCTCGGGCTGCTGTCCCGGCACGCCGAAGAACCGGCGAAAAATCGGGTCATCCAGAAATGGATTGCGGTTCTGCACGGTCTTGGCGGCGTAGACATTGACCACCGCCGGCTGCACCCGCTGCACGATCGGCGCATAGGACAATTGCAGCTCGGCCTGCGAGGACGGCACGCGGCGGTCCTGGGCCGCGGCTGCGGAAAGATTCCCCATGAAGGCCAACGTGCACAGAGCGGATACGGCAGCAAAGCGGACAGGTCGGAGCATTCTCACCTCTCGTGGAAACGCCGGAATATAGGCGTGTTTGCCGGGCAATTGAAGGGCGCCCGGCCGGATAACTGGCCCCCCCGCCGTACCGGTGCACAACCCGCAGCGGCCGCGTTGAAGCGCGCCGCCAAGCTTCTATGATGGCTGTCATCTCGCTGCGCCGCTCCGCTTGTTGCCTGCGGACCACAAGCGGAACTGCGATGCCCGGAAGCACTGTCGTGCGTCAGTCACGATACGCTCCTAGGACCGTTCAGTGAGTGAGTGGGGAATTCAAACACAACGGGGGTGCACAATGGGTGCAACAAAAGTCAGTGCAATCGCCATAGGCCTGGCAGGGGCGCTTGCCGCCTCGCCGGCCTATTCGCAATCGGCCGGAGGCGGCAGCGATGCGGAGATCGCGCTGCTGAAGCAGCAGCTGAAGATGCTCGAGCAGAAGCTCGACAAACTGCAGAAGCAGACCAACGCCAATACCGCAAGCGCAGCCAGCGCAAACGCCAATGCGAAGGCGGCGGATGCCAAGGCCGCGCGGGTGGCGACCGCCAACGCCGCGATCCCGGTGAAGGGCCCGGTCGCGCCGTCCGGCGTCGTGGTGACGATGCCGAACAACCGGCCGACGATCTGCACCGCGGACGAACAGAACTGCGTTGCGATCACGAGCCGCGTGCACTGGGATGTCGGCGGCTACGACTATCGCCCGAACACCGCAGGCACCTCACCGCAGAAGCTCGACAGCGGCGAGAACGTCCGCCGCGCGCGCATCGGCATCGTCGGCAAGTTCTTCGGTGACTGGAATTACTCGCTGATCTACGATTTCGGCGGCTCGTCCGACGGCTTCGGCGGCGCGGCGCCGGGATCGCTGCCCGGCGGCGGCACCTCGGGCATCGAGAACGCGTATCTGAGCTACACCGGCTTCAAGCCGTTCGGCGGCAAGATGGCGATCGAAGGCGGCATCATGGACGTGCCGTGGACACTCGACGAAGCGACCAGCTCCAACGACATCCTGTTCATGGAGCGCGCCTCGGTCGGCATCATCGCACAGAACATCGCCGCCGGTGACTTCCGTTCGGCCGCCGGCACCCGCTGGTGGAACGACCAGTTCTGGATCGGCGGCTATGTCACCGGACCGACGTCGGGCGCCATCCACTCCGCGTCCTCCGCCTCGCCGGCCGGCACGTCCGAGCAGTATGGCGGGGTCATCCGCGTCGCCGGCAATCCGATCAGCGGCAAGAATTATTCGGTGCACATTGGCGCCGATGCGGAATGGCTGGTGCAGCCGCCGCGCAACCAGCTCACGCAGGCGCAGACGCTCACGCTCAGCGACCGGCCCGAGCTGCGCATCGATCCGACCACGCTGATCTCGACCGGTGCGATCGCCAATGTCTCCGGCGCGCAGGTCTACGGCGTCGAGGCGGCGGCGACCTATGGCCCGTTCATCGCGCAGGGCGAATATTACTGGTTCAATGTCGACCGCTCCGCGAACACCGGACTGCCGCCGTTCGGCGCGCCGAGCCTGAAGTTCGACGGCGGTTACGCGCAGGTCGGCTATGTGCTGACCGGCGAGAACCACGCCTACAACCCGGCGACGGCCTCCTATAGCGGGATCAAGCCGCATGATCCGTTCTCGCTCGCGGGCGGCGGCTGGGGCGCCTGGGAAATCGCCGGCCGCGTCAGCACGATGGACCTCAACGATCAGATCGCGCAGGCGGTCGGCATCGCGGGTGGACGGCAGACCGTCTACACCGCCGCGCTGAACTGGTACGTCAACAACAACGTCCGCTTCATGCTGAACTATCTGCACGGCGATATCGCCAAGCAGGCCTCGGCGACCTCGGCTGCGGACGTCGGTTCGAAGTTCGACGCGGTCGCGCTGCGCACGCAGGTTGCGTTCTGATCTGATCGGAGCTGAGACCAACTCATAGACGGCCGGGGCATCGCTCCGGCCGTTTTCATCGAGCGTTTGGTTCACGCGTTTCTAGCTGAATGAGATCGGTCGAATATTGACCAGGACGGCGCCGCGCTCCCTCTCCCCGTTCTTACGGGGAGAGGGTTGGGGTGAGGGGCCCTCTCCGCGTATTCGGCAGCAGCTGCGCTTGCTGAGGCTCCCCCTCACCCGGAACGCATCTGACGATGCGTCATAGCCGAAGCACCGCTTAGGCGTTCTTGAGAACGGCCGCCGTAGGCGGCCTATGCCTCTCCCCGCACGCAGGGCGAGGTGAAGCGGAGCGCGTCGCGCGAACATGCTTTCAGGCCGCGCGCTTCGACTTCTTCACAATGACCTCCGGCGCCGGCGCGCAGGACAGCCGCTCCTGATGGCCCTCGCCCCAGGCTTTCAGAATATCGATCACCGGGCGCAGGCTCTCGCCGAGTTCGGAAAGCGTGTACTCGACCCGTGGCGGCACCTCGGCATAGACCTTGCGGATCACGAGGCCGTCGTCCTCGAGCGCGCGCAGCTGCTTGGTCAGCATGCGCTGGGTGATGCCGGGCATCCGCCGCCGCAACTCGCCGAAGCGCTGGGTGCCGGCCTGCAAATGATACAGGATCACGCCCTTCCATTTGCCATCGATCAGGTCGAGCGCCGCCTCGACCGCGCAGCCCGGCCGGCGCGCGAAATTCTTCCGTTTCATGCAGTATTTTTCCAATAGTATACAAACAGGGACTAGTTCCCTGTTTTTACAGTACTTGCCAAATGGACGCCAGCGCGACAGTTAATCGGCAGGCAATCGCCCACCACGGAGACCAGGCATGAAGGCCGTCGGATACCAAAAATCGCTGCCGATCGAGGCGGCGGATTCGCTCGTCGATTTCGAGATCGCCAAGCCTGAGCCGAAGGGGCGCGACATCCGCGTCGCGGTGAAGGCCATCTCGGCCAATCCGGTCGACTACAAGGTGCGCAAGCGCGCGGCGCCGACCGACGGCGGATACAAGATCCTCGGCTTCGACGCGGCCGGCGTGGTCGACGCGGTCGGGCCCGACGTCTCGCTCTTCAAGCCCGGCGACGAGGTGTTTTACGCGGGCTCGATCCTGCGCCAGGGCACCAATTCGGAATTTCATCTGGTCGATGAACGCATCGTCGGCAACAAGCCGGCGTCGCTGTCATTCGCGCAGGCCGCCGCCCTGCCCCTGACCTCGATCACCGCGTGGGAGCTGCTGTTCGACCGGCTCGGCGCGGTGCCGGGCAAGAGCCTCGATCCGCGCACGCTTCTGATCACCGGCGGCGCCGGCGGTGTCGGCTCGATCCTGATCCAGCTTGCGCGCCGCCTCACCGGACTGACCGTGGTTGCGACAGCAACGCGGCCGGAGTCGCAAAAGTGGTGCCGCGATCTCGGCGCCCATGCGGTGATCGACCACTCGCAGCCGATGAAGGAGCAGATCGAGAGCTTGAGGCTGCCGCCGGTCGGCCTCGTCGCCAGCCTCACCTTCACCGACCAGCACTACAAGTCGATCGCCGACTTCATCGCGCCGCAGGGCAAGTTCGGCCTGATCGACGATCCGCCGGAATTCAACGTCGCCGCGGCAAGGCGGTCTCGGTGCACTGGGAATCGATGTTCACGCGCTCCTCGTTCCAGACACCCGACATGATCGCGCAGCATCATCTGCTCAACGATGTCGCCGACCTGATCGACAAGGGCGTGCTGCGCACCACGCTCGACCAGACCTTCGGTACCATCAACGCCGCCAACCTCAAGCGCGCCCACGCTCTGCTGGAAAGCGGCAAGTCACGCGGCAAGATCGTGCTTGAGGGCTGGTAAGGCTCCTCACGTCCGCTTCCTCATGCCCGGGCAACATCCCGGGCATGATATCCCCACAGGCCGGCGGGTGGCTTTTGCCAAAGCCGCCGGCGCCTGTATGATTTGCGCAACGATCACCCCGTCCTCAATCCAACTGCGCAAGACGCGGCCGGAGCGGTGGTGACGCCCACGGGGATGGGAGGAAACCGATGAATTTGCTCACGGCCGATCCGTCGCGGATCGATCCGGAGTGGATGACGCGGGCGCTGCGCGAAGCCGGTGTGATCGACGAGGTCAGGGTCGTCGACCTCGCCTGCAAGCCGGTCGGCAATGGCCTCGTCGGCGACAGCTATCGATTTCGACTGACCTATGACGGTGACGAGCCGAACGCTCCCGTGAGCGTCGTCGGCAAATTCCCTGCCGCAGATCCCGACAGCCGCCGCTCCGGTTCTGCGCACACGCTTTACGTCCGCGAGGTCGCGTTCTATCGCGAGCTGGCCGCCACCGTCGCCATTCACACCCCCCGGCCGATTCTTGCCGAAATCGATCCGGCGACCGACGACTTCACCCTGATCCTGGAGGACCTCGCGCCCGCACGTCCGGGCGATCAGCTCGCCGGATGCTCGATCGCCGACAGCCGGATCGCCATGACCGAGGCCGCGGCGTTGCATGCGCCGCGATGGAATGACCCGAGCCTCGATGCGGTGCAATGCTTCGTGATGGCCGCAAGCCGGCGCAGAGACCTTCGCGCGGCGCTGCCCGGCATCATCGGTCACTACAAGGAGCGATATCGCGGCGTGATCGAGCCGGAATTCCTTGATCTGATCGACCGGCTTCCGGACGCGCTATTGCGCTACCAGTCCGATCGATCGGCGCCGCGAACGCTCCAGCATGCGGATTTCCGGCTCGACAACATGCTGTTCGACGTCCGCGGCAATACCCATCCGATGGCGACGCTGGACTGGCAGACGCTGACAGTGGGCCCAGGAATCGTCGACGTCGCCTATTTCCTCTCGGCCGGCATCGACCCGATCGAACGGCGTCTTCATGAGGCCGACCTGGTTCGGTTCTATCATTCGGAACTGATCCGGCGCGGCGTGCGGGACTATGAGTGGGATCGTTGCTGGCGGGATTATCGGCGCTACACGCTGCACGGCATCATGATGGGCGTCGTCTCCGCGCTCAGCGTCCAGCGCTCCGAGCGAGGCGACGCGCTGTTCCTGAAAATGACCCGCGGCGCCTGCGCGCAAGCCCTGGACCACGACAGTTTTTCATACTGGCAGGACTGACGCGCTATCGAGCGAAGTGGATACAACGCGTCAGGACATCGAAAGGGATCGGCGTGCTCAACAAACTGGACGATTTCCCCATCCACCAGACGCCGGAGCCGATCGCGGTTCCCTCGACCAGCGACCGCAATGTCTATGACCGGACCTGGTTCAACGGCTACACCGCCGACGGCGCGTATTATTTCGGGATCGGCATTGCGATCTACCCGCACCGCAAGATCCTCGATTGCGCCTTCAGCGTCGTGGAACGCGGCGGACGGCAGCACTGCTTCTACGGTTCGCGGCGCGCCCCGATCGAGCGCACCGAGATGCAGGTCGGTCCGTTCAGGCTCGAAGTGCTCGAGCCGATGCTGCGGACCCGGGTCGTGCTCGACGACAATGCGACGGGCCTCGCCTGCGACCTGACCTTCTCCGCGCGCACCGCCGCGATCCAGGAAGCGCGCCAGACGCTTTGGTCGGGCGGCCGCCGCGCGATGGATTCGACCCGGTTCGACCAGTTCGGCCGCTGGAGCGGTGTCATCAGCCACCCCGACGGCGGGATCAAGGTCGACGATCGCACCTGCTACGGCACCAAGGATCGCTCCTGGGGCGTGCGCAATGTCGGCGAACGCGACGTCGGAGGCGCGCCGATGCCGCCGCCGAGCGTGTTCTTCCTCTGGGCGCCGCTGGTCTGGGACGACCACATCTCGCACACGATCTTCTTCGACGGGACGCAGGGCGAGGCGCTGGTCCGCGAGGGCATCACCGCGCCGCTCTACCGATGCGAGGCCGAGATTCCCGGCGTGGTCGACGGCCTCGACCGCCGCATGGCGACCGCGCGGCATCGCGTCAAATACGTGCCGCACACCCGGCTCGCGCAGTCGGCTGAAATCGACCTCGTCGATATCGACGGCCACACCACGACCATCGCGCTCGACCCGATCCTCAAATTCCAGATGAAGGGGCTCGGCTACGGCCATCCGCAGTGGGGCCAGGGCATGTGGAAGGGCGAGCTCGAGATCGGCGCCGAGTCGTTCGATCCATCGACGCTCGACCCGCTGGCCCGCGAGAATGTGCACGTCCAGCAGGTGGTCCGCGCCTGCCAGGGCGGCCAGACCGGAATTGGCGTGCTGGAGCAGATTTGCTTCGGTCCCTACCGTCCCGCAGGCTTCAGCGAGTTCCTCGACGGCGCGAAGGGATAGCTAGAGCGTTTTCGAGCGAAGTGGATACCGGTTCGCGTGAAGAAAACGCGCCAAAACAAGAATCTAGAGCCCCGTTCCGATTCCATCGGAACGGGAAAAGCTCTAGATCGCCGGCACGCCCTCGACGAACAGCAGGCGTCGGTCCAGCGCGGTTGCGCGAAGCTTCAACGCTTCGGCATATTCCGGTGACGCATACCATTCGCGCAGGCGCGCCATGGTCGGAAATTCGATGATGACGATCGCGTTCGGTGGTGGACCGCCCTCCACCACCTCGACCGTGCCGCCGCGCACGACGTAGCGCCCGCCAAATTGTGCGATGGTGTTCGCCGCCTGCGTCCGATAGGCCTCGAACGCCGCGGCGTCGCGCATCTCGACCTCGGAGATCACATAGGCCGGCATGCGGCCTCATGCGATGGTGTTGACGATGCCGCCTTCGGCGCGCAGCGCGGCGCCGTTGGTCGCCGATGCCTGCCTGGAGCAGACATAGACCACGAGATTGGCGATCTCCTCGGTGCTGGCAAAGCGCTGCAGCAGCGAGGTCGGCCGGTGCTGCTTGACGAAGTTGGAGGCAGCCTCCTCGACCGATTGGCCGTTCTGCTTGGCGAGATCCTTGACGAAGGTCTCGACGCCTTCGGACATGGTCGGTCCGGGCAGCACCGAGTTGACGGTCACGGCGGTGCCTTTGGTCAGCTCGGCGAGCCCGCGCGCGATCGCAAGCTGCGCGGTCTTGGTCATGCCGTAATGGATCATCTCGGTCGGAATGTTGAGGCCGGACTCCGAGGAAATGAAGACGATGCGACCCCAGTTGCGCTTCAGCATGCCCTGCATGTAGCCGCGCGACAGCCGCACGCCCGACATCACGTTGACCTCGTAGAAGCGGCTCCAGTCCTCGTCGGGAATGTCGAAGAACGGCTTCGGCTCGAAGATGCCGGCATTGTTGACGAGGATGTCGACGTCCGGCAGCGCCGCGAGCAGCGCCTTGCAACCGGCAGCGCTCGATACGTCGGCGGCAATGCCGCGGAGCTTCGCGCCGGGTACCGCCTTCGTGATCGCGGCAATCGCGGCATCGACCTTGGCCTGACCGCGGCCGTTGACGACGACCTCGGCGCCGGTCTCGGCCAGCCCCCTTGCGATGGCATTGCCAATGCCCGCGGTCGAGCCGGTCACCAGCGCAGTCTTTCCGGAAAGGTCGATTTTCATCTGTCATCTCCATTGATGTCGATGGACATATCGGGCGCGGCATGCAGCGCCGCAATTGCATCTCACCGATGCGTGAGGAAGACAGTACACAAGACGACGTCGTCCTGGCGCAAGCCAGGACCCATTACCACCAGCCCGCGTTATTGCGCGACGGCGCGACCTCCAGCCGTCGCGACAACGTCCGCTTGCGATTGTGGGTGCTGGCTTTCGCCAGGACGACGTCCGGGATGGAGCGACGCCGACAAATAAAAACGGCGCCCGAAGGCGCCGCTTTCAAAACCTGGCTCGAAGCGGGGCTTACGCCGCCTCGGCTTCCTTGTCCTGGGTCGGACCGGAATCCTGGCCCTTGGCGTCGACGTCGCGGTCGACGAACTCGATCACGGCCATCGCCGCGTTGTCGCCGTAGCGGAAGCCGGCCTTGATGATGCGGGTGTAGCCGCCCTGGCGGTCCTTGTAGCGGGTCGCCAGCGTGTCGAACAGCTTCTTGACCTGGTCGACGTCGCGCAGCTCCGAAATCGCCTGGCGGCGCAGGGCGAGGCCGCCCTTCTTGCCGAGGGTGACGAGCTTCTCGACGATCGGCCGCAGCTCCTTGGCCTTCGGCAGCGTGGTGACGATCTGCTCGTGCTTGATCAGCGCGGCCGCCATGTTGGCGAACATCGCACGCCGGTGCTCGGCGGTGCGGTTGAGCTTCCGATGAACCTTGCCGTGACGCATTGACTTCTTCCTTCTTCAATTCTGCCGCGGTGGTTCAGCGACAAGTTTTGCAGGTGGGCATCCTGCGTTCGCCCGGACGTCATTCCGGGCGGCTCGCAGAGCCGAACCCGGAATCTCGAGATTCCGGATCGCCGCTTCGCGACGTCCGGAATGACCAAAGCTTAGTAGTGATCCTCGAAGCGCTTGGCGAGCTCGTCGATGTTCTCCGGCGGCCAGCCCGGCACTTCCATGCCGAGGTGCAGACCCATCTGGGCCAGCACTTCCTTGATCTCGTTCAGCGACTTGCGGCCGAAGTTCGGGGTGCGGAGCATTTCCGCTTCCGACTTCTGCACGAGGTCGCCGATGTAGACGATGTTGTCGTTCTTCAGGCAGTTTGCCGAACGCACCGACAGCTCGAGCTCGTCGACCTTCTTGAGGAACGCCGGGTTGAACGCGAGATCGGGGATGATCTCCTGCGTGACTTCCTTGCGCGGCTCTTCGAAGTTGACGAACACGTTGAGCTGATCCTGCAGGATGCGCGCGGCGTAGGCCACCGCGTCCTCCGGCGTGATCGCGCCGTTGGTCTCGATCGTCATGGTCAGCTTGTCGTAGTCGAGGATCTGGCCCTCGCGGGTGTTCTCGACCTTGTAGGAGACCTTGCGGACCGGCGAGAACAGGCTGTCGACCGGGATCAGGCCGATCGGAGCATCCTCGGGACGGTTGCGCTCGGCGGCGACATAGCCCTTGCCGGTCGTGACCGTGAACTCCATGCGGATCTCGGCGCCGTCGTCCAGCGTGCAGAGCTGCAGGTCGGGGTTGAGCACCGTGACATCGCCGACGGTCTGGATGTCGCCGGCGGTGACGGCGCCCGGGCCCTGCTTCTTCACGACCATGCGCTTCGGGCCTTCGCCCTGCATCTTGATCGAGATGTCCTTGATGTTGAGGACGATGTCGGTGACGTCTTCACGGACACCGGCGATCGAGGAGAACTCGTGCAGCACGCCGTCGATATGCACCGACTGCACCGCCGCGCCCTGCAGCGAGGACAACAGGATGCGGCGCAGCGCGTTGCCGAGCGTCTGGCCGAAGCCACGCTCGAGCGGTTCGGCGACCACGGTGGCGAACCGGCTCGCGTCCGAGCCCGGCGTTACCTGCAGCTTGTTCGGTCGAATGAGTTCTTGCCAATTTTTCTGGATCGTCACTGTTTCACCCATTTGCCGGTCACAGGGCCAAATCGAATGGCCGAACCCGGCGTTGGAGATCGCGGATCAGTCCGCGCGGTCAATTCCAAAAACCATCGCAGGGCGGCCAGAGGCCGCCCGCGACTTACAGATCAAACGCGCCGACGCTTGCGCGGACGGCAGCCATTGTGCGGGATGGTGGTCACGTCTCGGATCGAGGTGACGGTGAAGCCCGCCGCCTGCAGCGCGCGGAGCGCCGACTCACGGCCCGAACCCGGGCCGGCCACTTCAACCTCCAGCGTGCGCATGCCGTGTTCCTGCGCCTTCTTGGAGACGTCTTCGGCCGCGACCTGCGCGGCATAGGGGGTCGACTTGCGCGAGCCCTTGAAGCCCATGGTGCCGGCCGACGACCAGGCAATGGTGTTGCCCTGCGCGTCGGTGATGGTGATGGTCGTGTTGTTGAACGACGAATTCACGTGCGCGATGCCGGAGGCGATGTTCTTGCGTTCGCGGCGGCGTACGCGGGTGGCTTCCTTGCCCATTTCAAACCTTTCCTGTGATCTCGACGCCGCCGTAGTGCCAGCGGCTACACCTCAAAACGCAAATGGCGAGTAGCGAATTTCCATTCGCTACTCCCCACTAGCAATTCGCAAAACTTACTTCTTCTTGCCGGCGATCGCCTTGGCCGGCCCCTTGCGCGTGCGCGCATTGGTGTGGGTGCGCTGGCCGCGCACCGGCAGACCGCGGCGATGACGCAGGCCGCGGTAGCAGCCGAGGTCCATCAGCCGCTTGATGTTGATGCCGACCTCGCGACGGAGGTCGCCCTCGACCAGGTAGTCGCGGTCGATCACTTCGCGGATCTGCAGGACTTCCTGGTCGGTCAACTGGTTGACGCGACGGTCCAGCGGGATCTTGACCTTCTCGATGATGTCGGCCGCATTCTTCTGGCCGATGCCATGGATGTACTGAAGCGCGATCAGGACGCGCTTGTTGGTAGGAATGTTGACGCCGGCAATACGGGCCACGGACTTCTCTCCTGTCGCCGATCCATCACGGATACGGGCTTCTCAAGTGCTTGCTCTCTCGGGCTTGTGTCCACAAACGCGAACACGACGCCCTCCCCTCATGTCCTTCGGGGCCCGGCATCGTCATCAAACTATCCAACTTGGATGCGGGGCTTATTAAAGGATTCATGTCGGTTTCGTCAACCGCTCCTAGCGTTTAGCTCGCTTTTTCGTGAGCTTTTTTGCCGCCTTTTTGGCGGTCTTTGCTCCCTTGCGGGCTTTCGCGGCGCGGGCGGCCTTCTTTACCGCCTTCTTCGCGGCTTTCTTCACGGTTTTCTTCACGGTTTTCTTGGCCGCTTTGGCCTTGGAGGACGCCTTGGCAGCCTTCCGGGCCAATTTGGCGGCCTTTTTGGCTGGTCTAGCTGCCATCGTGGCCGGCTTCTTGCTGGCCTTCATGGCCGCCTTGGCGGCCTTTTTAGTCGCCTTCGGGGCGTGATCTTCGTGTTCCTTCGGTTCCAGCGCGCCGAGCGCGGTCAGGATCCGGTTGATCTCGCGGGTGACGTGCTCGATGGTCATCATGCCATCGACCGTCAGAAGCTTCCGCCGCTCCGAATAATAGTGAATCAGCGGCTCCGTCAGCGAACGGTACTGCGCCAGGCGCTTGGTCAGCACTTCCGGCGTGTCGTCGAGGCGGACTTCCTCGCCGCGCGCGCGGGTTTCCTCGGCACGCTTCTCAACGCGGGCGAGCAGCGCGCTCTCGTTAACGCGGAGCTCAACCACCGCGTCGAGCTTGAGGTGCTTTTTCCGGAGCAGATCGTCGAGCGCCTCGGCCTGCGGCACAGTGCGCGGGAAGCCGTCGAGAATGAACCCCTTCTTGGCATCGGGCTCCTCGATGCGGTCGGCGATGATTCCCACCACGACCTCGTCTGGAACCAGGCCGCCATTGGCCATGATCTCCTTGGCCTGGAGGCCGACCGGCGTGCCCGCGGCGACCGCAGCGCGCAGCATCTCACCGGTCGAGAGCTGGACGATGCCGTGCTTGTGCACCAGCCGCTGCGCCTGGGTTCCCTTGCCCGAGCCCGGCGGCCCCAAAAGGATCAATCTCATATCTGTTTCGCCCCCCGGCTAGGTGGGCGACGTCCGCACACCTGTGTTTTGAGTTCGAAGCCGAGCCGCGATCAGCGGCGGCGGCCTCCCCTGAGCTTCGACTTCCTGATCAACCCCTCATACTGATGAGCGAGCAGATAGCCCTGCACCTGCGACACCGTATCCATCGTCACGCTGACGACGATCAACAGCGAGGTGCCGCCAAAGTAGAACGGGACCGATGCGTAGGAAATCAGAATTTCAGGAATCAGGCAGACGATCGCGAGATAGACCGCGCCGAGCACCGTGATGCGCGACAGCACATAGTCGATGTACTCGGCGGTGCGCTCGCCGGGCCGGATGCCCGGGATGAAGCCGCCATGCTTCTTCAGGTTGTCCGCAGTCTCGGTCGGATTGAACACAATCGCGGTGTAGAAGAACGCGAAGAACACGATCAGCGCGAGATACATGAACAGGAACAGCGGCCGGCCGTGGCTGAGCTGGGTCGTGATCCACTGGAACCATTCCGGCCCCTTGCCGGCGTTGAAGTTCGCGACCGTGGTCGGCAGCAGCAGCAGCGACGAGGCGAAGATCGGCGGAATCACGCCTGACGTGTTCAGCTTGAGCGGCAGGTGCGAGGACTGGCCCTCGAACATCTTGTTGCCGACCTGGCGCTTCGGATACTGGATCAAAAGCCGGCGCTGCGCGCGCTCCATGAACACGATGAAGGCGATCACGGCGACCGCCATCACGATGACGATCAGGATCAGGCCGGTCGACATCGCGCCCTGGCGGCCCAGTTCCAGCATGTTGGCGAGCGCCGACGGCAGCTCGGCGACGATGCCGGACAGGATGATCAGCGAGATACCGTTGCCGATGCCGCGCGAGGTGATCTGCTCGCCGAGCCACATCAGGAACATGGTGCCGCCGGTCAGCGTGATCGCGGTCGAGATCCGGAAGAACATGCCGGGGTCGCTGACGACATTACCGGCGCCTTCGAGGCCGATCGCGATGCCATAGGACTGGAACAGCGCCAGGATCACGGTCAGATAGCGGGTGTACTGGTTCAGCGTCTTGCGGCCCGCCTCGCCTTCCTTCTTGAGCGCCTCGAGCTGCGGCGACACGGTGGTCAGCAGCTGCACGATGATCGATGCCGAGATGTACGGCATGATGTTGAGCGCGAAGATCGCCATGCGGTGGATGCCGCCGCCGGCGAACATGTTGAACATGCCGAGGATGCCGCCGGACTGGCTGCGGAACACCTGCTCCCAGATGTTGGGATCGATGCCGGGCAGCGGGATGTAGGTGCCGAGCCGATAAACAAGCAGCGCACCCAGGGTGAACCAGATGCGCTTCTTCAGCTCGTCGGCTTTCGCCAGCTGTCCGAAATTGAGGTTGGCGGCAAGTTGTTCGGCTGCTGAGACCATGTTTCGGCTTTCTCCCGGAGCCCCATTCGCCGGCGCCCCCAAAGAGATCAATTCCCTGGGCGCCGGCAGACACCGGACATTATCTGGTGCTCGGCCTCGATAAGTCCATCATTCGATCCGCGGATTGCCCGCGCGTCGCGGGCAATGACGCAGATGTTACGCCGCCTCGCCTTCTTCCTTGGCGGGGGCTAGGATCTTGACCGAACCGCCGGCCTTCTCGACCGCGGCAATGGCCGACTTGGAAGCGCCGTGCACCTCGATGGTCAGCTTGGTCTTGATCTCGCCGCGGCCGAGCAGCCGCAGGCCGTCCTTGGCGCGGCGCAGCACGCCGGCCTTGACCAGCGATTCGACGTTCACCGTCGCGCTCGCATCGACCAGCTTGTTGTCGATCGCTTCCTGCAGACGGTCGAGATTGATCTCGGCGAAGTCGAGCCGGAAGATGTTGTTGAAGCCGCGCTTCGGCAGACGGCGATGCATCGGCATCTGGCCGCCTTCGAAACCCTTGATGCGGACGCCCGAACGCGCGGTCTGGCCCTTGCCGCCGCGGCCCGAGGTCTTGCCCTTGCCGGAACCGATGCCACGGCCGACACGCATGCGCTTCTTGCGCGAGCCGGCGTTGTCGGCGATATCGCTGAGCTTCATCGCCCTTCTCCTTATCTCTGCTTACTCGCCGACGACGCGGACGAGATGCTGAACCTTGCTGATCATGCCGCGAACTTCAGGGGTATCCTGCAGCTCGGCAACCCGGCCGATCTTGTTGAGCTTGAGGCCGATCAGCGTCGAACGCTGCGAGTGATGGCGGCGGATTGCGCTGCCGATCTGCTCGACCTTGATGGTCTTGCTGGCCTTGGCCATGACAGTAACTCCGAATAGCGCTTCGAGAAGCGCGCGTTGTTATTCCGCCACCACTTCGGCGTCGCCGCCGACGCGGCGCGACTGCAGGGTGGAGACCTTGATGTTGCGGCGTGCCGCCACCGAGCGCGGCGAATCCTGATGCTTCAGCGCATCGAACGTCGCGCGAACCATGTTGTAGGGATTCGACGAGCCGATCGACTTCGCCACCACGTCCTGGATGCCGAGCGTCTCGAACACAGCGCGCATCGGGCCGCCGGCGATGATGCCGGTACCGGCCGGAGCGGCACGCAGGTAGACGCGGCCGGCGCCGTGACGGCCAGCGATGTCGTGATGCAGCGTGCGGCCTTCGCGAAGCGCGACGCGCGTCAGGTTGCGCTTCGCCGATTCGGTCGCCTTGCGGATCGCTTCCGGAACTTCGCGCGCCTTGCCGTGGCCGAACCCGACCCGGCCCTTCTGGTCGCCGATCACGACCAGCGCCGCAAAGCCGAAGCGCTTGCCGCCCTTGACGACCTTCGCCACGCGATTGATGTGGACGAGCTTGTCGACGAACTCGCTGTCGCGCTCCTCGCGCTCCCTGCTCCGTTCGCGTCCGCCGCGTTCGCGTTCACCTGCCATGGTGTTTTCCAATCTCTAGGAGGCCTTGCGCCTCTTTCCTCGTCATCGTTCGTAAAGTTTAGAAGCTCAATCCGCCTTCGCGCGCCGCATCCGCGAGCGCCTTGACGCGCCCGTGATAGATGTAGGCGCCGCGATCGAACACGACTTCCTTGACACCCTTCTGCGCCGCGCGCTCGGCGAGCAGCTTGCCGACGGCCTTCGCCGCGTCGATGTCGGCGCCGGTCTTGCCGGCGTCGCGCATGGTCTTCTCCAGCGACGAGGCGGAGGCGAGCGTCTCGCCCTTCTGGTCGTCGATGACCTGGGCGTAGATGTGCTTGGACGAGCGGAACACCGACAGCCGCGGACGGCCGCCTGCCGAGCGGCGAAGCGCAAGGCGCACGCGCTGCTTGCGCCGGGCATTCGTAACCTTGAGTGACATGACCGGCTCCGTTACTTCTTCTTGCCTTCCTTGCGGAAGATGAATTCGTTGGCGTACTTCACGCCCTTGCCCTTGTAGGGCTCCGGCGGACGGTAGGCGCGGATCTCGGCGGCGACCTGGCCGACGCGCTGCGGATCGTTGCCGGTGATCGTGATCTCGGTCGGCTTCGGCACCGCGATGGTGATGCCTTCCGGGATCGCGTACACCACGTCGTGGCTGTAGCCGAGCGCGAGCTGCAGGTTCTTGCCCTGCATCGCGGCGCGGTAGCCGACGCCGGTGATCTCGAGCTTCTTCTCGAAGCCCTTGGTGACGCCCTCGACGAGGTTGGCGACCTGCGCGCGCGCGGTGCCGTACATCGCCTGCGCGCGGTTGGTCTTGACCCGCGGAGCGACCTTGACCTGACCGTTCTCGAACTTCACCTCGACGTCGTCATGCACGACGAACTGAAGCTGGCCCTTCGGCCCCTTCACCTTGACGGTCTGGCCCTCGACGGTCGCCGTCACACCCGACGGGATCGCCACCGGCCTTTTGCCGATACGTGACATCGTAAAATCCTTCCTCAGAACACCGTGAAGAGAACTTCGCCGCCCACGTTGGCGTCGCGCGCCTGGTGGTCAGCCATGATTCCCTTCGGCGTCGACAACACCGAAATGCCGAGACCGTTGTTCACGCGCGGCAGGTTCTTCACCGAGGCGTAAACGCGGCGGCCCGGCTTCGACACCCGCTCGATCTCGCGGATGACGGGCTCGCCGTCGAAATACTTCAGCTCGATCTCGAGCTCGCTGCGGCCCGAGGCATGCTCGACGCTGGCGTAGCCGCGGATGTAACCCTCGGACTTCAGCACCTCGAGCACGTTGGCGCGCATCTTCGAGCCGGGGCTCGAGACCTTGGACTTGGAGCGCATCTGCGCGTTGCGGATGCGGGTGATGAGATCGCTGATCGGATCGTGCGTAGACATTGTTCCGACCCTCCCTTACCAGCTCGACTTCACGAGGCCGGGAACCAGGCCCTTGGAGCCGAGTTCACGCAGCGCGATGCGCGAGAGCTTGTTCTTGCGATAGTTCGAGCGCGGACGCCCGGTCAGCTCGCAACGGTTGCGGATGCGCGTCGGCGACGAGTTGCGCGGCATCTCGGCGAGCTTCAGCGTCGCCGCGAAGCGCTCTTCCATCGGCTTGGTCTTGTCGGCGATGATCGCCTTCAGCTTCTCGCGGCGCGGGCCGGCGTTCTTCGCCATCCGCTTGCGCCGGTTGTTCTTCTCGACTGAACTCTTCTTTGCCATGCTTGGCTCCTGGGTATCCGCGTTTGAGTGGCTTTGGCTCAGCTACTCACTGCCGGAACGGGAAATTGAAAGCGGTCAACAAGGCACGCGCCTCGTCGTCGGTCTTGGCGGTGGTGCAGACCGTGATGTCCATGCCACGCGCTTCCGAGACCTTGTCGAAGTCGATCTCGGGGAAAATGATGTGCTCCTTGATGCCGAGCGAATAGTTGCCACGGCCGTCGAAGCTCTTCGGGTTCAGGCCGCGGAAGTCGCGGACGCGGGGCAGCGCCACGTTCACCAGGCGGTCGATGAACTCGTACATATGGGTCTTGCGCAGCGTGACCTTGCAGCCGATCGGCTGGTTCTCACGCAGCTTGAAGGTCGCGATCGCGCTCCGCGAATAGGTCACGATCGCCTTCTGGCCGGCGATCTGGGTCAGCTCGGCGGCGGCGGTCTCGGCCTTCTTGCGATCGTTGACGGAGTCGCCCACGCCCATGTTGAGCACGACCTTGTCGAGGCGCGGCACCTGCATCACGTTGGCATAACCGAACTTCTCGGTCATCATGCCGCGGATCTTCTTGTCATACTCCGCGCGCAGACGCGGCGTGTAAGCTGTATCAGCCATCGATCTCTGCTCCCGAGCTCTTGGCAACACGAACCTTCTTGCCATCGGCCTGAATCTTGAACCCGATGCGGGTCGGCTTTCCGTCCTTGCCGACATACGCAATGTTCGAAAGGTCGATCGGCATCTCCTTGGAGATGATGCCGCCTTCCTGGGTCTGGGTCTGCTTCTGGTGACGCTTCACCATGTTGATGCCGCGAACGAGAGCCTTGTTCTCGTCCGGACGCACCTCGAACACCTCGCCGGTGCGACCCTTGTCGCGGCCGGTGAGCACCATCACCTTGTCGCCCTTGCGGATCTTGGCAGCCATCACAGCACCTCCGGCGCGAGCGAAATGATCTTCATGTGGTTCTTGGCGCGCAGCTCGCGCGGCACCGGCCCGAAGATACGGGTGCCGACCGGCTCGGACTGATTGTTGATCAGCACGGCGGCGTTGCGGTCGAAGCGGATGACCGAACCGTCGGCGCGGCGGATGTCCTTGCGGACCCGGACCACGACGGCCTTCATCACGTCGCCCTTCTTCACCTTGCCACGCGGAATGGCTTCCTTGATCGACACAACGATAACGTCGCCCACGGTGGCATAGCGGCGCTTGGAACCTCCAAGAACCTTGATGCACATGACACGGCGTGCGCCTGAATTATCGGCCACGTCGAGGTTGGTCTGCATCTGAATCATTGATGCACCTCGTCCTCTTTCTGCGCTTCAGCGCGCTCAAAATTTCCCTGAATTCCCTCGGCCAGGCCGAAGTAATCAGGCCGTTTTCTTGTGTTCGCCCCGGACCACGGTCCAGCGCTTCAGCTTCGAGATCGGCTTCGATTCCTCGATCCAGACCATGTCGCCCGGCTTGAACTGGTTGTTCTCGTCGTGCGCGTGGTAGTTCTTGGAACGGCGGATCGTCTTCTTGTAGATCGGGTGGGTGAAGCGGCGATCGACGCGCACCACGATGGTCTTGGCTTGCTTGTCGCTGACGACCACGCCCTGCAGAGTACGTTTCGGCATAGCTGGCCCCTTACTTCTTCTTCGCGCGCTGCTGGGCAGCGATGGTCTTGATACGAGCGATATCGCGGCGGGCTTCCCGCATCCGCGAGGTGTTCTCCAGCTGCCCGGTGGCGCGCTGGAAACGCAGGTTGAAGCGTTCCTTCTTCAAATTCAGGATCGCGTCTTCCCGCTGGTCGTCGCTCATCGCGCGAATGTCTTCAACTTTCATCTCGGCCATGGCGATTACTCCGCAATGCGCGCAACAAAGCGCGTCTTGATCGGCAGCTTGGCGGCGGCGAGCGACAGCGCTTCCTTCGCGGTCTGCACCGGCACGCCGTCGATCTCGAACATCACGCGGCCCGGCTTGATCCGGACCACCCACAATTCCGGGGCACCCTTGCCGGAGCCCATGCGGACTTCGGCGGGCTTCTTCGACACCGGCACGTCCGGGAACACGCGGATCCAGACGCGGCCGGCGCGCTTCATGTGACGGGTCAGCGCGCGGCGGGCGGCTTCGATCTGACGGGCGGTGACGCGCTCAGGCTCCATCGCCTTCAGGCCGAACTGGCCGAACGCCAACGTCGCGCCAGAGGTCGCAACGCCGTGGATACGGCCCTTATGCGCCTTCCGGAACTTCGTTTTCTTAGGTTGCATCATGGCTTTAAGCCCTCAAATTCCTGCTTTGCCTCAAGCGGCGTCGCGGCGCGAACGCGGCGTGCTGTCGCCTTCGGCCATCTTCTTGTCCTGGGCCATCGGATCGTGCTCGAGGATCTCGCCCTTGAAGATCCAGACCTTGACGCCGCAGGTGCCGAAGGTCGTGAACGCGGTGGCAACGCCGTAGTCGACGTCGGCGCGCAGCGTGTGCAGCGGCACGCGACCTTCGCGGTACCACTCCATGCGCGCGATTTCGGCGCCGCCGAGACGGCCCGAGCAGTTGATGCGGATGCCACCGGCACCGAGGCGCATCGCCGACTGCACCGCGCGCTTCATGGCGCGGCGGAACGCGACGCGGCGCTCGAGCTGCTGGGCGATCGATTCAGCGACCAGGGTCGCGTCGAGCTCAGGCTTGCGGATTTCGACGATGTTGATCACGACGTCCGACGAGGTGATGTCGGCAACCTTCTTGCGCAGCTTGTCGATGTCGGCGCCCTTCTTGCCGATCACGACGCCCGGACGGGCCGAATGGATCGTCACGCGGCACTTCTTGTGCGGACGCTCGATCACGATGCGGGCGACGGCCGCCTGCTTGAGCTCCTTGTGCAGGATCTCGCGGATCTTGACGTCCTCGTGCAGCAGCTTGCCGTATTCCTGCTTGCCGGCGAACCAACGGGAGTCCCAGGTCCGGTTGATGCCGAGACGCAGCCCGATTGGATTGATCTTTTGACCCATCGTCTTCTCCTGCGCCCTTCTTAGGCGCTTGCCTCGGCCTCGACCTGACGAACCACGATGGTCAGGTGCGAGAACGGTTTGAACACACGGCCCGAACGGCCACGGCCGCGCGGAGCAAAACGCTTCATCACGATGCCATTGCCGACATGCGCCTCGGCGACGACCAGATCGTCAACCTCGAGGTCATGGTTGTTCTCGGCGTTCGCGATCGCCGATTCCAGGCACTTCTTGACATCGACCGCGATCCGCTTGCGCGAGAACTGCAGGTCGGCGAGCGCAGCGGACGCCTTGCGGCCGCGGATCAGCTGCGCCACCAAGTTGAGCTTCTGCGGGCTGACGCGCAGCATGCGGGCGACGGCCTTGGCCTCATTGTCCGCGAGGCTACGTTCGCGCTTTGGTTTGCTCATCGGTTAATCCTCAAGCCTTCTTGGCTTTCTTGTCGCCCGAATGGCCGTGGAAGGTCCGGGTCGGCGAGAACTCGCCGAACTTGTGACCCACCATTTCCTCGTTGATTGCCACCGGCACGTGCTTGTGGCCGTTATAGACGCCGAACGTCAGGCCGACGAACTGCGGCAGGATGGTCGAGCGGCGGCTCCAGATCTTGATGACGTCGTGACGGCCGGACGAGCGCGCGGCATCTGCCTTCTTGAGCAGAGAACCCTCGACGAACGGGCCTTTCCAGACTGAACGAACCATGTCCGGCGTTCCTTACTTCTTCCGCTTGTGGCGGCTGAGGAGAATGAATTTGTTGGTCGACTTGTTGGTGCGGGTCTTCTTGCCCTTGGTCGGCTTGCCCCACGGAGTAACCGGGTGGCGACCGCCCGAGGTACGACCTTCACCACCGCCGTGCGGGTGATCGATCGGGTTCATGACGACGCCGCGGTTGTGCGGACGCCAGCCGAGCCAGCGGGTACGACCGGCCTTGCCGATCGAGATGTTCATGTGATCGGGGTTGGAGACCGCGCCGATCGTGCCGCGGCAACGGCCGTGCACCAGACGCTGCTCGCCCGAGTTCAGGCGGACGATCACGTAGTCCTGGTCGCGGCCGACGATCTGGGCGTAGGTGCCGGCGGAGCGCGCCAGCTGACCGCCCTTGCCGATCTTCAGCTCGATGTTGTGCACGATCGTGCCGACCGGCATGTTGCCGAGCGGCATGACGTTGCCCGGCTTGACGTCGACATAGTTGCCGGCGACGACGGTGTCGCCCGCCGCCAGACGCTGCGGCGCCAGGATGTAGGCCAGCTCACCGTCCTGATACTTGATCAGCGCGATGAACGCGGTGCGGTTCGGATCATACTCGAGCCGCTCCACGACCGCCGGCATGTCCACCTTGTCGCGGCGGAAGTCGACGGTGCGGTAGGCCTTCTTGTGGCCACCGCCGCGGAAACGCACGGTGATGCGACCGGTGTTGTTGCGACCGCCGTTGCCGAGCTTGCCCTCGGTCAGGGTCTTCACCGGCTTGCCCTTGTAGAGCGCCGAACGATCGACCATGACCAGCTGGCGCTGGCCCGGCGTCGTGGGATTGTAGGTTTTCAATGCCATCGTCGTTGCGCCTTATAGTCCGGTAGTCACGTCGATGCGGTGGCCCTCTTCCAGGGTCACGATCGCGCGCTTGGTGTCCGACTGCGAGCCGAGATTGCCGCGGAACACCTTGGTCTTGCCCTTGCGAACGAGAGTGTTGACGCTCTTCACCTTGACGTCGAACAGCTTCTCGACCGCTTCCTTGATCTGCGGCTTGGTCGCCTTGCCGGCGACCTTGAACATCACCTTGTTGTGCTCGGAGGCGAGCGTCGCCTTTTCCGTCACGACGGGAGAGATGATGACGTCGTAGTGGCGCGGATCGATGTTCTTCATTTGAAGCGCGCCTCCAGCGCATCAACCGCAGCCTTGGTCAGCACCAGCTTCTGGCGGCGGAGAATGTCGTAGACGTTGATGCCCTGGATCGGCAGCACGTCGATGTTCGGAATGTTCCGGGCCGCGGTCGCGAAACCGGCGTTCAGCTCGGCGCCGTCGATGATCAGCGCGTTGGTCAGTCCGAGGCCGGAGAAGTGGCCGAGCAGCGCCTTGGTCTTGGCGGCCTCGAGCTGCGCATTGTCGATCACGATCAGCCCGCCGTCCTTGGCCTTGGCCGAGAGCGCATGCTTGAGCGCGAGCGCGCGCACCTTCTTCGGAAGGTCGGTCGCATGGGAGCGAACGACCGGACCGAACGCACGGCCACCGCCGCGGAACTGCGGCACGCGGGCCGAGCCGTGACGGGCGCCGCCGGTGCCCTTCTGCTTGTACATCTTCTTGCCGGTGCGCCAGATCTCGGCGCGGCCCTTGGCCTTGTGGGTGCCGGCCTGACGCTTGTTCAGCTGCCACTGCACGCAGCGCTGGATGATGTCGGCGCGCGGCTCGAGACCGAAGATCGCGTCCGAGAGCTCGACGGATCCGGCGTCCTTGCCTTCAAGGGTCGTGACTTTCAATTCCATCTCACACGCCCTCCTTCTCGGCCACAGCCTCGGCAGCTTCGCCACCTGCAACCTTGAACTTGCCGGGCTTCGGGGCGTCCTTCGGCAGCGGCTTCTTGACCGCGTCGCGCACCGAGATCCAGCCGCCCTTGGAGCCGGGAACGGCGCCTTCGACGAGGATCAGGCCGCGCTCGACGTCGGTCGAAACCACGCGCAGATTGAGCGTGGTGATGCGGTCGACGCCCATGTGACCGGGCATCTTCTTGTTCTTGAAGGTCTTGCCGGGGTCCTGACGGCCACCGGTCGAACCGATCGAACGGTGCGAGATCGACACACCGTGGGTGGCGCGCAGACCGCCGAAATTCCAGCGCTTCATGCCGCCGGCGAAGCCCTTACCGATCGAGGTACCGGTCACGTCGACGAACTGGCCGACCACGAAATGGTCCGCCTGGATTTCCGCGCCGACCGGGATCAGCGCGTCCTCGGACACGCGGAACTCAGCGACCTTGCGCTTCGGCTCGACCTTGGAGACCGCGAACTGGCCACGTTCGGCCTTGGGCATGTACACGGTCTTGCGGGCGCCCGAGCCGAGCTGAAGAGCGACATAGCCGTTCTTCTCGGTCGTGCGGTGGCCCAGCACCTGGCAGTTGCCCAACTTCAGCACGGTCACAGGGATATGCTCGCCGGTCTCCGTAAAGACCCGCGTCATCCCGACCTTTTGTGCGATCACTCCGGAGCGCATCGGCGTGCTTCCTGTCTTTCTGTCCGCAAGCGGCGGACGTAAAAATCCAAAACCTTAGAGCTTGATCTCGACGTCGACACCGGCGGCCAGGTCGAGCTTCATCAGCGCATCGACGGTCTGCGGGGTCGGGTCGACAATGTCGAGGAGGCGCTTGTGGGTGCGCATCTCGAATTGCTCGCGGCTCTTCTTGTCAACGTGCGGCGAACGGTTGACGGTGAACTTCTCGATGCGGGTCGGCAGCGGAATCGGTCCGCGAACCTGCGCACCGGTGCGCTTCGCCGTGTTCACGATCTCGCGGGTCGACGTATCGAGGATTCGATGGTCGAACGCCTTGAGACGGATGCGAATATTTTGGCCGTTCATTGCCGTATTCTTTCTTTAGTGAGTGGCGAGTAGCGAATAGCGAATGGAGTGACCCACTCGCTACTCGCCATTCCCTATTCGCGTAGTTACTCGATGATCGCGGCGACGACGCCGGCGCCGACGGTGCGGCCGCCTTCGCGGATCGCGAAGCGCAGCTTCTCTTCCATCGCGATCGGCACGATCAGGTGCACTTCCATCGCGATGTTGTCGCCCGGCATCACCATCTCGGTGCCTTCCGGCAGGTGCACGACACCGGTCACGTCGGTGGTGCGGAAGTAGAACTGCGGACGGTAGTTGGTGAAGAACGGGGTGTGGCGACCGCCCTCTTCCTTGGTGAGGATGTAAGCCTCAGCCTTGAACTTGGTGTGCGGCTTGACCGAACCGGGCTTGCACAGCACCTGGCCACGCTCGACTTCCTCGCGCTTGGTGCCGCGGAGCAGCGCACCGATGTTGTCGCCGGCCTGGCCCTGATCGAGCAGCTTGCGGAACATTTCGACGCCGGTGACGATGGTCTTCTGGGTGTCGCGGATACCGACGATTTCGATTTCCTCGCCGACCTTGATCACGCCGCGCTCGACACGGCCGGTGACGACGGTGCCGCGGCCCGAGATCGAGAACACGTCTTCAACCGGCATCAGGAACGGCTGGTCGATCGGACGCTCCGGCTGCGGGATGTACTCGTCGACGTTGCGCATCAGCTCGAGGATGGCGTCGTGGCCGAGCTTCTTGTCCTTGTCTTCGAGGGCGGCGAGCGCCGAGCCCTTGATGATCGGGATCTTGTCGCCCGGGAATTCGTACTTCGAGAGCAGCTCGCGGACTTCGAGCTCGACGAGCTCGAGCAGCTCCGGATCGTCGACCATGTCGCACTTGTTGAGGAACACGACGAGCGCGGGCACGCCGACCTGGCGGGCGAGCAGGATGTGCTCGCGGGTCTGCGGCATCGGGCCGTCAGCAGCCGACACGACCAGGATCGCGCCGTCCATCTGGGCGGCACCGGTGATCATGTTCTTCACGTAGTCGGCGTGGCCGGGGCAGTCGACGTGGGCGTAGTGGCGGTTGGTCGTCTCGTACTCGACGTGAGCGGTCGAGATCGTGATGCCGCGGGCCTTCTCTTCCGGCGCCTTGTCGATCTGGTCGTAGGCGGTGAACGTCGCGCCGCCGGTTTCTGCGAGCACCTTGGTGATCGCTGCGGTCAGCGAGGTCTTGCCATGGTCGACGTGACCGATGGTGCCGATGTTGCAGTGGGGCTTGTTACGTTCGAATTTAGCTTTGGCCATTTGACTCTCCGTTCAATCGTTGACTGCCATCAACGACAATCAGGCAAACTTCTTCTGGACTTCAGCCGACACGTTCGCCGGAGCTTCGGCGTAGTGATCGAACTGCATGGTGAAGGTCGCGCGACCCTGGCTCATCGAGCGCAGGTTGTTCACGTAACCGAACATGTTCATGAGCGGCACCATCGCGTTGATGACGTTGGCGTTGCCGCGCATGTCTTGGCCCTGGATCTGGCCACGCCGGGAATTCAGGTCGCCGATGACCGAACCGGTGTAGTCTTCCGGGGTCACCACCTCGACCTTCATGATCGGCTCGAGCAGAACGGACTTGCCCTTCGTCAACGCTTCGCGGAACGCAGCCCGCGATGCGATTTCGAACGCCAGTGCCGACGAGTCGACGTCGTGATACTTGCCGTCGACCAGCTGCACCTTGACGTCCACCACCGGGAAGCCGGCAACAACACCGGAGCCCATCACGCTGTTGAGGCCCTTTTCGACGCCGGGGATGTATTCCTTCGGCACCGCGCCGCCGACGATCTTCGATTCGAACTCATAGCCCTTGCCGGGCTCGTTCGGCTCGACGACGATCGACACTTCGGCGAACTGACCGGTACCGCCGGTCTGCTTCTTGTGCGTGTACTTGACTTCGGCCTTCTTGGTCACGCGCTCGCGGAACGCCACCTGCGGCGCGCCGATGTTGGCGTCGACCTTGTAGGTGCGCTTGAGAATGTCGACCTTGATGTCGAGATGCAGTTCGCCCATGCCCTTGAGAATGGTCTGGCCGGACTCCTGGTCGGTCGACACACGGAACGACGGATCTTCCGCGGCGAGCTTGGCAAGCGCCACGCCGAGCTTTTCCTGGTCGGCCTTCGACTTCGGCTCGATCGCGATCTCGATCACCGGCTCCGGGAATTCCATCTTCTCGAGGATCACCGGCTTGTCGGGATCGCACAGCGTGTCGCCGGTGCGCGCTTCCTTCAGGCCAGCCAGCGCGACGATGTCGCCGGCATAGGCTTCCTTGATGTCTTCGCGGTTGTTCGCATGCATCAGCAGCATGCGGCCGATACGCTCTTTCTTCTCGCGGGTCGAGTTCACCACGCCGGTGCCCGACTGCAGGATGCCGGAATAGATGCGGCAGAAGGTGATGGTGCCGACGAAGGGGTCGTCCATGATCTTGAACGCGAGCAGCGCCAGCGGCTCCTTGTCGTCCGCCTTGCGCACGACTTCGTTGCCCTCATCGTCGGTGCCCTTGATCGCGGGCACGTCGATCGGCGACGGCAGATAGTCGACGACGGCGTCGAGCAGCGGCTGCACGCCCTTGTTCTTGAACGCGGAGCCGCACAGCACGGGATAGAACGCGCCGGTCAGCACGGCCTTGCGGATCAGGCGCTTCAGGGCCGCCTCGTCCGGCTCCTTGCCGTCGAGGAAGGCAGCCAAAGCGTCGTCGTCGAGCTCGACGGCGGCTTCCACCATCTTCTCGCGATATTCCTTGGCCTGCTCGACCAGATCTTCCGGAATGTCGACATAGTCGAACTTGGCGCCGAGCGATTCATCGTTCCAGATGACGCCCTTCATCTTCACGAGGTCGACGAGACCCTTGAAGTTGTTCTCGGCACCGATCGGCAGCTGGATCGCGATCGGCTTGGCGCCGAGGCGGTCGACGATGTCGGACAGGCACTTGAAGAAGTCGGCGCCGGTCTTGTCCATCTTGTTGGCGAAGACGATGCGCGGAACCTTGTACTTGTCGCCCTGGCGCCAGACGGTCTCGGTCTGCGGCTCGACGCCCTGGTTGGAGTCGAGAACGCAAACGGCGCCGTCGAGCACGCGCAGCGAACGCTCGACCTCGATGGTGAAGTCGACGTGGCCGGGGGTGTCGATGATGTTCAGGCGCTTGCCGTTCCAGAACGCGGTGGTCGCAGCCGAGGTGATCGTGATGCCACGCTCCTGCTCCTGCTCCATCCAGTCCATCGTCGCGGCACCTTCGTGCACTTCGCCGATCTTGTGGCTCTTGCCGGTGTAATACAGGATACGCTCGGTGGTCGTGGTCTTGCCGGCGTCGATATGCGCCATGATACCGAAGTTGCGGTAGTCCTCGATGGCATGTTGGCGGGGCATGAGACTGTTCCTTAAATTCCGTTGTTCGCCTTACCAGCGATAGTGCGAGAACGCGCGGTTGGCTTCCGCCATCCGGTGCACGTCTTCCCGCTTCTTGACGGCGTTGCCGCGATTGTTCGAGGCGTCGAGCAGCTCAGCCGAGAGACGCTCCGTCATGGTCTTCTCGTTGCGCTCGCGGGCGGCCGAGATCAGCCAGCGGATGCCGAGCGCCTGACGGCGCACCGAACGGACTTCGACCGGAACTTGGTAGGTCGCGCCGCCGACGCGGCGGGAACGAACCTCGATGGTCGGCATCACGTTCTCGAGCGCCTGCTCGAACACGCCGAGCGGGTTCTGCTTGGTCTTGGCCTCGATCATGCCGAGCGCACCGTAGACGATGTTTTCGGCAACCGACTTCTTCCCGGCGTACATCACCGAGTTCATGAACTTCGTAATGATGATGTTCCCGAACTTCGGATCCGGAAGAACTTCACGCTTCTCGGCAGAATGGCGACGCGACATCTGATCGGTTCCCGCTTACTTCGGACGCTTCGCGCCGTACTTCGAACGACGCTGCTTACGGTTCTTGACGCCCTGGGTATCCAGCACGCCGCGGAGGATGTGGTAGCGCACACCGGGCAAGTCCTTGACGCGGCCGCCGCGGATCATGACCACCGAGTGCTCCTGCAGGTTATGGCCCTCACCCGGGATGTAGCCGATCACCTCGAAGCCGTTGGTCAGGCGCACCTTGGCGACCTTACGAAGCGCCGAGTTCGGCTTCTTCGGGGTCGTGGTGTAGACGCGCGTGCACACGCCGCGCTTCTGCGGCGACTGCTGCAGCGCCGGCACCTTCTTACGCGACTTCTGCACTTCACGCGGATTTGCGATCAGCTGGTTGATCGTCGGCATGCAGCCTTCACCCTTTAGTTCGCGCGAAAACCTTGAATGGCTCCGCAAATTTCTTCTCAGGACTAGCCGTCCCGCACGGCCCGCTCGACACGGAACAAACAACCGCGCAAAGCGAAATCGCGCCAACCACTCATCGCTGAGCGGAAAGCGCATCGACGCCACAGAGGACCGCGATCCCGAACCGTTCAGCGTGCGCTGTTCGGTCCGCCACCGAGGTCATGCATCCGAATTCACTCTCAAGAGGACGTGCTCAAGAGAACTAATATCGTCCTGGCATTGCCTAGCTATCATCGACAGCGTTTGAGCGGCATTCGTCGAGGTTGGTGCCCGTCCGGCTCCTCAAAAAGGACCTTCGGGTGTTCCGTTCCGACGCTGGCGTAGCTCACCGCCTGTCGTTAAGTGGGCGCCTTGTATAATCGAGAGATAGTGAAGTCAAGCAAAACGACAAGCGAAGAAACGCCTCTGGCACTTGCGGATTTCGCATTTCACCGAGGTTCGGCGCAAGGCGAAATGTGACGGCCGACCGACCTCCCCGCGCACTTCATCCGAATCTTCGGGCGCGTGCGGAATCATATTACATCCGGGTAAAATATGAATAGAAACAACTCTCCCCAAGTTAGTCCCGAAGGCAAACTTCGAAACTAAGCCTTTATTTGCCATTCGCAGCGCAAAAATCGGGGTCACAGCCACGGAATTCTCATGCGGTACACCGACATCGCGATCATCGGCGGCGGTCTTGCGGGCTCGACCGCAACCGCCATGCTCGGCCGTGCCGGGATACCGACGATCCTGATCGACCCCCACCGGGTCTACCCGTTCGATTTCCGTGTCGAAAAGATCGGCGGCGACCTCCAGCTCGAGCGATTCGCCAGGACCGGCCTCGCCGAGTCGGTGCTCCGCTCGGCGACGCTGGACGGCGAGAACTGGATCGCGCGATTCGGCCGGTTGCTCGACCGGCAGCCGAGCCGGCAATACGGCATCATGTACGACGCGCTGATTGCGGCGATTCGGAACGAAATCGCCGGGCCGGCGGAATTCATCTGCGACAAGGTGATCAATGTCGCGACCAGTTCCGAGCGGCAGCGGCTCGTGCTTGCCAATGGCGAGGAGATCTCGGCGCGCCTTGTGGTGCTTGCCAACGGCCTGAACGTCGGGTTGCGCCGGATGCTCGGCATCGAGCGGCTGGTCACGAGCTTCTGCCACTCGATCTCGCTCGGCTTCGATTTCGTCCCCGTCGGCCGCCCCGCCTTCCCGTTCGCGGCCATGACCTACTTCTCGGAGCGGCCGAGCGACCGAATCCCCTACATCACGCTGTTTCCGATCGGAAACCGGATGCGCGCCAACCTCTTCACCTATCGCAAGTCCGACGATCCCTGGCTGCGGGCGATGCGGCGCAATCCGGTGGAGACGCTGAACGCCGCGCTGCCGCGGCTGCGCCGGCTCACCGGCGAGTTCGACATCGCCGGCGATATCAAGATCAGGCCCGCCGACATCTTTGTCAGCACCGGCTATCGGCAGGCCGGCGTGGTGCTGGTCGGTGATGCCTTCGCCAGCACCTGCCCCGTCACCGGCACCGGTACCGACAAGGTGTTCACCGACGTCGCCCAGCTCTGCAACGTCCACATCCCGGCCTGGCTGTCGACCGACGGCATGGGCGAGGAGAAGATCACCGCGTTCTACGACGATCCGGTCAAGACCGCCTGCGACGCCTGGTCGAACGCCAAGGCATTCAGCTTCCGCGAGGTGTCGGTCGGCAGCGGGCCCACGTGGCAGGCCCAGCGCTGGGCGCGCTTTTTCGGCTATCTCGGCCGCGGCTGGCTGCGCCGGCTGCACAACCCTGCGGCGGCGGCGTCAACGACGCAGCCGGCCAACCACTTCCGGCAACGTCCGCACGCCGCGGACCGGGCGTAACGAAAAATCTGGCGCTCGACCATCGCCCGCGACGCGGGCCTCACGCCTCCTCATCCTCGTCTTCGTCCTCATCTTCATCATCGTCATCATCGTCATCATCCGCGTCGTCGGCGTCCTCGTCGTGATTCAGATGTCCCTGGTCGTCCCACAGCTTGCGATAGACGCCATTGCGGGCCAGCAGCTCCTCGTGCGAGCCGCGTTCGATCGCCCTGCCGCCGGAGATCACGATGATCTCGTCCATCTCGACCACCGAAGTCAGGCGATGCGTCGACCAGATCATGGTGCGGCCCTCGGCGACCTTGAGCAGCGTGCGATTGATCGCAGCCTCCGTGGTCTGGTCGAGCGCCGAAGTCGCCTCGTCGAGCAGCAGCACGGACGGGTTACGGATGATCGCGCGCGCGATCGCGATGCGCTGGCGCTGGCCGCCCGACAAGGTATCGCCGCGCTCGCCGACCGCCGTGTCGTAGCGCTGCGGCAGGCTCATGATGTAGCGATGGATCTCGGCCTTGCGGGCAGCGTCCTCGACCTCCGCGTCGGTCGCGCCTTCCTTGCCGAGCCGGATGTTCTCGCGGATCGACATGTTGAACAGCATGTTCTCCTGGAACACGACCGCCATGTTGGCCCGCAGCGACTCGCGCGTCACCCGGCGGATATCGACGCCGTCGACGGCGACGCGGCCCTCGTCCGGCACGTAGAGCCGCAGGATCAGGTTGATCAGCGTGCTCTTGCCGGAGCCGCTGGGACCGACGATCGCAATGCTCTTGCCGGCATTGAGCTTGAGGCTGAGATTGTCGAGCACCGGCGTCTGTGCCCCCTCATACTGGAAGGTGACGCGATCGAAGGAGATGTCGTTGGTGATGCGCGGCAGATCCGGCGCGCCGGGACGGTCGGCGCCGCGGGTCGGCTCGTCGAGCAGTTCCTGGATGTGCCGCACCGCCGCCGCCGACTGGATCGACACCGGGATGAAATGCATCAGATGGGCGATGTTGTACGACACCTCCCAGAACGCACTCTCGAAGGTCACGAAGGTGCCGACGGTGATCTGCCCCTTGGTGGCGAGATAGGCGCCGATCGCCAGCACCACGAGGTGGAGCAGCAGCACCGCGATGGTGACGGTGCGCTCCACCATGGTCGACAGGAACATGGCTGACGCGGCCTTGGCCCGGACGTCGCGGTTGCGCATCGTGAACCAGCCGAGCGCCCGGCGCTGCAGATTGAACGCCTTCACCACCGCCTGCGCGGCGACGTTCTCCTGCACGGTTCCGAGCAGCGCGGCCTCGTTCTGCTTCTGCTCGTAATTGGCCTGCACAGCCTTCGGCGTCAGGATGCGCGGCCCGATCAGGGTGATCGGAAACACCAGCAAGGCGACCACGGCAAGCTGCCAATTCAGGAACAGCATCAGGATGATGCCCGCGACCAGCTCGAGGCCCGGCAGCGCCGCGCTGTTGGCGAAGGTCTTGACCGAGCCCTCGAACGCCGACAGATCGATCGAGAAGCGCGACAGGATCTCGCCGCGCTTGGTGCGCGCGAAATAGGCCGACGGCAGGTTCTGGACATGGTCGAACAGCCGCGTCCGCACGTCGGCGATGATGCCGGCGCCCAGCCGCGCATCCCAGCGCTCGTACCAGACCGCGATGATCGAGGTGACGATGCCGGCAACCGCGAGCACGCCGAGGATCTTGTAGAGGGCCCCGAAATCCTCCTCACCGAGCGCGTCGTCGATCAGGAATTTCAGGCTGAGCGGCATGATGACGTTAAACAACGTCTCGACCAGCACGCCGAAGGCGACGCAGGCGAACGGCTTCCTGTAGTTCGCCAGGATCGGCCTGACGAAGCCAAAGATCGTGGAGAGCGCGCCGGCGGCTTCCTTGGCGGTGAAGACGACGAGGTCCTCGTCATCATCGTCGTCATCGAGCTCGAACTCGTCGTCCGCGTCGTCTTCCTCTTCGTCGTCAGCCGGCGCCGCGGACGGCTTCGTGGAGGCGGCCGCCGCGGGCGGACCGGACGCGGGCTTCTTCTTCAGCTCGGGATCGTCGGCCGCCGCTCTCGTCGGATCGTCTGATGCAGGAGGTCTTGGCGCCATGAAACCAACCGATGCTCCACGGCCGGCATGACCGCAAATCGAAACCGCAGCTGATAACACTGCGCCCGTAATCCTATGCGATCACGACGAATTCGGCAAAGCGTTTGGAACGGCCGACGCGCCGCGGCGCGCTCGCGCGGATTCGCGGAGCGCAGAATTGCCGCCGTTTGACAGTTGGTTGACACGAGGCCGGTCGGCTCGCGGCAAAAGCTTCCGGTCGGTCCCGCTAGTCGTCGAGGTCGGCTTCGACCTTGTCGAAGAAGGAATAGCGCAGGCTGTCGGAGTCGGCGTACCACTGCCCTGGCCCCTTGTTGGCGGCCAGCGTCAATGTCCACAGCGCATCGGTGCAGTCGCGGCGGTGCATCGACAGATCGAAGCCGTTGCCGAAGAACAATTCCGACCACTCCCACCAGGTGCCGAGCTTCTTCACTCCGCGCAGCAGGTCGTAGCGATCGATCACTGCCGCCGCCATGTCGGAGGTCACCGACGCGAACACGACGCCGGTCTTGACCACGCGGTTGAGCTCGCGCACCCCGCGCACGACCTGCTTCTCGCCGAGATGGCACAGCGAGGTCTCGAACACGAAGTCGAACTCGTTGGCCTTGAACGGCATGTCGGCGATCGAGCCGAGCTTGTTGTACTTCTTGAGCGCCTTCGGCGTCTTGCCGTGGATGTAGCGGTTGTTCTCGATGCCCCAGGCATCGATGCCACGTTCGCGCAGCGCGCCGACCAGTTCGCCGCTGGCGGAGCCGGCGATCAGCAGCTTGTAGCCCTTCGCCCTGCCCCAGACCGTCTTGATCAGGTCCGTCAGATAGGCCGGGTCGGTGAAGTTGCGCCAGACCTCGCTGTAGGGGCCGACGCCGCGATAATTGTCGAAATAGCTGCGGTCGATCTTGTCGGACAGCGAGCTCTCGTCCTGCGCGCGGGTACGGCGCAGCCGCATCATCTCGGTGACGATGATGTCGGTCGCGGCATCGGAGGAATCGAGCAGTCCATTCAGCGTCGAATCGAACAGATAGTCGCCGACCACCACGATGCCGGGATGCTCCTTCGGCTCGGGCCGGTGGTTGGTCATGACGTCGCGCACCGGCAGGCCGCCCGGCAGCGCGTTGACCGACGACAGCCAGCGATGGATCTTGCCTTCCAGGAAATGCTCGCGCGCATCGCCGAGCGAGGCCGGCAGCGACTTCAACGCGGCATCGATCAGCTCCTGGTCGCTGAGATTGGCGAAGGCCAGCGCATCCGAGCCCGCGATCAGCCAGTTCAGCACGCCGTGCTTGCCGACATCGTGGCGCGCGCCCTCATTGTAGACGCAGCAGCCGCCGAACGCTTCCGACATGAACCAGGCGCCCGGGATCTTCTCGCCCCAGAACGGCTCGTCGAACAGGATCGAGACCCGCAGATAATGCGCGGGCCGGTCGAAATAGGCGACGTGCTTGACCATCGACTTGCGCAGCTGTTCGCCGTCCCAGCGCATGGTCGCGAGCCAGGAGTGCGGCAGGCAGACCAGCACGAGATCGAAGTCGCGCGTCTCCGGCCCCTTGCCGTTCATCATGTTGAGCTGGTAGCGGCCGCCAGCGGTCTTGCCGACCTTGAGCACACGATGGTTGAGCTGGATGTCGGCGCTGACTTCCGAGCGCAGACAATCGATCAGCTGCTCGTTGCCGTTCTGGATCGAATACAGGCCGATATAGCCGTCGACGTCCATCACGTAGTTCTTCAGCGCGTTGAGGCCGTTGGTGTTGTGGCTCTCGGTCGCGATGTCGGAACGCGCCATCACCTTGAAGAAACGCTTGGCGGTCGCGTCCTCGACCTCCTCGTCGAGGACCTGCTCGGCGGTCTTGTAGGCCCACGGGTGTTCGTTGTCGTGGGCGCCGACGCCCTCGTAATATTCGATCGGCGACACCAGGTCGCTGCAGCGCTTGCGGAACGCCTCGATCGCGGCCGCGGTCTTCGCCCCGTATTTGCGGCGCATGCCGGGAACGTCGGCAAGCAACTCGCCGTCGAGCTGCACCTGCTCGGCGTCCATCGGGATCGTCTGCAGGCCGAAATGCTGGATCAGCTCGCGCAGCGGGTCCGGCCCCGTCATCGAGTAATCATAGATCTCGGCGACGCCGGCCTCATACATCGCGGGCGCGGTGTCGAATTTGCGCGTGACGATCTTGCCGCCGAGGCGGTTCGACGCCTCGAAGATGGTAACGCGGCAGAGGTCGCCGAGTTTGCGCTTCAAATACCAGGCGCTCATCAGCCCCCCGGGGCCGCCGCCTACGATAGCCAAGTCGAGCATATGGATTCCGTCGTCTCCGGCGCGAGCCAAACAGCCGGTCTAAGTCACCCTAGCAAAGGCACTTTTTTGCCTGAAGGAAAGATGAACAAACTGCGTCCCTGCACCGCAGCAAGCAAAGAAAGCAGCAAAAAGGCCGGCTAAACGCCGGCCTTCTCGCCATACCCGTAGTCTTGCGGATGCCTATTCGGCGGGCGGCAGCGCCAGCGGCTCCGCTTCCGGAGCCGTCGGCACGATCGCCGCCTGCTGCTTCTCGCGCTCGTCGAGGATCAGCTTGTCGCGCTTGACCGCGACCTCGCGGATCCGCGCCATCGAGGCGCCGGTGCCGGCCGGGATCAGGCGGCCGACAATGACGTTCTCCTTGAGGCCCTCGAGCGGGTCCACCTTGCCGTTGACGGCAGCTTCGGTGAGCACGCGCGTGGTCTCCTGGAACGACGCCGCCGAGAAGAAGGAGCGGGTCTGCAGGCTCGCCTTGGTGATGCCGAGCAGAACCGGCGTACCCGTGGCGGGCTTCTTGCCCTCCTCCTTGGCCTTGGTGTTGAGCGCGTCGAACTCGATCTTGTCGACCTGCTCGCCCGAGATCATGTCGGTGTCGCCCTGATCGGTGACCTCGACCTTCTGCAGCATCTGACGGACAATCACCTCGATGTGCTTGTCGTTGATGAGCACGCCCTGCAACCGGTAGACCTCCTGGATTTCGTTGACCAGATAGGCAGCGAGCTCCTCGATGCCCTTGATCGCCAGGATGTCGTGCGGCGCCGGATTGCCTTCGACGATGAAATCGCCCTTTTCGACGATGTCGCCGTCCTGAAGGTGGATGTGCTTGCCCTTCGGGATCAGGTACTCGCGCGGCTCCTCGGTCTTGTCCATCGGCTCGATCGAGATGCGGCGCTTGTTCTTGTAGTCGCGGCCGAAGCGGATCGTTCCCGCGGTCTCCGCGATGATCGCCGCATCCTTCGGCTTGCGAGCCTCGAACAGTTCCGCCACCCGCGGCAGACCGCCGGTGATGTCACGCGTCTTGGCGCTCTCGGTCGAGATACGCGCCAGGATGTCGCCCGGCATCACCTTCCCGCCGGTGTCGACCGACAGAATGGCGTCGACCGACAGCATGTAGCGGGCATCGCCGCCACGCGCGAGCTTCATCACCTTGCCGTCCTTGCCCTTGACCACGATGGCCGGACGCAGGTCCGAACCGCCGCGCGTCGTGCGCCAGTCGATGACCACGCGCTTGGCGATACCGGTCGACTCGTCGAGCGTTTCCGAGATCGACTGTCCCTCGACCAGATCCTCGAAACCGATCGTGCCCTCGACCTCGCTCAGCACCGGGCGGGTATAGGGATCCCACTCGGCGATGCGCTGGCCGCGCTTGACCATATCGCCTTCGTCGACGTGCATCTTCGAACCGTACTGAATACGGTGGGTCGCACGCTCGGTGCCGTCGGCATCGACGATCGCAACGACCATGTTGCGCACCATCGCGATCAGGCTGCCTTCGCTGTTGCGGGCGATCGCCTTGTTCTTAATCACGATCTTGCCGTCGAAGTTCGATTCGACGAACGACTGCTCGTTGAGCTGCGCGGCACCGCCGATGTGGAACGTGCGCATCGTCAGCTGCGTGCCGGGCTCACCGATCGATTGTGCCGCGATGACGCCGACGGCCTCACCGTGGTTGACCGGGGTGCCGCGGGCCAGGTCGCGGCCGTAGCACTTGGCGCAGATGCCGTTGATCAGCTCGCAGGTCAGCGCCGAGCGGATCTTCACTTCCTGGATGCCGGCCTGCTGGATCGCGTCGACGTGGCTCTCCTCCATCAAGGTGTCACGCTTGATGACGACCTCGTTGGTGGCGGGATCGCGCACGTCATCGCAGGCCACGCGGCCCAGGATGCGCGAGCCGAGCGAGGCGACCACGGTGCCGGCGTCGACGATGGCGCGCATCTTGATGCCGAGCGTGGTGCCGCAGTCGGTCTGCGTGATGATGCAGTCCTGCGCGACGTCGACCAGACGGCGGGTCAGGTAGCCCGAGTTCGCGGTCTTCAACGCGGTGTCCGCGAGGCCCTTGCGGGCGCCGTGGGTCGAGTTGAAGTACTCGAGCACCGACAGACCTTCCTTGAAGTTGGAAATGATCGGCGTCTCGATGATCTCGCCCGACGGCTTGGCCATCAGGCCGCGCATGCCGGCGAGCTGGCGCATCTGGGCCGGCGAACCACGCGCACCGGAGTGCGCCATCATGTAGATCGAGTTGATGTCGGCATCCGCGCCCGCCGCCGTCTTCTTGGTGGACGAGATCTCCTTCATCATCGCCTTGGCGACTTCTTCACCGGCCTTCGACCAGGCGTCGACGACCTTGTTGTACTTCTCGCCGTGGGTGATCAGGCCGTCATTGTACTGCTGCTCGAAATCCTTCGCCAGCGTACGGGTCTGATCGACGATCTTCCACTTCGACGCCGGCACGACCATGTCGTCCTTGCCGAACGAGATGCCCGCCTTGAAGGCGTTGTAGAAGCCGAGCGCCATGATGCGGTCGCAGAAGATCACCGTCTCCTTCTGACCGCAGTGCCGGTAGACCTGATCGATCACGCCGGAAATCTCGCGCTTGGTCATCAGCTTGTTGATGATGTCGTACGAGATCTTCGGGTTCTTCGGCAGCAGGTTGCCGAGCATGACGCGGCCCGCGGTGGTTTCGATCCAGCGCTTGGAGTGCTTGCCTTCCTCGTCGAGGCCTTCCCACCGGTACTTGATCTTGGTGTGGAGGTGGATGACCTTCGAATGCAGGGCGTGCTCGAGCTCGGCCATGTCGCCGAAGATCTTGCCCTCGCCGGGCAGGCCTTCGCGCATGATCGAGACGTAGTAGAGGCCGAGCACGATGTCCTGCGACGGCACGATGATCGGCTGGCCGTTCGCCGGATGCAGGATGTTGTTGGTCGACATCATCAGGACGCGCGCTTCCAGCTGCGCTTCGAGCGACAGCGGAACGTGCACGGCCATCTGGTCGCCGTCGAAGTCGGCGTTGAAGGCGGCGCAGACCAGCGGATGCAGCTGAATCGCCTTGCCTTCGATCAGCACCGGCTCGAACGCCTGGATGCCCAGGCGATGCAGCGTCGGCGCGCGGTTGAGCAGCACCGGATGCTCGCGGATCACCTCATCGAGGATATCCCAGACCTCCGGACGCTCTTTCTCGACCAGCTTCTTGGCCTGCTTCACCGTGGTGGACAGGCCCTTGGCATCGAGCCGCGAGTAGATGAACGGCTTGAACAGCTCGAGCGCCATCTTCTTCGGCAGGCCGCACTGATGCAGGCGCAGCTCGGGACCGACCACGATCACCGAACGGCCCGAATAATCGACGCGCTTGCCGAGCAGGTTCTGGCGGAACCGGCCCTGCTTGCCCTTCAGCATGTCGGCGAGCGACTTCAGCGGACGCTTGTTGGCGCCGGTGATGACGCGGCCGCGGCGGCCGTTGTCGAACAGTGCGTCGACGGCCTCCTGCAGCATGCGCTTTTCGTTGCGGATGATGATGTCGGGCGCACGCAGCTCCATCAGCCGCTTCAGGCGGTTGTTGCGGTTGATGACGCGGCGGTACAGGTCGTTGAGGTCCGAGGTCGCAAACCGGCCGCCGTCGAGCGGCACCAGCGGACGCAGGTCCGGCGGAATCACCGGCACGACCGTCATGATCATCCATTCCGGCTTGTTGCCGGAAACGCGGAAAGCCTCGACGATCTTCAGACGCTTGGCGAGCTTCTTGTGCTTGATGTCGGAGTCGGTCTCCGCCATGTCGGCACGCAGCGTCGCCTCGAGCTTCTCGAGCTCGAGCCCCTTGAGCAGCTCGCGGATCGCCTCCGCGCCGATCATGGCGGTGAAGGAATCCTGGCCGTACTCGTCCTGCGCCTTCAGATACTCGTCTTCCGACAGCAGCTGACGGTCCTTCAGCGCGGTGAGACCCGGCTCGAGCACGACGTAGTATTCGAAGTAGAGGATCCGCTCGAGATCCTTCAGCGTCATGTCGAGCAGGAGGCCGATGCGCGAGGGCAGCGACTTCAGGAACCAGATGTGGGCGACCGGCGCCGCCAGCTCGATATGGCCCATGCGCTCGCGCCGGACGCGCGACAGCGTCACCTCGACCGAGCACTTCTCGCAGATGATGCCCTTGTACTTCATCCGCTTGTACTTGCCGCACAAGCACTCGTAGTCCTTGATCGGCCCGAAGATGCGCGCGCAGAACAGGCCGTCACGCTCCGGCTTGAAGGTGCGGTAGTTGATGGTCTCCGGCTTCTTGATCTCGCCGTAGGACCAGGACAGAATCTTCTCCGGAGACGCGATCGAAATCCGGATCTGGTCGAAGACCTGGGCCGGGGTCGTCGGATTGAAAAGATTCATAATCTCTTGATTCATGGTCTTCTCCTCGCGTGCCGATCGTCACCGGCAGCAAATTCGAAACTTTTATTCAGCGCGCGCCCCGCCCAACGTCCGAGCGGAGTGCGAAGGCCCGGCGCGTTTGGCGCCGGGCATGATCACAGCGTTACTCGGCCGCTTCCGACGTCGACGCCGGTCCCACCTTGGAATTGTGCAGGTCGACGTTGAGGCCGAGCGAGCGCATTTCCTTGACCAGCACGTTGAACGATTCCGGAATACCGGCCTCGAAGGTGTCGTCGCCGCGCACGATCGCCTCGTACACCTTGGTACGGCCGGCGACGTCGTCCGACTTCACGGTCAGCATCTCCTGCAGCGTGTAGGCGGCGCCGTAGGCTTCCAGCGCCCAGACCTCCATTTCGCCGAAGCGCTGGCCGCCGAACTGCGCCTTGCCGCCCAGCGGCTGCTGGGTGACGAGCGAGTACGGACCGATCGAACGCGCGTGGATCTTGTCGTCCACGAGATGGTGCAGCTTGAGCATGTAGATATAGCCCATCGTCACCTTACGATCGAACTGATCGCCGGTACGGCCGTCATAAACGGTCGACTGGCCGGAGGCGTCGAAGCCCGCGAGCTTCAGCATCTCCTCGATGTCGGCTTCCTTGGCGCCGTCGAACACCGGCGTTGCGATCGGCACGCCGTGGCTCAGATTGCGGCCGAGTTCGACCAGCTCGTTGTCGTTCAGCGACTTGATGGTTTCATCCTCGCCGTAGATC
This sequence comes from Bradyrhizobium sp. KZN70725, assembly GCF_055264925.1. Classification (NCBI taxonomy): domain Bacteria; kingdom Pseudomonadati; phylum Pseudomonadota; class Alphaproteobacteria; order Hyphomicrobiales; family Nitrobacteraceae; genus Bradyrhizobium; species Bradyrhizobium sp. KZN70725. The sequence goes on from NZ_JBUYWT010000001.1 coordinate 344,384, forward strand.
TTCTTCAGGGTCTCGCGCAGCGGCTTGAGATCCTGCTTGTGATAATAGGCGTCGATGGTCTGGCCGATGCGCTTGCCGAGGCCGGCGCAGGCCCAACCGAGATGGGTCTCAAGGATCTGACCGACGTTCATGCGCGACGGCACGCCGAGCGGATTGAGCACGATGTCGGCGTGCGTTCCGTCCTCGAGGAACGGCATGTCCTCGATCGGCACGATCTTCGACACCACACCCTTGTTGCCGTGACGGCCGGCCATCTTGTCGCCGGGCTGGATCTTGCGCTTCACCGCGACGAAGACCTTGACCATCTTCATCACGCCGGGCGGCAGCTCGTCGCCACGCTGCAGCTTCTCGACCTTGTCGAGGAAGCGCTGCTCGAGGCCCTTCTTCGACTCGTCGTACTGCTTCCGCATGGCCTCGATCTCGGCCATCAGCTTGTCGTTCGGCGAGGCGAACAGCCACCACTGCGACTTCGGATACTCGTCGAGCACCGCGCGGGTGATCTTGGTATCCTTCTTGAAGCCCTTCGGGCCGGCGATGCCCTGGCGGTTCTCCAGCAGCTCGGCGAGGCGGTTGTAGACGTTGCGGTCCAGAATCGCCTGCTCGTCGTCGCGGTCCTTGGCGAGACGCTCGATCTCCTCGCGCTCGATCGCCAGCGCACGCTCGTCCTTATCGACGCCGTGGCGGTTGAACACGCGGACTTCCACGATGGTGCCCTGCACGCCCGGAGGCACGCGCAGCGAGGTGTCGCGGACGTCGGAGGCCTTCTCGCCGAAGATGGCGCGCAGCAGCTTCTCTTCCGGCGTCATCGGGCTCTCGCCCTTCGGCGTGATCTTGCCGACCAGGATGTCGCCGGCGCGGACTTCCGCACCGATATAGACGATACCGGCTTCGTCGAGGTTCTTCAGCGCTTCTTCCGAGACGTTCGGAATGTCGCGGGTGATTTCCTCAGGACCGAGCTTGGTGTCGCGGGCCATCACCTCGAACTCCTCGATGTGAATCGAGGTGAAGACGTCGTCCTTCACGATTCGCTCGGAGAGCAGGATCGAGTCTTCGAAGTTGTAGCCGTTCCACGGCATGAACGCGACCAGCACGTTGCGGCCGAGCGCGAGCTCGCCGAGATCGGTCGACGGACCGTCGGCGATGATGTCGCCCTTCTTGACGATGTCGCCGACCTTCACCAGCGGACGCTGGTTGATGCAGGTCGACTGGTTGGAGCGCTGGTACTTCATCAGCCGGTAGATATCGACGCCCGACTTGGTCGGATCGAGATCCTCGGTGGCGCGGATCACGACGCGGGTGGCGTCGATCTGGTCGATCACGCCCGAGCGGCGCGCGGCAATCGCCGCGCCCGAGTCACGGGCGACCACGCCTTCCATGCCGGTGCCGACGAACGGCGCCTCGGCGCGAACCAGCGGCACCGCCTGGCGCTGCATGTTCGAGCCCATCAGCGCGCGGTTGGCGTCGTCGTTCTCGAGGAACGGGATCAGCGCCGCGGCGACCGAAACCAGCTGCTTCGGCGACACGTCCATGTAGTCGACCTTGTCCGGCGTCACCGGCAGCACTTCGCCGGCGTGACGGCAGACCACGAGGTCGTCGGTGAAGCGGCCCTTGGCATCGAGCGGCACGTTGGCCTGCGCGACGCGGTAGCGGCCCTCTTCCATCGCCGACAGATAGATCACCTCGTCGGTGACCCGGCCGTCCTTGATCTTGCGATAGGGCGTCTCGACGAAGCCGTACTTGTTGACGCGTGCGAACGTCGCCAGCGAGTTGATCAGGCCGATGTTCGGACCTTCCGGCGTCTCGATCGGGCAGATGCGGCCGTAATGCGTCGGATGCACGTCGCGGACTTCGAAGCCGGCGCGCTCGCGGGTCAGACCACCCGGGCCAAGCGCCGACAGGCGCCGCTTGTGGGTGATCTCCGACAGCGGGTTGGTCTGGTCCATGAACTGCGACAGCTGCGAGGAGCCGAAGAACTCGCGCACCGCGGCAGCCGCGGGCTTGGCGTTGATCAGGTCCTGCGGCATCACGGTGTCGATATCGACGCTCGACATGCGCTCCTTGATCGCGCGCTCCATGCGGAGCAGGCCGATCCGGTACTGGTTCTCCATGAGCTCGCCGACCGAGCGCACCCGGCGGTTGCCGAGGTGGTCGATGTCGTCGATCTCGCCCTTGCCGTCGCGCAGGTCGACCAGCGTCTTGATGACCGCCAGGATGTCTTCCTTGCGCAGCGTGCGATGGGTATCGGGCGCATCGAGCTCGAGGCGCATGTTCATCTTGACGCGGCCGACCGCGGAGAGGTCGTAGCGCTCGGCGTCGAAGAACAGCGACTGGAACATCGCCTGCGCCGAATCCAGCGTCGGCGGCTCGCCCGGACGCATCACGCGGTAGATGTCGAACAGCGCGTCCTCGCGCGTCATGTTCTTGTCGGCAGACAGCGTGTTGCGGATGTAGGCGCCGACATTGACGTGGTCGATGTCGAGCAGCGGCAGGTCCTTGTAACCCTGCTCGTTCAGCACCTTGAGCGACTTCTCGGTGATCTCCTCGCCGGCTTCGGCGTAGATCTCACCGGTCTTCGGGTTGACGAGATCCTCGGCGAGATAGTTGCCGACGAGTTCCTCGTCCGACATGCGCAGCGCCTTCAGGCCCTTCTCCTGAAGCTGGCGCGCCTGGCGCACGGTCAGCTTCTTGCCGGCCTCGAGCACCACCTTGCCGGTGTCGGCGTCGATCAGGTCGTTGACGGTCGAATAGCCGCGGAAGCGGTTGGCATCGAACGGCACGCGCCATCCGTCCTTGGTCCGCTTGTAGGTGATCTTCTTGTAGAAGGTCGACAGGATCTGCTCGCCGTCGAGACCGAGCGCGTACATCAGCGAGGTCACGGGCAGCTTGCGGCGGCGGTCGATGCGCGCGAACACGATGTCCTTGGCGTCGAACTCGATGTCAAGCCAGGAACCGCGATACGGAATCACGCGCGCGGCAAACAACAGCTTGCCGGACGAATGGGTCTTGCCCTTGTCGTGGTCGAAGAACACGCCCGGCGAACGGTGCATCTGCGAGACGATGACGCGCTCGGTGCCGTTGACGACGAAGGTGCCGTTCATCGTCATGAGCGGGATATCGCCCATGTAGACGTCCTGCTCCTTGATGTCCTTCACCGACTTGGCGCCGGTTTCCTCGTCGATATCGAACACGATGAGGCGCAGCGTCACCTTGAGCGGCGCAGCGAAGGTCATACCGCGCTGGCGGCACTCGTCGACGTCATATTTCGGCTGTTCGAACTCGTAGCGGACGAATTCGAGCATCGAGGTGCCGGAGAAATCCGAGATCGGAAACACCGAGCGGAACACCGCCTGCAGGCCCTCGTCGAGCCGACCGCCGGTCGGCTCGTCGACCATCAGGAACTGGTCATAGGACGCCTTCTGAACCTCGATGAGGTTCGGCATCTCGGCGACTTCCTTGATGTGACCGAAAAACTTGCGTACGCGTTTGCGACCGGTGAATGTCTGCTGCGCCATCGTGGCCTCTCATTTTCGTCGCCTTTGTGGGGCGAACCTTCCGGGAGCGACTGCCATCGGCCCCGGGTTGAATTTCGAATCGTCTCGAAGGAACGAAGCGCTAAGTCAGGAATTAAATCCCCGTCCCGGCCCCGACCACCTCCAAAACGCAAAACAACGCGCGGGGCGCATCACTGCACCCGCTCGTCCAAACGCTCCGCTTTACGGACTGAAAAAGCCCGAAATCTGACTGTCTCCCAACGGCTTCCGCCAGGGACCCTGCCGTCCCCGCCGCCTACCGTGTTTTTCCGCTGCCAACCCGATATGGGATGGCAATAAAGGAGATTCGAGGGTTAAGTCCACGGATCCCCACACTTTTTTGTGTCCGTCGCGCCACGCGACAACCTGTCGCACGCCGTTTGCATGGCCCGGGAGCGCCCTGCGGCGCTCCCGGGCCGCGCATTACTTGAGCTCGACCTTGGCGCCAGCCTTCTCGAGCTGGGCCTTGATCTTGTCGGCTTCTTCCTTGTTGACGCCTTCCTTGACGGGCTTCGGAGCACCTTCGACGAGGTCCTTGGCTTCCTTCAGGCCCAGGCCGGTGATGGCGCGGACTTCCTTGATGACTTCGATCTTCTTGTCGCCGGCCCCAGCCAGCACGACGGTGAAGTCGGTCTTCTCTTCAGCCGGAGCAGCGGCACCGCCACCACCAGCAGCCGGGCCGGCAACCGCAACGGCGGCAGCGGCGGACACGCCCCACTTTTCTTCGAGGAGCTTGGCGAGTTCGGCCGCTTCGAGCACGGTGAGGCTCGAGAGGTCGTCGACGATTTTCTGCAAGTCAGCCATTGTTCAGTTCCTTAAACGTTTGGTTCGAACCAGGTTTGAGATTAGCGAAGGGTCAGGCCGCTTCGCCCTTTGAGGCATGAGCCTGAATGACGCGTGCGAGCTTGGCCGCGGGCGCGTTGGAGAGCTGAGCAAGCTTGGTCGCCGGCGCCACGAGGAGGCCAACGATCTTGCCGCGCAGTTCGTCGAGCGACGGCAGTGAGGCAAGCGCCTTCACGCTGTCGACATTCAGGACGGTTTTACCCATCGAGCCGCCGAGGATGACGAACTTCTCGTTCGCCTTGGCGAATTCGATGGCAACCTTTGGCGCCGCAACCGGATCGTTCGAAGTAGCGATCACGGTCGGTCCCTTCAGCAGGGAGCCGATGGCAGCGACGTCAGTGCCTTCAAGAGCAATTTTGGCGAGACGGTTCTTCGAGACCTTCACCGACGCGCCCGCCTGCTTCATCTGCATGCGCAGCTTCTGCATCTGGGCCACGGTGAGGCCGGAATAGTGAGCAACGATCGCAACCGACGTGGTCTTGAAGACCTCGTTAAGTTGTTCGACCGACTCTTTTTTTGCCGCTCGTTCCACAGCAAGCTCTTTCCGGTTGGCGGCCTTTCCGCGAAGGCAGGACCGCCGGGTTGCACCCATCGTCCCGCCCTAAACCTGATCCTTGGGGCGCAAGACCCTTCGGACATGCCGGGCAAGACGACATCTAGAAGCCTGCCCTCCCAGAGCCTTGCGGCCATGGGCTGTCGAGGTTCGAACCAAACCAGCCTCCCGGCCGCGAACTGATCGCGACGTGGAGTGCAAAATCCGGTCTTCACCCGTCTATGCAGGCCATGCGATTAAGCCGTTGAAAACACGAAGTTCTCGCGGGCGCCTGCAGTCTTGGACAGGATCGAGGCACTTCAGCACGCTGAAGGCCCCTGCTCTCATTCCTCTGAAGGCGACGGGTCTCCTTCCTTTCGAGCATCCTTGCGGGCATGCGGAAAGGAATGATCTCCTATCATCTCAGGTTTTCGGATTGCGAGCACGGACATGCCAGCAAGTGCCAGCACGCCCGGAAGGCGCTATGTAGCCGGTCCTGCCCTGCTTGCCAAGAGCAAATTTCAGACCAGTTCGGCGACCTGCCCGGCCCAGCGAAAAATTTCTTCCCCGACGGCGTCACGCTCCAATGCCGCCGCTCGTCTGGGCGCTGGAGGCTCGCATGAAACGATGGATTGCAGGAATTCTCGCCCTCTTCAACCTCGCCAATGGGCTGGTGATGCTGTCGGCCGGTTCCCTCTGGTGGTCGCTGGTGCCCGGCGCCGCCGATACCGGTCCGTTCAACTCTCATTTGGTCCAGGACGTCGGCATTGCCTTCATCGCGGCCGGGCTCGGCCTGGCGGCGCGAGCCTTGTGGCCGGCCTGGTGGCCGGCAGCGGTCGCGGGCGCCGCGTTCCTGGCCGGCCACGGCCTGCTGCATCTCGTGATGATCGCCGGCGGCCACGACCGCCATGCCGCGCCCGATCTGGTGGCGGTCGTCCTGCCCGCGGCGCTCGCCCTCTATTCCGCCCTACCAAATCAAGGAGAACGACATGCGTAGCTTCATCGCGCGCCGCATGCTGCGCGCCTATTCCAGGCGCTACGGCTACGACACCACCTATCTCGAGATCATGCTGAAGGAATCGCCCGCCGCGTTCTTCAAATTCGCCGGCGCGATGAAGGCCGCCGCCTACCGCGCGGTCGCGCCGGTTGAGGCCTTCTATGCTGCCAAGCTGACCGGCGCGCTGGCGGAAGATTGCGGTCCCTGTGCGCAACTGGTCGTCGACATGGCGATCGGAGCCGGAATGGCGGAACAGCAGGTCACCGCCGTACTCCGTCGTGACGTTGCCGCCATGACCGCGGACACCGCGCTCGGCTTCCACTTCGCCGACGCCATCGTGCAGCGCTCGACCGACGATAACGCCTGCCGCGACGCCGTTCGCGCGCGCTGGGGCGAAAAAGGCGTGATCGACCTCGCCATGGCCCTACAAATCGGCCGCATCTTCCCCATGATGAAGCTGGCGCTGGGATATGCCAGGGAGTGTCGCCGCGTGACCGTGGCCGGCCATCAGATCGATGTCATCAAGCAGGCTGCCTGAGCGCGACCCGCTGGCGCCGTATCGGGCGCGGCTGACCGGGCTTGTCTATCGCATGCTCGGTAGCCGCGGCGATGCCGACGATGTGGTCCAGGACGCCTGGCTGCGGTTCGCCGCGGTCGACGACGTTCGCAATCCCGAGGCGTTCCTCGTCACGGTGGTGACCCGGCTTTGTCTTGACCGGCTGAAGAGCGCCCGCGCCCAGCGCGAGGTCTATGTCGGAGCCTGGTTGCCCGAGCCGGTGTTCGACGAGGCGCTGTCGGCCGAGGCGGCGACCGAACTCGCCGACGATCTCTCCTTCGCGCTGATGCTGGCGCTCGACGCCCTGACGCCCCTCGAGCGCGCCGCGTTCCTGCTGCACGACGTGTTCGACCGGCCGTTCGCGGAAGTCGCCCGCACCCTCGAGCGCAGCGAGGCGGCCTGCCGGCAGCTCGCCGCGCGCGCCCGCCGATCGGTCCGCGACAACCGCCCTGTTCCCGCCGAGCCGCCCGAAGGCCACGCACGGCTGCTGACGGCATTCTGCAAGGCCGCGGCCAGCGGCGACGTCTCCGCCCTCGCCAACCTGCTGCGCGAGGATGCCATCGCGATCACCGACAGCGGCGGCCGCAAGCTGGCGGCGCTGAAGCCGATCAAGGGGGCAGAGAAGATCGTCCGCTTCATCATCGGTATCGCCGGCAAGAACGCCGGCAGCGAGGTTCGCGTCGAACCGATGATGGTCAATGGCAGCGCGGGCGCGCTGATCTTCCTCGATGGCGAAGTCGACCACACACTGAGCATGGCGATCGACGGCGAGACCGGCCGGATCGCGGCGATCTACATCGTCCGCAACCCGGACAAGCTGCGCCACGCGCCGCGCCGGAGCTGAAGCTCCGGTCAGGCCGCCGTCGCCACCGGATAGGCGAGCGGCTTGCCGGCAAAGAACGCGTCGAGATTGGCCAGCACGCAATCCTGCATGGCGACGTGCGATTCCAGCGTGTGGCCGCCGAGATGCGGCGACAGCACCACGTTCGGCAACGCCGTCAGCGCATCGGGCGCATGTGGCTCCCTCGCGAACACGTCGAGGCCGGCACCGGCGATCACGCCGTCGGTCAACGCTGCGACCAGCGCCTTCTCGTCGATGACCGAGCCGCGCGCGATGTTGACGACGAACCCGTCGCTGCCGAGCCGGCGCAGGATGTCGGCATTGACCGCATGCTCGGTATCGGCGCCGGCGCGGACGGCCACCAGCAGCACGCAGCACCAATCGGCGAGCGCCTCCAGCGTCGGAAAGTATTGATAGGGCACGTCCTGCTTCGAGCGGCTGAAATAGCCGACCTCGGTCTCGAAGGCCGCGACGCGGGCGGCGATCTTGCGGCCGATCTCGCCCATGCCGTAGACGCCGACCTTGCGGCCGCGCATGCCGGCCTGCGGCCGCATCATCGGCGACGGCTTTGCACCGGCCCAGTCGCCGCTCCGCACGTAATTGTCAGCCACCAGCAGCCGCCGCACCGACGCCAGCATCAAGGTCACCGCCGTGTCGGCGACGGAGGCCGCATTGGCCCCCGGGCTGTGGCCGACCGCGATGCCGCGCCTGGCGGCCGCGGCGAGATCGACGCCGTCATAACCGGTGCCGTAGCAGACGATTGCGCCGAGCTTCGGCAGCATGTCCATGGCCTCCGTGCCGAGCGCCGTGCCGCCCGCGGTGATCATGGCGCGGATATCGGCGAGCTCGGCCGCCGGGAACGCTTCGTCCAATCGTTTGCCCGCCGCATTCAGCAGCTCATAGCGCTCGCCGAAGCGGATCAGCTGGGCCTTGGGAAAGCGTGAATAGACCAGGACCTTATCGGGCATTGTTGTTCTTTCTTGCGAGAGGCTTCAGATCTTGTCTTGGCGCGTTTTCTTCACCGAACCGGTAGCCACTTCGCTCGAAAACGCTTTGGCAAAACAAAGGGCGGAACCGGTTGCCCGGTCCCGCCCCTCTTTATCTCGTCACGGCCAGAGACCTCAGCCGAGGATCGTGCCCGGCTCGACCTTCACGCCCGGGCCCATGGTGGAGGAAACCGCCACGCGCTGGATGTAGGTGCCCTTGGAGCCCGCCGGCTTCGCCTTGGAGACCGCGTCCGCAAGCGCCTTGACGTTCTCGACCAGCTTGTCCTCGGAGAACGAGGCCTTGCCGATGCCGGCCTGCACGATGCCCGCCTTCTCGACGCGGAACTCGACCGAGCCGCCCTTGGCGCCCTTCACGGCGTTGGTGACGTCCATGGTCACGGTGCCGATCTTCGGGTTCGGCATCATGCCGCGCGGACCGAGCACCTTACCGAGGCGGCCGACCAGGGGCATCATGTCGGGCGTGGCGATACAACGATCGAAATCGATCGCGCCGCCCTGCACCTTCTCGACCAGGTCTTCCGCACCGACGACGTCGGCACCGGCGGCCTTGGCTTCCTCAGCCTTGGCGCCGCGCGCGAACACGCCGACACGAAGCGTACGGCCGGTTCCGTTCGGCAGGTTGACGACGCCGCGGACCATCTGGTCGGCGTGGCGCGGGTCGACGCCGAGATTGATCGCGATCTCGATCGTCTCGTCGAACTTCGACTTGGCGCGCTCCTTGACCATCTTGATGGCATCCGCGAGCGGATAGAGCTTCTCGCGATCGACGCCCTCGCGGGCCTTCTTCAAACGCTTTCCGATTGACATGGCCCGTTACCCCGCAACTTCCAGACCCATCGAACGGGCAGAGCCCTCGACCATCTTCATGGCCGATTCGATGGTGTCGCAATTCAAGTCCTTCATCTTCTTCTCGGCGATCTCGCGCACTTGCGCCTTGGTCACCTGGCCGGCCTTGTCACGGCCCGGCGCCTTCGATCCGGACTGGATCTTGGCGGCCTGCTTGAGGAAGTAGGACATCGGAGGGGTCTTCATCTCGAAGGTGAAGGACCGGTCCGCATAGATGGTGATGATCACCGGGATCGGGGTGTTCTTCTCTTCCTTCTGGGTCTGCGCGTTGAACGCCTTGCAGAACTCCATGATGTTGAGGCCGCGCTGACCAAGCGCGGGGCCGATCGGGGGCGAAGGATTCGCCGCACCGGCCGGGACCTGAAGCTTCAGGTATCCGGTCACTTTCTTTGCCATTTATCACTCCTGTTGTGCCGGACGGGCCGGCGGTTTCAGGTTCCGTGGTTCGGTTGAAGGGGCTGGCGACCGCCTCCTCCCTCCCACGGCCTCTCGACTTGACGCGAGGCATATACCCCGCGCCGTCCGGTCAGACCACCTTTTCGACCTGACCGAATTCCAGTTCCACGGGCGTCGCGCGGCCGAAGATCGATACCGCGACCTTGACGCGCGAGCGCGCCTCGTCGATTTCTTCCACCACGCCGGAGAACGAAGCGAACGGGCCGTCGGCCACGCGTACGTTCTCCCCGATCTCGAACGACACCGACGCCTTCGGACGCTCCACGCCCTCCTGCACCTGGTGCAGGATCCGCATCGCCTCCGCTTCCGAGATCGGCATCGGCTTGTTTTCCGCGCCGAGGAAGCCGGTCACCTTCGGGGTGTTCTTGATCAGATGGAACGCCTCGTCGGTCAGCTTCATCTTCACCAGCACATAGCCCGGGAAGAACTTGCGCTCGGCGTCGATCTTGCGGCCGCGGCGCACCTCTGTGACCTTCTCGGTCGGCACTAGAATCTGCTCGAACAGTTCTTCCAGCCCACGCTGCTTGGCCTGCTCGCGGATCGATTCCTGAACCTTCTTCTCGAAGTTCGAATAGGCGTGGACGATGTACCAGCGCTTGTCCATCAATTGAGTTCCCATGCTCATCAGTGGATGCCCAGTATCAGGGTAATCAGATAGCGGATGATCTGATCTGCGGCGAAGAAGAAGACCGAGGCCAGCGCCACCATCACGAACACCATGATGGTGGTGATGGTCGTCTCGCGGCGCGTCGGCCAGGTGACCTTGGCGGTCTCCGAGCGCACTTCCTGCAGGAATTTGAACGGGCTGAAAGCCATCGTGAGATCCGCGTCCGTCTCCGGACGATTGCAACGTTTCAAGGAATCCGAACAGCCGACCTTGCGGACCCAGCCCTCGTTTGGAAGGTTGAGCCGATAAACGAGCTCGAATGTTCGGGGAATTAGGCCGCGCCGGATATCCGCCATCAAAGCGGGCCGGCTGCGAGTGGCGAGTATCTACTGCGAGACCGGCCAAACGTCAAGGTCGGCGGGGTCGGGTCCGGCTCCCGCCCGGTTCGGGGAGATCGGGCATTGGTCTCTCCAAATCAAGGGCTTAGCCGGCGCCCTGCGATCCCCTGGCGTCCTGGCGGGATCAGCGTCGTTCGTCTCGCCCCTCTAGGCCAGGCCGGGTTTAGGCGGCAGCAGCATCGATACGAGCAGTCCGCTCGGCTCCCGCAGCCTCAAAGCGATGCTGCCGCCATGGCGCTTGGCGATATCCTGCGCGATCGATAGCCCTAGCCCGAAGCCCCCCTCCTGCCGGGCGCTGTCGGCCTTGAAGAAGGGCTCGAATACCTTGTCGTGCAGCGCAGTTGGGATGCCCGGACCGTCATCCGCCACCTCGATCTCGATGTGGCCGGCCTCCATGGGGCGAAGCGTCACCGCGACCTTGCTGCCGTGCTTGACCGCATTCTCCACGATATTGGTGACGGCGCGCGACAGCGCGCGGGGCCGGCAGGCATAAGGCAGACGCGCCGGCCCGGCATAGGATACCGCGTGGCCCATGTCGGCGAAGTCCGAACAGATGGTCTGCAGGAAGCTCGGCAGGTCGATGAACGACGCCGCCTCCGAGCGGGCATCCTCGCGCAGATACTCCAGGGTCTCGTTGATCATGCGCGTCATCTTGGCGATATCGCCCAGCATCGCCGGGCGCAGGGTGTCGTCGCCGACGCGCTCGGTGCGCAGCCTGAGCCGGGTCAGCGGCGTCCGCAGGTCATGACTGATGGCGGCGAGCATGCGGGTGCGGTCGTCGAGCAGCGCTGCGATACGCGTGCGCATGTCGTTCAGCGCGTCGGCGACCTGGGCGATCTCGAGCGGACCGCGCCGGCGCAGCACCTCGGGAGCCCGCGGCGAGCGGCCGAACGAGGTCGCGGCACGCGCGACATCAGCCAGCGGCGCGATCACCCAACGCACCGCATAGACCGACAGCAGCAGCATCGAGATCAGCACGATGATCGTCCCCCCGGCCAGCGGGCGGAGCAAAGTGGACCAAAGGCCGCCTTTGACCGCAACATCGGCCATCAGCGCGTGGCCATCGTCGAGTCTCACGATCACCTGTGACGACGAGCCTGCGGGATGGCGCAGATCCTCCATCAATTCAATTCCAGGCTCTGCAGCCAGTTGCCGGAACGCTCGCATGGAAAACGACCGCGTCTCTGCGGCTGTTCGAGGCACCAGTTCGCCTAAGGCGACGCGCCTGACGTCGAGACCGCCGCGCCTGGCTGCGGCCAGCAGTTCATCCGCGTCTGCCGGCGTCTTCGTGGAACGCACGAGCTGCGTGAGCTCCGCGACCCGCCCGGCAAGCAACTTCTGCGTGTCGGTGATCGAGGGAGAATCGAACAGAAAAATGATGGTCACCGCCGCGAGCGTGATGCCGATCAGTTCCGAGAGCGCGACGAGGCTCATGAGTTGCGCAGCGACGCTGCGCGGCATCAGCCGCTGCGCCCATCCCATCATATCTGCTCGACCGCAGGCGTGAAGAGGTAGCCGCCGAGCCGCACCGTCTTGATCATCGAGCGGTCCTTCGGATCCGGTTCGATCTTCTGCCTGATGCGGCTGATATGAACGTCGACGCTGCGCTCGACTGAGGCGATCAGGCCGCCGAAGGCCTGCTCGATCAATTGCTCGCGTGACAGCACCTGCCCAGGATTGCGGCAGAACGCCAGCAGCAGATCGAACTCGGCACCGGTCAGCGTGATCCGGACGCCCGCGGGGTCATGCAGCTCACGGGTGGTGGGGTTGATGCGCCATCCGGCAAAGGTCAGCGGACGCGGCCGTGACCGCGACGTGGCGCCGCTCTCGACGCGGCGCAGCAGCGCCCGGATGCGGGCGACCAGTTCGCGCGAATTGAACGGCTTGGTGACGTAGTCATCGGCACCGAGCTCGAGGCCGAGGATGCGGTCGATGTCCTCGCCCCGCGCGGTGACCATGATGATCGGAATCGAAGACGACATGCGCAGGCGCCGGCAGATGCTCAGCCCATCCTCGCCCGGCAGCATCACGTCGAGTACGACGAGATCAAAGCTCTCGCGCTTGAGCAGCGCATCCATCTCCACGGCCGAGCCGACCAGCACCGGTCGGAAGCCGTTGTCCTCAAGCACCTCGGCCAGCATGCGCGCGATATCGGCATCGTCCTCGACGCAGAGGATGCGTGCGTTGGTGACGGGGAAAGCCACGAGGTCGTATTCCAGGATTTGCATCACGGCATTTTAGAGGCCTCGGCCCCGGATGCGCAGTGCGCAAATATAGCGTTTTGTTAAGCCTGCACGGCCAAATGTGGCTCAAATAGGTCGCGCGGTTTCGCGAGCTACATCTGACTTAATATCTCTTAATCCCGACCCCGGCGGCCCTGCTCTATCGTGACCTTCGATCGTTCGTGGGGTGAGCGGTCGTTCGAGGGGTACATGAGAATCGAATTTCTGCCGGGCGCTGCGACTGATGCGCGGAGCACGGGCCGGGCGTCGCGCAACGGTCAGCCCAATCGGTCATCCCTGCTTGCCGGCGCTGCGGTTGCGATGGTGTTGTTGTCGGGCTGTGCCAGCGCACCGATGACGCGAGGCGGGTCACTGGCATCCTACGACAATCTCACGCCGTCCGACGGAGTGCTGGCGAAATCGCTGGTTCGCGTCAACAAGGACGAGGTCCTCGCCGCGAAGACGGTGCGGATCGTCCCGACGACCCTCTCGCAGGCAGCGTCGCCGACGCTGTCCCAGGAGCAGCGGCACCTGGTGGCCAACGCGATCGATCGTTCGCTGTGCGTCGGCCTGAGCGAGCGGCTGCAGGTTGTTGGTCCCGATCAGCTTGCGGATCTGTCCCTGCACGCGCTTGTCACCCAGGCGGCGCCCACCGACGAGGTCGCGGCGGGCACTTCCAAGGTGGTCAGCTTCCTGCCGAGCGCGCTCGGCGCGGGCGTGCCGGTGCCGCGGTTGCCGGTCGGGCTTGGCAGCCTGACCGTCGAAGCCGAGGTGCGCGATCAGGCCAGCCGCCAGCAGGCGGCGATGATCTGGGCCCGCGGGGCGAATTCTTTCACCAACTCGCCGATGGTCTCGAGCGCCGGTGACGCCTACGATCTCGCCCCTTCCTTCAGCGACGATTTCAGCAAGCTCGTCGTCACCGGCGCGACGCCATTCGGAAAGGCGCCGGAGCTGCCATCGTTCGACAAGATTGGCGCAACGCTCGGCGGCAAGCCGAAATACGCGGCCTGCGAGGCGTTCGGCCGCAATCCCGGCCTGGTCGGAATGGCCGCCGGCAAGCTCGGCTTGCCGCCGGAATGGTCGGACAAGGCGCCGGCGACAGCTGGCCAATAGACAGCCTAGCCGGCGAAGCTCTTCTGCACCGCCTGGTCGAGCGTGGCGCCGCCGAGATAGCGCTGGCGCAGCTCGCGCTTGAGCAGCTTGCCGCTCGGATTCTTCGGCAAGGCATCCACGAAGATGACCTGCTTCGGCACCTTGAAATGGGCCATCGACGCCGCGCAATGCTTGATGACGGCGTCGGCATCGAGGCTCTGGCCGGCCTTGACCACGACGATCGCGGTCACCGCCTCGATCCAGCGCGGATCAGGCAGCCCGACCACCGCGACCTCCGACACCGAAGGCAACCGGTAGATCATCTCCTCGACCTCGCGGCTCGCGACATTCTCGCCGCCGCTCTTGATCATGTCCTTCACGCGATCGACGACGGTGATGTAGCCGTCGGCATCGATGGTCGCGAGATCGCCGGAATGAAACCAGCCGCCGGCGAACGCGGCCGCAGTCTTGACCGGATCGTTGTAATAGCCTGACAACAGATGCGGCGAGCGATGCACGATCTCGCCGACCTCCCCCACCCCGACGTCGGTCATATCAGGCCTGACCACCCGCGTCTCGACATTGATCGCGGGCTTGCCGGCCGAGCCGGCCTTCGGCAGCTGGTCCTCCGGCGACAGCACGGTCGCGAGCGGCGCGATCTCGGTCTGGCCGTAGAAATTCCAGAACTTCACCTCGGGCAGCCGGCGCTGCAACTCGAGCAGCACCTCTACCGGCATGATCGAGGCGCCGTAATAGCCCTTGCGCAGGGTCGACAGGTCGGTGCGGTCGAACGCGCCCGAGCGCAGCATCGCGATCCAGATCGTCGGCGGCGCGAAGAACGAATTGATCTTGTGGGCCGCGATCAGCGCCAGGACATTGTCGGGCACCGGCTTGCCGGTAATGAGGCTGGTGGCGCCGAGATAGATCGCGGGCCCCAGAAAGACGTCGAGCTGCGCGCAGTGATAGAGCGGCAGCGCGTGCAGCACCGTATCGTCGGTCGCCATGCCGCCGTCGATGATGCAGCTGACATACTGCCACATGACGGCTTCGTGGGTGAGGATCGCGCCCTTCGGCAGCGACTCGGTGCCGCTGGTGTAGATGACCTGCGCGGGATCTCGGCTGTCCACCGACACCTCCGGCGCCGAGGCGTCGCTGTGCAGCAGGGTGTCGAACGTCGTGATGCCGTCGGGTGCGGTGGCCGGATCCTCGCCCGGCAGCCAGATCAAGGTCTCGACCGCCGAGCCCTTGGCGGCCGCAGCGTGCGCCGTCTCCACGAAATCCGGGCCGACCGCGAGCAGCTTGGCGCCGGAATTGGCGAGGATGAAATTGATCTCGTCCGGATTGAGCATGAAGTTGATCGGCACCAGGATCGCGCCGATCCGGGCCACCGCAAAGCGGAGCGCGGCGAAGCCGTGCGAGTTGCGCGACAGCACCGCGACGCGATCGCCCTTCGCAACGCCAAGCGCGAGCAAGCCACGGCCGAGCCGATTGCAGATCGCGTCCATCTCCGCAAAGCTCCAGCTCACCGCGCCGCAGATCAGCGCGGTCTTGCCGGGGTAGCGCTTCGCCGACCGGCGCAGCAGATCGCCGATGCTGTGCCCGCGGGCGCGCTGGATGGTTGCTGCGATGTCTCCGCTCATTTGTCCCTCCCGAATGTGCTTGTTGTCGTTGTTTTCGTCTTGTCTTGGCCGCGCCGTCGCTATTGCCGGGCGGCGTAAGCGTGTTCCATGTAGGTGTGCTCGACCGAGCGATCGAGCGAGGCGATCTTCTCGAAACCGCGCCGCCAGTCCTGCAGGTGCCGCCGCGTCCACAGCACGCCGGCCTCCTTGTCGCGCCGCTTGATCGCGTCGAGCAGATGATGGTGCGCCTCGACCAGCCGCGCGCCGCCCTCGGGCACGCCGCCCACGATCATCTCGGTGGTCGGAAAGAACAGTTGCGCGGCGGGCTCGCGCGCCAGTTGCAGCACGCGGTTCTGCGAAGCCTTGGCCATCAGCACATGGAATTCCGCATCGAGCTCGGCCAGCGCCGCGGGATTGCCGACGACAGCTGCGCTGCGCTCGAGATTGCCGGCGAGCTCGGCGATGTTCTCCTCGGTCGCGCGCTCCACCGCGCCCTCGACGCTCGCGACCTCCAGCGTCATCGAGGTCTCGAACAATTCGCGGAACGTCACCTCGTGCAGGATCAGCGCGCGGGACAGTCGCGTCGCGAGCTTGTTGTAGCGCGGCAGGCAGGCCTGCAGCCGGCGGCTGGAATCGCGGCGGATCAGCCCGCCCTCCTCGAGCACGCGAATGCCCTCGCGCACCGTCGAGCGGTTGACGCCGAACTGCGCAACCAGCTGCTGCTCGGTGCCGATCGGCTCGCCCGGCTTGATCCGCCCGTTGATGATCTCGCGTTCGATCGCGTCGGCGACCTTCTGATAGGCCGGCGCGACATCGATACGCCGGAACAGCGGCGTGGTGGGCATCTTCAGCTCCCCCGGACCCCGATTGTCGTTTGTCGGACAAAAGATAGGCGAAGGCCCTTGGGGCGTCAAACGGGCAATATTCGGCCTGATTGTCGCACCCCGGCGGTCGGAATTGACACCGGAACCGGGCAAATCTAGCTTTGTCGGACAAAGTGACAAGAACACCTCGGGGAGGCACACCATCATGAAATCCATCGTCACGAGTCTGTCCGCCGCCGGCCTGATCGCGGCTGTGCTGGCAGGGCCGGTGCTCGCGCAGCAGGCGCCGCTCAAGATCGGCGTGCTCACGGATTTCCAGTCGGTCTATTCGGACATCGGCGGCGCCGGCAATGTCGAGGCCACCAAGATGGCGATCGAGGAGTTCGGCGGGTCGATGTTCGGCAAGCCGATCGAGCTCGTCACCGCCGACGCCCTCAACAAGGCCGACGTCGCCGCCACCATCACCCGCAAATGGTACGAGGCCGAGAATGTCGACATGATCATCGACATGCCGACCTCGGCGACCGCGCTCGCCGGCATGGAGATGTCGAAGCAGTTCGAGAAGATCATGATCGTGACGGATGCGGCGAGCTCCGACATCACCGGCAAGTCCTGCTCGCCCTACACGCTGCACTGGACTTACGACACCTACGCCAACGCCCACACCGTCGGCAGCGCGATCGTGAAGAACGGCGGCGATACCTGGTTCTTCATCACCGCCGACTATCTGTTCGGCCATTCGATCGAACGCGACACCGGCGACGTGGTCCGCGCCGCCGGCGGCAAGGTGCTCGGCAGCGCGCGGCATCCGCTCAACACGCCGGACTTCTCGTCCTTCCTGCTGCAGGCGCAGGCCTCGAAGGCCAAGATCATCGGCATGGCCAATGGCGGCGCCGACACCATCAACACCATCAAGCAGGCCTCCGAATTCGGCATCGTCGCGGGCGGGCAGAACCTCGCCGGCATCGTGATGTTCATCTCGGATATCCACAGCCTCGGGCTCAAGCTCGCGCAGGGCCTGATCATCACCGAGGCCTACTACTGGGATCTCAACGACCGCACCCGCGCCTTCGGCAAGCGCTTCTTCGAGCGCATGAAGCGGATGCCGACGATGAACCAGGCCGCGACCTACAGCGCCACCCTGCACTACCTCAACGCGGTGAAGGCCGCCGGCACCAAGGAGACCAAGCCGGTGCTGGCCAAGATGCGCGCGACCCCGGTCCGCGACGCCTTCACTGACAACGGCGTGGTGCGCGAGGACGGCCGCATGGTGCACTCGATGTTCCTGTTCGAGGTCAAGAAGCCCGAGGAATCGAAGGCGCCGTGGGATTACTACAAGGTGCTCGCCGAAGTGCCCGGCGACCAGGCGTTCCGGCCGCTGAAGGACGGCGGCTGCCCGCTCATCAAGTAGGCGAGCAGGATCATGGCCGGGGTCCGGGACCTCGGCCAAGGCATTCAAATTGTTGATTAAAAGCTGGCAGGAGTGGCAGGGCTCGAACCTGCGACCCCCGGTTTTGGAGACCGGTGCTCTACCAATTGAGCTACACTCCTGCAGGGAACCTGCGTCGCCGCCGGTTCGCGCCGTTTCAAGCACAGGGCATGGCCGGTTTGCAAGGGCGAAGCGGTGAAGCTTCTGTTCATTGCAAAACTTCTGCGCCAGACTTCGGCGATCACCCCGTGTCGGCACCTCGCCGCAAGAATCAACAACCAGGGAGAGACCATGAACGCCCAAACCGCCACCAAGCACGCCGCCAGCCCGACCACCCCCTCTCTTCCCCTCGCCAAGCCCGAATCGATCGGATTGTCGAGCGTGCGGCTGCAGGCGATGTCCGACACCTTCCGCCGCGAGGTCGACAGGGGAACCGTGCCCGGCGTGACGGTGCTGGTGGCGCGGCGCGGCCAGATCGGCTGGTTCGACGCGATCGGCCGGCAAAGCCCGACCGCCTCGGCGCCAATGGCCCATGACACGATCTTCCGCATCTTCTCGATGACCAAGCCGATCGTCTCGGTCGGCATCATGCAGCTGGTGGAGGACGGCCACTTCCTGCTCAACGACCCAGTCGCGAAATTCATCCCCGAATTCGCCGAGACCAAGGTCGGCGTCGACAACAACGGCAAGCTCGAGCTGGTACCCGTGCAGCGGCAGATGACGATCCAGGACCTGCTTCGCCACACGTCTGGGCTTACTTATGACCACACCGGCAACGGCCCGGTGCAGCAGCTCTACCAGCAGTCGCGGCTGCGCAGCCGCAAGATCACCAATGCCGAGCACGCCACCATGCTCGCCGGCATGCCGCTGGTTTGCCAGCCCGGCGCCGAGTGGAACTACAGCCGCTCCACCGACATACTCGGCCGCATCATCGAGGTCGTCAGCGGCAAGACGCTCGGCGCGTACCTCACTGAGCACATCCTCTCGCCGCTGCAGATGACCGAGACCGCCTTCCACACCGGGGAAGCCAATGCCGGCCGCCTCGCCGAGGCCTTTGCCAACGATCCCTGGACCAACGACAAGGTGCAGCTGTTCAACATGCTGGAGAAGCCGGCGATGGAATCCGGCGGCGGCGGCCTGGTTTCGACCACGATGGACTATGCCCGCTTCGCGCAGATGCTGCTGAACGGCGGCTCGCTCGACGGCACCAGGATCATCGGCCGCAAGACGCTCGAATTCATGGCCTCCGATCACCTCGGCGCCGGCGTGAAGATCCAGGGCACGCTGGTGTCGCCCGGCCACAGTTTCGGCCTCGGCTTCGCCGTGCGCATGCAGCAGGGCATCGCGCCGTTCTCCGGCTCGGTCGGCCAGTATTTCTGGAGCGGCATGGCCGGCACCTTCTTCTGGATCGATCCGAGCGAAGACCTGATCGCGGTCTTCATGATGCAGGGCCCGGGCCAGCGCGAATATACCCGCTCGCTGGTGCGCAACGGGGTGTATGCGGCGGTGGAGTAGTCCGTCATTCCGGGGCGCGAACCTAAGATGCGCAATCGCGCATCGGGGAATCTCGCGCAACAACATCGAGATTCCGGGTTCAGCCCTGCGGGCTGCCCCGGAATGACGAGTGATGCTCAGCTGATCGTCGCGCCGCCGTCGATCACGATGGTCTGGCCAGTCATGAAGTCGCCGGCGCGCGAGCCCATCATCACGGCGGCGCCAGCGATCTCGTCCGGCACGCCGATCCGCAGCAGCGGCGAGCGTGCGGTCGAGGCCTTCAGATTGTCCGGATTGTCCCACAGCGCCTTCGCGAAGTCGGTCTTGATCAGGCCGGGCGCGATGCAGTTCACGCGGATATTGTGCTTGCCGTATTCGCAGGCGAGGTTGCGCGCGAGCTGCATGTCGGCAGCCTTGGAGATCGCGTAGGCGCCGAGGATGGTCGAGCCCTTCAGGCCGCCGATCGAGGACACGATGATGATCGAGCCGTCCTTGCGCTCGATCATCTGCGGCACCACCATCGAGATCAGCCAGTTGTTGGCGACGATGTTGTTGTCGAGGATCTTGCGGAACTGATCGTCGGAGATGCCGGCGAGCGGACCGTAATACGGGTTCGACGCCGCGTTGCAGACCAGCACGTCGATCTTGCCGAAGGCGCGGTTGCTCTCGTCGACCAGGTTCTGCAGGTTTTCCTTCGACGAGATGTTTGCCGCGATCGCAACCGCGGTGCCCTTGCCGTAGCTGTCGTTGATCTCCTTCGCCACCTGCTCGCAGACGTCAGCCTTGCGCGAGGAGATCACGACCTTGGCGCCGTGCTCGGCCATGCGCTCGGCGATCGCGCGTCCGATGCCGCGCGTCGAGCCGGTGATGACGGCGACTTTTCCCTTCATGTCGAACAAGGTCATGTTTCTCTCCCTGATGTTAAGTGTTCGTCTTAGCGTCATTCCGGGGCGACGCACCAGCGTCGACCCGGAATCTCGAGATTCCCCGATGCGCAATTGCGCATCTGCGGTCTGGTCCTTCGGACCATCCCGGAATGACGATCACGCAAGCTTGCTCGCCGGCCTGACTTCAGGCCCGGACGGCTGATGCATCGCGGCGTGGCGCGGATCGGCAATCCACGGCTGCTGGTTCACCATCGGCAAGCGCCAGGTCGACAGGCCGGCGCTCGCGATGTGATCGAGCCGCGTCACCGAGACATTATCGATATCGAACGACAGCCCCCTGTCCGGCTGGCCGCCGAGCGCCAGCCCGACCGCGGCCTTGATCACGCCGCCATGGCCGACGGCGATGATATTCCTGCCCGCTTCCGCGGCGGTGATCCGCACAATGGTGCGGCAGACGCGGGTGTAGAGATCCATGTAGCTCTCGCCGCCGGGCGCGGGATCGTTGACGTCGGCGAACCAGGCCGTACCCGGCGGACGACTGGCGAGAAACGCGGCGCGGTTCATACCCTGCCATTGGCCGAGATGCTGCTCGGCGAAGTCGCGTTCCTGCGTCATGCTTTCAGGCTTTGGAAACCCGGCAGCCCAGATCGCGTCCGCAGTCTTGTGTGTGCGCTTCAAATTGCTCGAATACCAGACCGCATCGCGCGGCAGCATCTTGGCGACCGCCTCGAACACCTCGACATCGCCGGTGTCGCAGTCGATATCCTCTTGTCCGTAGATGTTGCCGCCGTCGCTGCGCACCGGCGCGTGACGAACCCACCACCACCGCGTCACCGTCACCTCAGGCTTGTCTGGATTGGACATCGGATGAGCCCTTCAATAGTGTCCCGTCTCGCTGTACGTCACGCCGCACACCGTCTCAAGTGCTTCGGACGTTTGAAATTTTGTTTGAATTCCGTCGCGCGGCAGACTCGCCAAGGACCACCCGAACTAATCACGTGAACAGGGAGAAACTCATGGGCCGCCTCGAAGGCAAATCCGTCATCATCACCGGCGCTGGCAGCGGCATCGGCCGCGCCGCCTCGCTGCTGTTCACCAGGGAAGGCGCCAAGCTGATCGCGGTCGATCGCACCGAGGGCGTCAACGAGACCGCCAAGCTGGTGCGCGATGCCGGCGGCACCGTCGAGGCCGTCACCGCCGATGCCGGCTCGGAGAGCGACGTAAAGGCCTTCATCGAGAAGGCGGTTTCGAAGTACGGCAAGCTCGATGCGATCTGGGCCAATGCCGGCGTCAGCGGCGGCCTCGTCCCGCTCGCCGACCAGACCGTCGAACATTGGCAGGAAGTGCTGCGCGTCAATCTGATCGGCCCGTTCCTCGCGATCAAGCATTCGATTCCGCATATGACGAAGCAAGGTTCCGGCTCGATCGTCTGCACCGCCTCCGTCGCGGGCCTGAAGTCGGGTGCCAGCGGACATCCCTACGGCGCGAGCAAGGCCGGCGTCATCAGCCTGGTGCAGACCACCGCCTACTCGCTCTCCGGCACCGGCGTGCGCATCAATGCGGTGTGCCCGGGCCTGATCGAAACCGGCATGACCAAGCCGGTGTTCGATCGCGCCAAGGAGCGCGGCACCCAGGACAAGATCGGCCAGCTCAATCCGCTCAAGCGCGCCGGCCAGCCGCACGAGCTCGCCGCGATGGGATTGTTTTTGGCGAGCGATGAAGCGTCCTACGTCAACGGCCAGGCCATCCCGGTCGACGGCGGCCTCACCGCATCGATGCCGTATACGGGCAAGCCGATCTAGCGAGGGCAGTCTCCGTGGTTATCCCGGCTGCGGCCCCGATGGCTCCACATTCACGACCGTCGTCCCGGCGAAGGCCGGGACCCATAACCACAGGGTCGAGTAGTTGAAGAAGGCTGTTGCCCCAGCGTCGCGCATTCATTGGCATTTGGGGTAATGGGTCCCGGCCTTCGCCGGGACGACGCTGGAGATGGTTCGCATTCAAGTGCCAAACAATGCGGTGTCATCACCTGCGCATACGCATGCGGGTGATCCAGTACTCCAGAGACGTCTGTGCTTGGGCCGAGAGGCCGCGGCGTTCTGGATCGCCCGGTCCGAGCCGGTCGATGACAGCCGAGAATGGGGAACAGTTTCGCATTCTCGCGACATGAATCGCCCGAGTCTTGCCTTTCGTTCCGCGCTAGGTCCGCGCAACGCGCGCGCCCCGATGATAAACTTCACGAAACCCATCATCTCACCGCGCCGCGCGGATATGTTTGATGGGTTTCGCTTCGCTCTACCCAACCCATCCCACACGCCTGGACCGCAATAACCGCCGGCAACGGTCCAAATATTGCTTGGCCTCGGCAGGCCAACCAGCTGTTATACTTCGCTGGCAGGATCGCTCGCACACTCGTCATTCCTCGCACAATCCCTCGCAAACGAACAGGCAATGCAAAATCAACGTTCCGACCGCATCCGCAAGCTATTGGCCGACCTCGTCGCGTTCGACACCGTCAGCGACCGCAGCAATCTGCCCCTGATCGACTACATCGAGCGCTACCTCGCCTCGCTTGGCCTCGCGGGGCAACGCATCGTCGATGAAACCGGGCAGAAATCCTCGTTGTGGGTCACTGTCGGCCCTGAGGACAAGGCCGGGCTGGTGCTGTCGGGGCATACCGATGTCGTGCCAGTTGTGGGACAGGACTGGAGCCACAACCCGTTCGAGCTCGTCGAGCGCGACGGCCGGCTGTACGGCCGCGGCACCACCGACATGAAGGGCTTTGTCGCCGTCTGCCTCGCGATGGTTCCCGAGATGCTCGCGGCCGATCTGAAGACGCCGATCAATCTTGCCATCTCCTATGACGAGGAGATCGGTTGCGTCGGCGTGCGTCCGATGCTGCGCGAGGTCGCGCGCAAGCCGATCAAGCCGCTCGGCTGTTTCGTCGGCGAGCCGACCCAGATGCAGGTGATCATCGGGCACAAGGGCAAGCATGGCGTGCGCGCCACGTTCCGCGGGCTCGCCCGCCACTCCTCGATCGCGCCCGACGGCGTCAACGCCATCGAATATGCCGCCGACCTGATCACCGAGATCCGCCGCCGCGCCGCGTTGCTGACCGCGGATGCCGAACAAGGCAGCCTCTACGATGTCCCGCACTCGACCCTGCTCACCAGCATCGTGCATGGCGGCGCCGCGCTGAACATCGTGCCGGACCAATGCGTGGTGGAATTCGAGTGCCGCGGCATCGGCATCACCGAGTCGAGAGAGGTGACGGACGCGATCATCGCCTGGGCCAAGGCCGAGATCGAGCCTGACATGCGCAAGCGGCATCCGGACTGCGGCATCGACTTCGAAGAGATCCTCGACTACCCCGCGCTCGACACCGTCGCCGACGCCGCCATCGTCACGCTCGCCAAGCAATTTGCCGGCCGCAACGACCACGCCAAGGTTGCCTTCGGCACCGAGGCCAGCCTGTTCGTCAGCATGGCGGACGTGCCGTCCGTTGTGGTCGGCCCCGGCTCGATCGCACAGGCGCATACGCCGGATGAGTTCGTCGAGATGTCGCAGCTCGAGGCGTGCGGCGCATTCGTCGCACGGCTGATCGCACATTGCGCCAAGTGATTTGCAAATGATTGCGTAGGATCACGGATGCGTCACAACCCGTCCGGCGGTAGCCCCGGTCCCGTTGCGGCGGGACGGAGCTTGTCGCGCTTGCGCTCGCGGTAGAAGGCATAGAGGCCGGAGGCCACGATGATCGCGGCGCCCGCGAGCATCGGACCGTCGGGCTTGTGGCCGAAGGCGAGATAGCCCGTCAGCATCGCCCACGGCAGCGCGGTATAGCGGAACGGCGCCACCGCCGAGATGTCGCCTGTGCGCAGCGACACGATGATGCACTGATAACCGATCAGGATCAGGACCGCGGCCAATATGAGCAGGCCGAGCGCGGTGCCGGACGGCGGCCGCCAGCCGCCGAGCGGCACAAGGACGACAGCACCCGCCGTCGTCACGGTCACGGTGGTGAGCAGCGTGATGAACACGGTCGGCAGCTCTTTCGGGATACGGCGGGTGGCGAGATCGCGCACCGCGCAGAAGCCGACCGACGCCAGCGCCAAGAGTGCAGCCTGGCTAAAGCCTTCCGCACCGGGCCGAACGATGACAAGCACCCCGATGAAGCCGGCCGCGATCGCAAGCCAGCGCCGCCAGCCGACCGGCTCGCCGAACACCAGCGCCGCACCGAGCGTGATGACCAGCGGCAGCGCCTGGAAGATCGCCGAGGCGTTGGCGAGCGGGATCTGCGCGATCGCGGAGAGATAGGTTAGCGTGCCGCCGATCTCGCCAAGGACGCGCAGCCCGACCGGCCAGATCAGCAGCACGCTGAAACTGCGCAGCGCGTCACGGTACCAGGCGAGCGCCGCGACCAGCACCATCGCAACCAGGCCGCGCACCAGCAGGATCTCGCCGATGTTGAGCTCCGCCGACACCGCCTTGGTGATGGTGTCGTTGACCGTGAAGCTGGCCATGGCCGCAGCCATGAACAGGCTGCCGCGAAGATTGGAGGAAAGGGTCAAATGAAGGTGTCCGATCAGGACCGGGGCGGGCGTTGACCGGACTGACTTGCCAAAGCGGCAGCGCGAACTCAAGTCACAGATGGCTACAATGCGGAAACATGCCGCACCTTGCAGCGGCGTCGCGAGCTTTTGGAATCGCGATCGGTCTATTGCTCCCTCGCGCCGCTCTTGCCGGGTCAAGACGAGCGCAGCTCGCTCTTAGTGGGTTGAGTGAAGGGCTTGCTCCGCACAGACGGCTGCAGACGAGTTGCGGAGACTCCCCCTCACCCGGACCGCACTTCGCTTCGCTGCATGCGATCCGACCTCTCCCCGCAAGCGCAGGGGTGTCCGGGGAATGATTCACTGTGTCGCGGTGCATGCTCGGCAGGACCGAGGCAAATCGGTCTTTTCTGGTTGTCGAGACACAGAGGGCCGAGCATGCGATATCG